>CAZMEL010000004.1:0-55701 GCA_964565225.1 uncultured Thermoanaerobaculia bacterium | reverse complement strand
GGGCCACAGGTGGGGGGGCACCGGGCGCGGCTCGGAAGGTATCTACGGTCGGCACCGGGTGGAGAGATGTGGTAGAAAGATGCCTCCAACTCGCGAGAGATCGAGCGCTGGTCCGCGCGGTTTCTCCCGCCCCTCCCGACACATAAAGAGACCTCCCTGATGAGCACCCAAGACAACGCTTCGATGCAGAAGATCGTTTCCCTCGCCAAGCGACGTGGATTCGTCTACCAGAGCTCCGAGATCTATGGCGGCCTACGCTCTTCCTACGACTACGGTCCGATGGGCGTCGAGCTGAAGCGCAATCTCATGAACGAATGGTGGCGGACCATGGTGCACAGCCGCGAGGATATCGTGGGTCTCGACGCCTCGATCATCATGCACCCGCAGGTCTGGCGCTCGAGCGGGCACCTGGCGGGTTTCTCCGATCCCCTGGTCGACTGCAAGGTCTGTGGTGAGAGGTTCCGGGCCGACAAGGCTCCGACTCTCGAGGCGGGTGCCGAGGCGCCGATCACCCTCGCCGACAAGGGGCGGGCGAAGGTCGCCCTCGAAAAGGTCGAGCGCACGCTCGGCGAGACCCTGCGCCGGGAGGGCAAGACCCTGCACGGCGCGAAGGGCTCGAAGGCCGGTTACGTGTGTCCCAACTGCGGCTCGCCCTACCTCAGCGACGAGCGCCAGTTCAATCTCATGCTGCGTTCCTTCCTCGGCCCGGTAGATCCGATCGGCGATCTGCTGATCGAGGTCCGCAAGGCGGTGGAGGAGGGGACCGACGATGCCGGCCTGCGCGAGGTGGCAGAGAAGGCACTTGCCGACAGCAGCGTCTACCTGCGGCCGGAAACCGCCCAGGCGATGTTCGTGCAGTTCCCCAATGTGCTGCAGAGCACCAGCCTGAAGGTGCCTTTCGGAATTGCTCAGATGGGACGTTCGTTCCGCAACGAGGTGACGGTGGAGCACTTCATCTTCCGCTCGGTGGAGTTCGAGCAGATGGAGATGGAGTTTTTCGTGCCCCCGGGAGAAGGTCCGAAGTGGCTCGAGTACTGGAAGGAGCAGCGGTTGGCGTGGTGGCAGAGCATCGGCCTGAAGGCGGAAAACCTCCGGTTTCGCTGTCACGACGACGACGAGCTCGCCCACTACAGCGACGGCTGTTTCGACGTGGAGTACCAGTTTCCCTGGGGTTGGGACGAGCTCGAGGGCATCGCTTCCCGCACCGATTTCGATCTCCGTGCCCACAGCGAGGGCTCGGGCAAGAAACTGCAGTACTTCGACCCGGAGGCCGAGAATCCGGAAACCGGCAAGAAGGGCTGGCGCTACATGCCCCACGTGGTGGAGCCCGCGGCTGGCGCAACCCGCGGAGTGTTGGCCGTGCTCTGCGACGCCTACGACGAAGAAGCCGCCGACGAGGACGGCAAGGGCGCACGGACGGTGCTGCGCCTGCACCCTCGCCTGGCGCCGGTGAAAGCGGGCATCCTGCCGCTGGTGAAGAAGGACGGCATGCCCGAGGTGGCGCGCGGCATCGTCGACGAATTTCTGAAGGCGGGGATCAACGCCAAGTACGATGCCCAGCACTCGATCGGCAAGCGGTACGCCCGGCACGACGAGATCGGAACCCCGTATTGCCTGACCGTCGACGGCCAGACCGCCGAGGACCAGACCGTGACCATTCGTTACCGCGACGATCGTCGCCAGGAGCGGATCGAGGTCGGGGCGGCGGTGGAGGTCGTGCGGCAGGCGTTGGACCAGCGCGACTGAGGGCCGATGGCGGCGGGATCCCGACACGCGGCGGCTGCAGCGAGGCGTTCGGGGGGGATCTTCGTCGCTTCGGGGCTCTGGGCTCTCTGCCAGGTCCTGGGTCTCCCGACAGATGCCGCCGAGAAAGCTTCTCCCTGGTTTCGGGAGGTGAGCACGGCCTGGGGGCTCGAGTTTCGCCACCACCACGGCGGAACGGGTGAGCTCTTCATGATCGAGACCATGGGGTCGGGCGCCTTGATCTTCGACAGCGATGGCGACGGTGACCGGGATCTCCTGCTGATCGACAGTGGTCCCCTGGATCCCTCCGAGGAACCCCGGAGTGCCCTGTTCCGCAACGTCTCGATTCGAGGTGCCACCCGTTTCGTGCGCGACGAAGCGCGGGGCCTGCAGGCCACCTGTTACGGAATGGGTGGCACCGTGGGAGACGTGAACGGCGACGGCTGGCTCGACGTCTACATCACCTGTTTCGGTGCCAATCAGCTCTTCCTCGGCAGTGCCGACGGCTCGTTCCGTCGCCAAGAGGCTTCGGGAACGGAAGATCCGCTGTGGAGCACGTCGGCCGCCTTCAGCGACGGCGACGGCGACGGCGATCTCGATCTCTACGTCGTCAACTATGTCGACTTTTCCTTCGACAACAATCCGCCCTGTGGTGACCGGGAGCGCGGTCTGCGGTCCTACTGCCACCCGGACGTCTACTCCGGGCTGCCCGATCGTTGGTATCGGAACCGGGGCGACGGTACTTTCGAGGAGGCGTCGGCGGCTTCGGGGTTGGCGCCCGAGATCGCCGGCAGCGGCCTGGGGGTGACCTGGGGAGACCTCGATCTCGACGGCGATCCCGACCTCTACGTGGCCAACGACATGAACGCCAACTTCCTATTTCGCAACCGCGGCGATGGCACTTTCGAGGAGGTCGCCCTGCTGGCCGGGGCGGCCCTGAGCGACCTGGGCAAACCCGAGGCGGGTATGGGCATCGCGGTGGGCGACATGGACGGCGACGGTCGTGAAGACCTCTACGTCACCCACCTCGACCTGCAGACCAACGCCCTCTACCGCAACGCCGGAGACGCGCTCTTTCTCGACCAGCGTTTCGTGTCGCGGCTGGGAGAGCCATCGATGTACAAGGTGGGTTTCGGCACCGCCTTCGTCGATCTCGACCACGACGGCGACCTAGACCTGGCGGTGGCCAACGGGCACATCATCCACAACATCGAAGCCTTCGGCACCGGGAGCACTTTCCGCCAGGCGAACCAGGTCTTCGAGAACCTCGGCAAGGGCCGCTTCCGGGAGGTGCCCGACCCGGGGCTCACGGTGGTCGAGTCGTCGCGTGGCCTGGCGGCCGGAGATCTCGACGGCGACGGTGACTTCGATCTCGTGATCAACAACTCCGACGCCCGTGCCGAGGTCTACGAGAACCGGGCCGCCACCGGGCGCTGGCTGCAGGTCGATCTCGGACCGCGCGGGGTCGGCGCCCGGGTCGAGGTGGTCGCCGCAGGCCGGAGAAGCGTACGCGAGGCTCGTGCCGGATCTTCCTATCTGTCGCAGAACGACGCAGTGTTGGGCTTCGGGCTCGATGCATCGGCCCGGGCCGATTCGGTGGAGATCCGCTGGCCGGAAAGGAAACGGCTCCGTTTGCTCGACGTGCCCGCGGACCGCCGCCTGGTGTTTCACCAAGACTGGCGGCGTTGAACTCACCCTCCGAGCGACGGTGGAGCCGGCGACCATGGTCGAGGTACTCGGTTCCCATCTCCCAGAGGCCGCCCCACACGCCTGGGGCTCACGGCTCGCAAGCTCGCCAGATCGGCCCAGGCTACATCCTGCCGCCCCGCTGGGGCTCGACCTCACCCTCCGAGGGCGGCGAGCCGGCGGCGAGCCTCCTGGATGTCGGGGCCGTAGCGATCGGGCGGAGCTCCGTCGACGAACTGGCGTAGGGATTCCCGGGCGAGCTCGATCTGGCCCAGGTCGGGGGCGACGAGGCCGAGGTTGTAGAGCACGTCCCACTGCTTGGGATCGATCTCGAGGGAGCGGCTCCAGGCTTCGAGGGCTCCGGCGCCGTCTCCGGAGCCCGAAATCTTGGCCACCGCCAGCATGTTCCAGGCTTCGGCAGAGTCGGGATTGACCAGGAGGGTCTCTTTCAGGTGGGTTTCGGCGTCGGCCCAGCGTTGCTGGCGGAGGGCCACCATCCCCAGGCCCTCGAGGGCCCTGGGGTCCTGGGCGTCGGCTTCGAGAGCGAGCTCGAAGGCATCTCGGGCCTCCTCCTGGCGGCCGGCCTCGGAGAGGGCGATTCCGCGGACGCCGAGAAAGGCGGGGTCGGCGTTTTCACCCTCGGGGGTGTGGCTCATCGGATCGAGCACCGAGAGAGCCTCGTCGGGCCGGCCGACGCGGGTCAGGCTCAGGGCCAGCTGGCGCAGGAGCGAAGGGCTCGCCGCGCCCGCCTGCCAGGCCTCACGCATCACGTCGAGCGCCTCGTCTAACCGGCCACGTTCGAGCAAGACCTGGGAGAGGAGGGAGTGCCCCATCGGCATCTCCGGTCGTTCGGCCACGATCTCCCGGCCCAGGCGTTCGGCGTCTTGCAGTCGTCGCTGGCCGTATCGTTCCACCATCTGGTGTAGCCGCCGGTTGAGATCTACGAGATTTTTGGGGTCGTCCTCGGGGCCGTAGGAATCTTTCGGCGCCGCCGTGCCGGTGAGGTATCCCAGGCCGCGCAGCTGGGCGGTTCCGGACAGGGCCTCGGAGCGAGTGGGAGGCCAGGTCGACTCCCGGGGGAGGGCGGAGCGCAGGGAACGGGCGACGGTGGAGAGCTCTCCGACCCGGTTTTGCGTCTCTCCGGGATCGGTCTCCAGATCGTAGAGCTCCGGAAGGGGCAGCTCGATCCACTTGTGGCTCGATCGCAACCAGCCCCGCAAGGGAGCCCAGCCCTGGTTCAGGTTGGCCGACAAGGACTCGAAGTAGTGGCCCTCGTGCTCGGCCGGGGCGGCGGCCAGCAGGTCGTGGCCGGGCAGACCTTCCGGTACCTCGAGGCCGAGCGCTCGCAGCAGGGTCGGGGCCAGGTCGACGTGGCCGGCGTTGCGGGAATCGTGCCCGGGCTCGATGCCGGGCCCTCGCAGGACCAGAGGAACCTTCAGGGTGGGCTCGTAGGCGAAGAGGCCGTGGGTCGGCTCGCCGTGCTCTCCGAGGGCCTCGCCGTGGTCGGAGGTGAGCACCACCAGGGTCTCGGGACCCGAGAGCTCGATCAGCGGCCGCAGGTATTCGTCGACGGCGGCGATCTCGCCCAGGTAGGGCTGGTCGCGGAATCGGCTGGCCCAGGGCTCGGGCGGCTCGTAGGGTGCGTGGGGATCGAAGAGGTGGAGCCACAGGAATCGGGAACGTCCAGCGACGGATTCCCACCAGATCAGGGCGCGATCGACCACTTCGTTTCCCGGTCGCTCGGCGAGGGAGAACTCGTTGGATCGATGCGAGCGGGGGTACTCGTCGTCGTAGATGTCGAAGCCGCGGTCGAGGCCGAAGCGGGAATCCAGGGGGTAGGAGGCGACGAAGGCGCCGGTGGCCCAGCCGGCCTCTGCGAGCCAGGTGGCGAGGGTGGGAATCTCCGCATCGAGGACGAATCCCGTGTTGTCGCGGATGCCGTGCTGGTAGGGGTATCGCCCGGTCAGGATGTTGGCGTGGGACGGCAGGGTGACCACGTTGTGGGCGTGGGTATTGGTGAAGACCCGGCCTTCCGCCGCCAGCCGGTCGAGAGTCGGGGTAACCGCTTCGGGATGTCCGGCGAAGCCCAGGGTGTCGGCGCGCAGGGTATCGATCGTGATCAACACCACGTCGCGAGCGCCGAGCGACCCGGACGACGAAGAGGCGGAGCGCGGGGAGCCCGTCGCGGAAAGGTCTCGGGATTCCGGGTCCGGGGGGGAAGCACAGGCGAGCAGGCCCAACAGCAGAGGGCCGAGGCTGCGGCAGAGGAGACGACGGGCTCGGTTCGGGGAGAACCGAGCCCTCATTCGCTCACCGATCACGGGACCTGGGCCGGGCCTATTGGGAGCCCAGGTACTCGAGAAACTGGCGAGCTTCGGCGATCTGCGGGGAGTCGGCCGGAGCCAGGGAGATGAACGTCTCGAGGTCGGCGCTGGCGGCCTCGTTTTCCTGGCGAGCCATGAGGACCAGGCCGCGGTAGTAGTACGCGTCCGGCGAATCCGGGTAGTCCTCGATCGCCTTCTCGAAGTGCTCCAAGGCGCCGTCCATCTCCCCCTGGTTGTAGAGGTCGATGCCCAGGTTGAGGCGGGCGCCCACGTCGAGCTTCTCCTCGGCCGGTAGCCGGGCGATGTAGGGTTTGGCTTCTTCGTCTCGCCCGGCGCTGAGCAAGACATTGATCAGCAGCTTGAGGGTGAGGGTGTCGTCGGGCGCCAGGGTGAGGCTCTCCTCGAGCAGCTCGACGGCCTTGTCGCTGTTCTCTTCCATGGCCCAGGTCTGGGCGATGGCCCGCAGCAGGGCGGGGCGCGACGCCTCACCGGCATCGGGTAGAGCCGCCTCGTATTCGGCTCGAGCCCCGGCGCCGTCCCCGGCCGCGAGCAGCTCGTTGCCGCGGTCGACGGCGGCGGCCGCGAGATTCTGGGCCGGTTCTACCATCATGGGTTTCAGCTCGACATGGATGGGCTTCCCGGGGCTGAACTCGTTGACCTTCACGATTCCCTCGGAGCGCATGAACTCCTCGGTCTCGATGATGATGCTCCACATGCCGCCCTTCAGGCCCAGATACGACCAGCGCCCCTTCTTGTCGGTCTCGAAGGCCGGCGGACCGTTGCCGGGAAGATCTTTCTGGTGAAGGGTGACCCTGGCGCCCTTGACGGGCTCGCCTTCCGGGTCGACCACCCGGCCCTGCATGCGCCCTCGACCTGCCCAGTCTTGTGCGAGCAGAGGGGTTCCGAGAAGCAGAATGAGGGTCAGGGAGGTGGCGAACGGCGCGATTTTTCTCGTCATTCTCTGAATCTCCATGAGGAGAATGGTACCACGAGCCCCATGGGAGCTGTCGGTACGGCTGTTCGTGCTCAGCTCGCTGCAAGCCGCCCGGCAGTCGCTCTGTCGACTGCTTCGAGGGCCTTTCGAGTCCCCAGGACGTAGACGCCACAGAGGTCTCTGGCGCCTTCCTTCCGGGACAGATCGGCGAGCTCGGAAACCCGGAGCTCGACCTCGCGTCCCTCGGGTCCATCGATGGCGAGGCCCAGAAGAACCAGGTCGTGCTGCAACAGGGTGCCGGCCAGGGCCTCGGGGTCGATCGAGTCGAGGGGAACTCGGCCACCGGCGAGGTCGAGCCGGCCGACGTGCTGGCCTTCGGCGCTCAGGAGCTCGAGGAAGAGAGTGTTGAGCCCGCGGACGAATACATTCTGTACGATGTACTGGTGGCGCACCCTCTCGCTGGAAACGATGGAGAAGAGCAGTGGGCTTCGTCCCGGAGCGAGCTTGCGGAGTCGGCTCTCGAGAAGCTCCCCCTTGGCGGGATCCCTGACCAGACCGATAACATGGAGGTGCGAGCGATAGCGTAGGAGACCGCGGCTGGCCAGATTCGCGAGATGTAGGCAATCGAGCGCCACCGCGCCGTCGTGATTGTGGGTCGCCGGGAGGAACAGAAGAGTGTCGAGGTCGTCGATTTGGAGAAGATCCTCCTGGAGCAGTCGGTAGAGGTCGCCCCAACGCACCTGGCGCAGCGCGATCCGGGCGCCGGTCGAGCACTCCTTGCCTTCGGGAAAGAGGACTCGTACTTCCCCTTCCCCTTCGATGACAGGACTCTGGCCGCGGATCCTGGTCGACATGGCCGAGATGTCGCGGATCAGGGCCGGAAAACGACTTTCCTCCGGAACGAGGACTTCGATCTCGAGAGCCGGAAAGAAACCCAGGAGCTCGACGACCACTCGGGGGATTCGCTCGCTGCCACCACAGATCGCCACCTTGCCCAGGGTTCGCCGGGGCAGGGCCAGCGGCAGCACGGTGGCTGCGGCTGCGGGGAATGAAAGAGGCGTCGAGGGCCGCGACGCCGCGTAGAGCTCCTTGGCGGAGCTGGCGAGATCGCGCCAGCGGAGCGCAATCCCGATCACCCCCCGGATCTGCTGCCAGTGGATGCCGCCTCGCCCATCGAAGAGGTGCCCGGGCGCCGCTTCTCGGGCGGCTCGGATGGGGTTCAGAATCGCGACCAGGTCGTCGTCTTCCCATTCCTCGACGTTGGAGCCCAGGGCCTCTTCGGGAGGGACCAGGATGCCGATCACGCTGACGCCGTGATCGAAGAAGCTCCTCGTGTAGAGGGTGGCCGGATCGAACGAGCCGCGGCTGGCTCGAAGCAGCCGCTGGCGTTCCGGCTTCGAGTACAGGTAGGTGTAGACCTCGCAGCCGGAGCTCTCGAGCAGCTGCCGATACAGCTCCACGGAACCCGGGTAGATTACCTGGTGCACGAGATAGTGGCCGAGGAACGATCCCGTACCCACGATGTGGGTTCGCGGTCCGCCGGCGGTGCGGGCGGCGCCGAAGTTCCGCTCGTGATCGATCTCGGGATAGAGGTCGATCCTCTCGTTGCTGCGCCGAGTGGCCAGAATGGCGGAGAGCACGTCGCCGTCGGGATCCTCGGTGTCGGAGCCGAGAATCAACACCCGCCGGGCCCTCCCGACAGCGACCCGCTCGAGATCTTCGACCTCGATCGGATCTCCTCGCCGCAGATGGACCCTGCGCATGGAAGACTGGTCGAGGAGGTCGTGCAGGTCGTCGGAGCCGAGGACTGCGGCGCGGAACGGACGCAGGTTCTTGAGGTAGATCTGTGCCAGGCCCTCGAGCAAGAGGCGGTCATGGTCGGTCGTCCCGAGAATTACCGAATGTCCTTGCAGGGCCACGGGGCGCTGTCGGGCCCGCCGCAACATTTCTTCGATGGCGGAGGTGCCGATACCGATCACCAGGGCGAGCACCAGGAGGCCGGCAAAGGTGAGGAACAGCGAAAGCCCGACCACCGCCGGGCGATCGATTCCGCTCACCAGGTTTCCGGGGTCCTGGACCTGGCGAAAGGCCCACCAGAGGACGTAGAAGAAGTCCTGGTCTTGTGGATCGCCGATCTCGCCATCGCCGTCGAAGTCGAAGTCGGGTGCCACATGCCTGGCGACCACGGCGCCGACCAGCGAGAGGACGAGGCCCACGAAGAGCACCAGGACCACCTGGTTTCTCAACTCCCGTCGCCGCAGCAGAGACAGGAAATCTTTTCCGAGATCTCCCCAATACGCAGCGAGCAGCAAGAGCCGGGTAAGGCGGACCAGGCGCAGAGAGCTTGCATCGAAGTGGCTCTCGAGCGGCAGGAAGGAGATCACCGCTACCAGATCGAGAACGAGAAGGATCACCTCCCAGCCGGCGGCTCTTCTCTGCAGCCAGTGGTTGCAGAGAATCACGACTCGAACCAGGAGCTCGAGGCCGAAGATCAGCAGGAAGATCCACGGTAGCCGCGCGACGACGGCGGCCGGCAGCAATGCAGCCTGGGCTGCCTCGGGCAACACGGAGAGGATGATCAGGGAAGAGAGGAACAGGCGGCTCGAAGGCAGAGCGAGCCAACGCTCCGCTGCTTCGATCCGGGAACCGAGCCTTCGCCAGGGAATGGGCATGATTTCGAAGGCAGTCTAACCCAATCGGGCTCCCGAGATTCCTCAAAGAAAAAGGCCGGGGTTTCCCCCGGCCTTTTTTGCCGATCGGGCCACGAGCGCCCGGTGCTACCGCTTACCGGAAGCTGAGACGGAGGCCCAGACGGAAGACCCGCGGGCTGAGAGTCTCGTCGACAAAGTTGGGCTGCGAGCCGCCAAGGTTGCGCTCACGCTGCAGAACGGTGCCCTCGTTGAGGAGGTTGAAGGCATCGATGCTGAGAGTGAGGCCCCAGTCGCCGAACTCGAAGTCCTTGTCGAGGCGGAGATCCAGCGAGTACAGGTTGTCGTTGCGATCTTCACCGGTCCGGCTGACCTGGAGGTCGCGCTGGATGCCGTCACCCGGGTTGATGTTGTTCAGGTAGTACGGCAGGGGATAACCCTCGCGGCCACTGATGTTGGCAGCGACGTTGAAGCCCCACGGGCGATCGGGAGCGACCTGATAGAGGCCATTGACGTTGAACGACCAGCGGCTGTTCAGCAGGATGTCGCCCTTGTCACCGGAGCCACCGGACTGTTCGGACACCGGGACGCCGTTGTTGTCGAAGTCCTCGTCGTCGTCGATGCCGGTCTCGGGCCGTTCGCCCGGGGCCAGATCGTTGAGGTCGAAGAAGTAGCTCGACGGAATGTCCCATTCCCAGTCGTAGTAGGTGAAGTGACCACGGAGCATCCACCGGTTGGTGAGGCGCTTCGTGAAGTTCGCCGACAGGCCCAGGTAGTCCTGCTCTCGGTCGCCGTTGCGCAGGGCGTAGCCACCGGTGAACTCGGGGGTCAGGGCGTACTGAGGAACGGTCACCACCGAGCCGTCGGGCAGGGTGGCGGTCTGGAAACCGGTCTGGGCGAAATCGCCGGGGCCGGCCACTCGTGGCGCCGCACCCGGTGCGTCACGCACGAGGTAGGCACGCTCGTGGATGTCGGAGATGTTCCGCCAGGTCAGGTTCAGGCCGACCACGAACTCGGGACGCAGGGAGTGCTCGATACCGAGGTTGATCTCGTCGGTGATCTCGGGGTCGAGGTCCAGGTTCCGGTTCGGGCTCGAGAGCGCCGTCGGATTGGCCGGATCGAAACCGTTGGCCGCCAGGAAGGTGTTCGGCTCACCGGCATCGAACTCGAGGTTGCCGTTGGTGTCGGTGAACTCGAAGAAGGCGAAGGCCGGCGACAGCGGGTTGGCCCGGCTGATCAGGCCCTGCTGCAGCTGCTGAGCGAAGCGCGAGTAGCTGAAACGCAGCAGTGTGTCGCGGTTCTCGCCGAGGGCGTAGGTCAGGCCGACGCGAGGTGTGATCTCCTCGAAGCTGATGCCGTCGGCATCGTTGCCCTGGAACTCGAGGGTCGGCAGCAGATTGCCGGCGAGGGGGTTGCCTTCGAGGGCGAAGGCGGTGTTGGCCCCTTCCTGGGCGTCGTAGCGCAGACCGATGTTCACGGTGAGCTTGTTGTGGGTCAGGGTGTCCTGGATCCAGAGGCCCTGGTACTCGGAGGTGAAGGCGTTGCTGGGGTTCTCGCCGCGGTAGACCCGGGCCTGATTGACGCCGCCCGGACCCTCGTCTTCGAACACGATCACGCCGCCGCCCCACTTGGTGCCGCCAGCGGTCTCGGCTTCGCGGTAGCTGGTGCCGAACTTCAGCTCGTGCGCGGTATCGCCGGTGTTGAAGAAGTAGGAGCCGTCGATACGCCATTGGTCGACGTCACGGTCGGAGCCGAAGTCGGCGAAGGTCCGCCGCCAAACGCCGCCCGCATCGAGCAGTACCTGGTCCGCAACGCCACCCTTCGGGGCGAGGGCGAAGCCACCGTCGACGAAGGAGTAGAGGCCGGTGAGGTAGAAGTTGGAGTTGAAGATATGGGTGTCTTCGAGCTTCCAGATCTCGGTCGGGCCGCTCTGGTCCCAGGTGGTCTCGGAGGGGCGCTGCGGGCCGGCGCCACGGCCGTTCTTGATCTTGTCGCCGCGGCTGAACTGGAAGAGACCGGAGTTCGAGGCCGAGAGCTGGGCGTTGATCTTGGCGTTGTAGTTCTCGAGGGTCGTGGCGTCGACAGTGCCGCCAGCCACGAGATTGATGATGTCCTGCTCGCCGTAGGCGCCCCAGATCCACAGACGATCCTTGATCAGGAAGCCGCCGACGTCGAGACCCTGGTCGGTGATCTCGTCGATCTCGTTGGGTAGAAAGGGCGAGCTGCCGTCGAGGTGGGCTGCCCGCTGAGCAGGCGCCAGGTCGTCGACGCTGAAACCGGAGTTGGACTGCAGGCCGGAGTCGGTGTTCAGGTACCGGGCGGAGCCCTTCCACTCGTTGGTGCCGCGCTTGGTCACCAGGTTGACGGTCACGCCGCCGGTGGCCGCCGAAATGTCGGTGCCGCCGGTGGAGAGCTGCATCTCCTCGAAGGCGTCGAAGTCGTAGTAGGTCGGGGAGGAGCCGATCGCCGACATGTCGGTGATCACCACGCCGTCGACGGCGAAGGAGTTGTCGTTGCTCGAGGCGCCGGTGCCGACGAAGACCGACTGCTGGCCGCTCTCGTTACCGCCGACGTTGATGCGGTCGACCTGGACGCCGGGAGCCTGGTTGAGCAGGGCCCATGGATCGCGGGAGGAAGGAATCTTCTCCAGCTCCACCGAGGTCACGGTGGTACCGGTGCCCAGCTTGCGCTCGTCGAGGAGCGGGCTCTCGGAGGTGACCGTGATCACGTCCTCGACCGCGGGGGCGAGGGTGATGGTGAGGGAGGTGTTGCGGCCGACTCGGATGTCGACGTTGGGATACTCGACGGTCGAGAATCCTTCGAGGGACGCTTCCAGCTTGTAGCCGCCCGGATCGAGGCCGAGGAAGCGGAACTGCCCTTCGGCGTTGGTGACCTGCACTTTGGGGGCGCCGATACCGGTGACGGTAACGGTGACACCGGGGAGCGCCTCACCTTGATTGTCCGACGCGGTACCGTAGAGGTTACCGGTCTGGAGCTGGGCCTGGGCGGCCCCAGCTGCCAGGATCAGGAGCGCCGCGGCGATCCAGATCCTCTTGAAGCTCTTGGTTCTCATGCGTTCATACCTGCCTTTCGTATGACTCCGTTGTCGATACTCGGTTCATCCCGACGAAACAAATAGGCCAGATGCCTTCGGCCTGACGAACGAGTCGCCTGCCGTTGGTGGACGACAGACGCCAGTTGATGAATCCATTTCGACGAAACGTCCTCGATTATAGCATCCTCGTCAATGAGATCTAGCAAAGCTGGTGCCATCGACAATTCGCTGCCATTGGGGCTCTCGGATGTGCTCCAGAGGCTCGAAGTGAGCCTTTTTGCTTGCAGGCTCCAGAAATCCGGATCGATTCGGTCCGGGTTTTTGAATCTCGCGAAGGAGATGGTTTCCCGTGCTATGTTGATCGAGATCGAAAATGGTTGAGACCAGATCCACTGTTCGTCGCCTGGAGACGTAGATGGTTGCCTCCCCCCAGGGCAGCTATCCGATGAGGCGAGGTCTGTGGCTCGCCCTGGCCCTGTTGCTGGGGGCCTGTACGACCTACGAGGGCTTCGACTCCGTGGGATTCGTGCGCGAGAAGATGGCCGCCAGGCTCGAAGCCGACCCCGCGAGCCGGCTCGATGTCGAGAGCTTCGAGGTACCCTTCGAGCTCGACGACGAGGTTCGGGCATTCATCGAGCAGCGCTTGCGGCCCACCCGCAAGCAGGAAGATCAGGTCGAAGAGATCGTCTCGTTCATTTTCGGCACTCTCGATCTGCAGTACGAGCTCACCCCGACCCGCAATGCCGCCCAGACCTTTCGCGACCGCGAGGGCAACTGCCTGTCGTTCGTGAACCTCTTCGTGGGTATCTCCCGAGAGCGGCGCCTCAATCCCTTCTATGTCGAGGTGAACGACTACCAGAAGTGGCGCTACCGCGACGGGACGGTGGTCAGCCAGGGGCATATCGTCGCCGGTATGTATGTCGACGGCGATCTGCGGACCTTCGACTTCCTGCCGTATCGGCCCAAGTCCTACCGGAACTTCGAGATCATCGACGACCTCCGGGCCTCGGCCCACTACTACAACAATCTCGGAGCCGAGGCGATGTTCGAGGGGGACCTCGCCACCGCCGAGTCCCTGCTCGAGAAGGCGGTGGCGCTGGAGCCGACCTTCGCCAAGGCGGTGAACAACCTCGGCGTCGCCCTGTTCCGCCAGGGGCGGATCGACGATGCCATCGCTCGCTACCGGAGAGGCCTGGAGATGCAGCCGGAGAACGTCGCGTTGCTGACCAATCTGGCCGGTGCGTACCAGCGCCAGGGGCGGACGGAAGAAGCCAGTGCCCTGCTCGAGCAGCTCGACGGTCTCGAAGAGACCAGCCCCTTCTTCTTCATCTATCGCGGCGAGCTGGCCCTGGCGAAGGGCGACACCCGAGGCGCCCTGGAGTTCATGGCGGAGGCGCTGCGCCGCGACAGCGAGGTCCCCGAGGTGCACGTCGGCCTGGTCCAGGTCTACCTCGCGTTGGGAGAGCTGAAGAAGGCGAGGCACCACGTCGCGCGCGCCCTGCGCCTCGATGCCACCCACTCCGAGGCTCGGCGCTACGCGGCGCTGTTGCGAAAGGAGGAAGAACGATGACCCCGAGATCTGCCTGGCTTCCTCTCGTCCTGGGGGCGGCCCTGCTGCTCACCGGAATCACCACGGCCCAGCCACCGACCACCTTCGACGGCCGTTCGGACGTGGTGGTCGTGGAGGTTCCCGTCAATGTCTCGAACCGCGACGGTGAGTCGGTGCGTGGGCTCACGGCGGAAGACTTCGTGCTCGTCGACGAGGGTCGCGAGCAGGAGATCACCCATCTCGAGGTGATCGACCTGGAGACCCTCGAGGTCGCCGACTACGAGGCGAAACAGGTGCGAGAGCAGCTCCCGTCGAGCGCTCGCCGGCACTTCCTGCTGCTCTTCGACCTCTCGTTCTCCGACCCGAACCGCATTCTTCGCGCCCGGCAGGCCGCTCGGGACTGGGTGCTCTCTTCGCTCCATCCGACCGACCTGGCCGCGGTGATGATGTATTCGCTCGAGGTGGGTCCGAGGCTGCTGGTGACCTTCACTCCCGATCGGGCCCAGCTGGCCCGGGCGATCGACACCCTCGGCTCTCCCGATCTGCTGGCGACCCAGCGGCAGGATCCGTTGCGGTTCGTGATCGACGAGCCCGGCGGCGGAGAAGGTGCGGGCCTGCTCGAGAGCCTGGCCACCGGCAGCAGCGGTCGCCCCGCCCAGGAGCTGCTCGAGAGCCTGCGGGTCGTGGGCCTCGAGATCGAGAAGAGCCAGAAGGCCTTCGAGCGGAGCCGGATCAATTCCTGGGCGAGGTCCCTGGGCGACGTGGCGCGGGTGCTCGACAGCATCCAGGGGCGCAAACACGTGGTGTACTTCTCCGAGGGGTTCGACGGCACCCTGCTCTTCGGCCGCCAGCCGACCAACGACGACCGCCAGGCCCAGCAGGAGCAGCTCGACCGGGAACGCGGCTTCCTGGCCTTCGTCGATTCCGACAACGTCTACGGCAACAGCCGCCTGCAGGGCAACGTGGAGCGGATGCTCGAAGAGTTCCGGCGTGCGGACTGCGTGATCCAGGCGGTGGACATCTCCGGCCTCAGCGCCGGAGGTGCGCGCCAGGAGCGAAAGCACCAGGTCGGCCAGGACGCCCTCTTCTACATGGCCCGGGGAACCGGAGGGGATCTCTACGAGGACGCCAACAACTTCGGAGAGCATCTCGACCGTGTTTTGGGACGCTCGACAGTCACTTACGTGCTCTCCTTCGAGCCGAAGAAGCTGAAGCACGACGGTGCCTACCATCGCCTCAAGGTACGGCTGAAGAAAAAGGAACGCGGCACCCAGGTATCCCATCGGGCGGGGTACTACGCCCCTCGGCCCTTCCAGGATCTGGATCCGCTGGAGAAGAACCTGCTCGCCTCCGACGCCATCGCCAGTGCCGTGGAACGTCGCGAGATCGGGGTGGACATCCTCTCGCCGGCCTTTCGAGCCGCCGACTCCGCGGCCTACGTGCCGGTGATCCTCGAGATCGACGGACCCAGCCTGCTCCAGGGGCACGAAGGCTCCCGCGCCGATGTGGAGATCTACGTCTACGTCACCGATCGGCGAGACGAGATGCGAGATTTCTTCACCCAGAAGCTGACCCTGGACCTGGAGAAGGGGGGCGACCTGATCCGCCAGCGAGGGGTGAAGTACTACGGTCATCTCGACGTGGGGCCCGGCAGCTACCTGGTGCGTACCCTGGTGCGCAACTCCACCACCGGACGTGCGGGCGTACAGACCATCGAGGTCGAGGTGCCGGAATACGGCGAAGGGTCGCCGGTGCTCCTGCCGCCGTTCTTCATCGAGCCGTCCGGCAGCTGGCTGCTGGTGCGAGAGCCCGCGCGGCAGGGCTCGGGAGACAGCGTGGTTTACCCCTTCACCATGGGCGGGCGGCCCTACGTGCCGGCAGCCCGGCCGGTGGTTCGCGACGACGAGCCCTGGCCGCTGTGCCTGGTGGCCTACAACCTGTGGTCGGGCGATTTTGCGATCGAGTCCCGGGTGGTCGATGCGCAAGGAGCTCCCCAGGAGGGTGGGCGCCTGCACGGCATCGAACGCACGGTAACCGGGCTCGAGGGGGTCGACAAGCTCTCGGCGATGTTCCTTCCCGAAGACCTGGAGGCCGGTAGCTATTTCCTGGAGATCGATGTCCAGAACCCCCACACGGGCCAGGCCGTCAGCAGCACGATCGCCTTCGAAGTCGCCGCCGCCTCCGGTCAGTCGTCGTCCTCTTCCGGCTCCGGGCGATAGGGCGCGGGCAACACCGCGAACAGGAGCAGGGCCAGCAAGAAGACCCCGCCACCGGCGACGGCGAAAGGAGCCGTGGGCCCGACGTGCTCGAACAGCCAGCCGGCGCCGCTGATCGAGAGAATCGCTCCGACTCCGAAACCGGCGCTCGAGATGAACGCCTGGCCAGTGGCCCGAAGGCGGGCCGGTACCGCCTGCTCGAGATAGAGGGGGGCGCCGATGATGATGCCGGCGACCCCGACCCCGTGCAGCAGCTGGACGAGGCGGATGATCTCGAGATTCGAGGTGAGGGCACAGGTGCTCCAGCGGATGCCCTCGGCCAGCAGACCGGCGAAGAGCAGGCCCCGGGCGCCCAGGCGCCGCAAGGTCTGACCGGAAAAGGCGATCAGGGGAATTTCCAGCAGCAGCATGAAGATCCACATCTCGCCGATGGACGCCGCATCGCCTCCGCTCTCGGCGATGAAGAGGGGAAAGAGGTTGATCGGCCCCTGCAGGCAGATGTGGGCGAGAACGACCACCAAGAGCAGGCGGATGGTCGGCGGATGAGAGAGCAGCCGGCGAACGTCGCCCCGCCGCGAGCGCAGGGTCAGCGCCGGGCTGCTCGGCAGGCGTAGTGCCATGAACGCGGCGAGAAATCCGAAACAGGCGATGGCCGGGAACATCATTTCCAATCCCTGCCAGCGCAGAGGACCGAGCCCGACACCCTCGAAGTGGTCGAGAGCTCTGGGGAAAGCGACCACCGTCGTCAGGAAACCGAGGGTGCCCCACATCCGGACGCGGCCGAAGCTCTGGCCGCCGTCCTGGGGCAGGCCGGCCAGAGAGACCGCGGTGGCGAGAGGGAGAACCGCGGCCGAGAAGAGAGCCAGCAGAGCAGTGCCGAAGAAGATCTTGGTGAAGTCGTCGGCCAGCACCAGTCCGCTGTGCACGATCGCCACCCCGCCGCTGACCAGGGCCAGCACCAGGCGCCTGGAGCCCGTACGGTCGGCCAGCTGCCCCCACAGGGGCTGGGTCAGGAGGCCTACCAGCGGGATCACCGCCAGCACCAACCCGGCCTGGGTTCCCTGGAGGCCGAGATTCTCCCGTAGATAGAGCCCGTAGTAGGGGAAGAAGATACCCAGCCCCATCAGGTAAAGGAACCAGTACGTTCCGAGTCGTACACCCATGGGATCCCGCTCAGGGGTGTACGACGACCCGTTCGATCAAGACGTAGGAACCGAGGAGGCAGAGCAGGTAGAAGGCCGAGACCAGGCCGGCGCTCAAGAGGTTTTCCCACGCCTTGCGCCTCGGGGAGCGCTCCACCGCGAGGAAAGTGGCGATGCCGAGGAGGATTTCGGGCACGATCACGTAGAGGGCCACGTGCCCGATCGTCTCGACGCCCTGGGCGTACCAGATGGGCAATGCCGGCAGCACGGCTTCGGAGCCCACGAGAATCACCAGCGATGCCAGGCCGACTCCGAGCAGGGCGGCTCGGCGCGAGAAGCGGTCGTCCAGGCGGAGCCCGAGAAAGGTGATGAGAAAGAGGGGGATCGTCCACATTCCGGCCATGAAGGCGTTCACCGCGCCGAGCCTCGGTGTTCCGAGGTCGGGGAAGACGAGGGTCCCGAGATGAGTGGCGAGGACGTGGTCGGGAAAGACCTGGAACAGGCTCAGGGGAACCAGGAACAACCAGATCACGATCCAGTCGTCGTGACCGAGCCAGCGGCCGGCGAGAGGAAGGGCGATGTTGTAGGCGGCTACCAGGGCGAAGATCAACGGCCCGACCCATTCCCGAGGGACAGTGTAGAATCCGACTCCCGCGGCCATCGCGTAGAGCCAATGGAACGTGATGACGTGTCGTTCGCTGGGGGTGAGAGCAGAGGGCATTGTGAGAGGGCCGAAGGGTCCGCCGATTCGGCCGACTCTCCTGATTGTACCGTCCCCGGCCAACCCGTCGCCGGCCGAATTCGGTCGGCTCGAGAATTTTCGATTGCAAGAAGCGGGTAAAAATGTGTCGGCCACGCTCGACCCTTGGTTGACGCCACTTCCCGTCTTCAGCGAAACTGGCGCTTTCCCGCCGCAAAAACTGTTCAAGGAGTAAAACCAAATGACGAAGCTCACGAAGACGTTCTTTGCCCTGGCCCTGGTGGGGCTTCTGGGGCAGGTGGCGTTGGCGCCGACCGCAGAAGCCGACGCGGCCCAGGACCGGAAGGACAAGATCCTCGCCAATCTGAAGCTCACCTTCCCGCAGCTGGAGAAGGCCAACCCGACCATGGGCGACATCTCCCCGAGCGGTTTCGAGGGACTCGACAAGGGTTCCTTCTTCGTCAACGGTCGGCCCCAGCAGTTCCTCGTCTCCGAGGACGACACGAAGTTCTATCTGGTGAGCGGCGACCCCATCGACGTGAGCAGAGGACCGGAAGAGATCGCTGCCGAGGTGGCGCGCAAGAAGGCCGAAGAGGCCAAGGCCGCGGCGGAGCGTGTAGCCAAGCTCAACGCTTCCATCGAGGGCCTGCCGATGCGCGGCAACCCTGATGCCGCCGTGACCATCGTCGAGTTCTCCGACTTCCAGTGCCCGTACTGCGCTCGTGGCGCCAACACCATGGAAGAGATCGTCGAGAAGTACAAGGACGACGTGAAGTTCGTCTTCAAGCACTTCCCGCTCGGCTTCCACCCCTGGGCCAAGCCCGCTGCCATCGCCTCCCACTGCGCCGCCGCTCAGAGCGACGAGGCGTTCTGGACCCTGCACGACAAGTACTTCGAGGACCAGAAAGCCCTGAACCCGGAGAACGTGGTGGAGAAGAGCAAGGGATACCTCGCCGGCTCCGGAATCGATATGGCCAAGTGGGAAGAGTGCGCCGCCAATACTTCCTCCGAGGCGTACCAGGCCGCTTCCGCCGCGGTCGACGCCGACATGTCCCTCGGCCAGAGCCTCGGTGTCACCGGCACCCCCGGTTTCTTCGTGAACGGCCAGTTCCTCAATGGAGCCCAGCCGATCACCGCCTTCGAGCCGTTGATCGAAGCGGCCAAGGCCAACAGCTGATCCACCGATTCAGCTCGAGGATCCTGCTCGCCCCGGCTCGGGTGCGGTCGGGATCCTCTCTGCGGTCTCCCGCCCCGAGCTCCCTCCTCCCCTCCGCTTTCCAGCTCCTCCTCTCTTCGCCGCCGGTCGGGCCGAGAAAAAGTTCTGCCCGCGGGCGGTAACAAACCGCCGAGCGCTCCGTAAGCTCTCCCAGAGACCTCGGAAGCCGGATCGGTCGTTCGACGATCCGCTTCTGCACCGGGAGATGGAAATGAGCCAACCAAAGAACACGCGCAAGCTTTCCGTGCTGACCCTGGCCGTAGTCCTCGGCGTCGGTGCGTTTTTTGCCTTCAAGACCTTTCAACCGGCGGCGGCCGCCGCTGGAGACTCCGAATCCGCAGAGAGCGAAGAAAATACCCGAGAATCGGCACCGATTCCGGTCGAGGCGGCGATGGCCGAGACCGGCCGGATCGCCTCGTACCTCTCGGCGACCTCGAACCTGGTACCCGAGAACGAGGTGCGGGTTCTCGCCGAGTGGGAAGGGCGGGTCTCCAGCCTGCAGGTGGAAGAGGGAGACCGGGTCGGCAACCGTTCGATCCTGGCCGAGCTCGATCGTCGCGATGGCGAGATTTCCCTCGGCAAGGCCGAGATCCGCGCCAAGACTCAGCGGGTGGCCTTCGAGCGGGCCGAACGTCTCAAGCAGCAGGAGCTGATCAGCAGTGAGAGCTTCGACCAGGTCACCCTCGAGAACGAGATCGCCAGTCACGAGCTCGACGAAGCCGAGTGGCAGATCGAGA
Organism: uncultured Thermoanaerobaculia bacterium; assembly: GCA_964565225.1. GTDB lineage: Bacteria > Acidobacteriota > Thermoanaerobaculia > Multivoradales > J023 > CAZMEL01. The sequence continues at coordinate 35,751 of CAZMEL010000004.1, read as the reverse complement.
AGACGCGGATCCGCGCACCCTTCGCCGGGCACGTCACCCAGCGCCTGGTCAAGCTGGGACAACACGTCCGCCCGGGGGACGAGCTCTTCACCGTGGCCGATTTCGATCCCCTGATCGCCCGGATCTACCTGCCGGAGAAAGACGTGCTGTCGCTCGAGGTCGGTCGCGAGGTCTGGATCCGGCTGCAGGCGGCGGAAGAAATCGCCTTCTCGGGCAAGATCCAGCAGATCTCGCCGGTGGTGGACACCGCGACGGGCACGGTCAAGGTGACCGTGGAAGCCCGGGACGTACCGCGAGTCGTGCGCCCCGGGGCGTTCGTCCGGATCGATATCGTGCGGGAAGCGGTGGCCGATGCGGTGCTGATTCCGCGAGAAGCGGTGGTTCGGGAGCTGCAGAAGACCTTTGTCTACGTAGCCGCGGAGGGTGTCGCCACCAAGCGTGAGATCTCGCTCGGTCTCGAAGAACGTGGTCTCTATCAGGTCGTTGCGGGCCTCGAGGCGGGTGAGGTTCTGGTGGTGGCCGGGCAGGGTGGCCTCGAGGACGGCGCGGAGATCGACATTCTCCAGCCGGTGCAGACCGCCGACGCCGACCTTCCCGAAGTCGACACCGCCAGCTGAGGAACGATCATGCAGCTCATCGCGCTTTCGCTACGGCGTCGGGTCACCGTCGCCATGGCGGCCATCGGCCTGTCCATTTTCGGCGGTGTGGCCTTCACCCGCCTTCCGATCAACCTCCTGCCGGAGATCTCCTATCCCAGCCTGACCCTCGAGAGCCGGCTGCCCGGGGCCGCCCCCACCGAGGTGGAAGCCCTGGTCACCCGGCCCATCGAGGAAGCGGTGGGTGTGGTGGCCGGGGTGCAGCGGTTGAGCTCGGTGTCGCGCCCGGGGCTCTCGCAGGTCACCCTGGAGTTCGGCTGGAACCGCAACATGGACTTCGCCGCTCTCGACGTGCGGCAGAAGCTCGATCTGGTGCATCTGCCGCGGGAGGCGGAAAAACCCGTGCTGCTGCGGTTCGATCCGGCGAACGACCCGGTGCTGCGCCTCTATCTCTCGGGAACCGACGATCTCTTCCAGCTGCGTTACCTGGGAGAGGAGGTTCTGAAGAAGGATCTGGAGAGCACCGAAGGGGTGGCCGCGATCAAGGTCAACGGCGGCTTCGAGGAGGAGATCCAGGTCCAGATCGACGAAGGCAAGCTCTCGCTGCTGGGCCTCGACCTGACGGCGGTGCGCGACCGGTTGGCGCAGGAGAACATCAATCGCGCCGGGGGCTCCTTGTACGAGCAGGAGGCGCGGTACCTGGTCCGCTCGCGGAATGAATTCGAGAGCCTCGACGACATTCTCGAGACGGTGGTGTTCAACGAGGGAAATCGGCTGGTCACCCTGGGCGACGTGGCGGAGGTGCGGCGAGGTCACAAGCAACGGGAGGTGATCACCCGTTTCGGGGGAGGCGAGTCGGTGGAGCTGGCCCTCTACAAGGAGGGCGACGCCAACACGGTGCAGGTGGCACGGGCGGTGTCGGAGCGGCTGGAGAACCTCCGCGAGGAGCTGCCGAAGGGGATCGTCCTGACGGTGGGTGCCGATCAGTCGGGATTCATCGAGGCCTCGATTCGCGAGGTCTTGCAGAACGCGTTGCTCGGCGGCGCCATTGCGGTGTGCATTCTGCTGCTCTTTCTCAAGGATCCCCGCAGCACGTTGATCATCGGCGTCTCGATTCCGCTGTCGATCGTCGTGACCTTCCTGCTCATGTACCTCACGGAGACCAGCCTCAACATCATGTCCCTGGGAGGTCTGGCCCTCGGGGTCGGCATGTTGGTGGACAACGCGATCGTGGTCCTGGAGGCGATCTACAAGAAGCGGGAGTCCGGCTTGCCGGCGGGAGCCGCGGCGCTGCAGGGCGCCTCCGAGGTCGGACAGGCGGTGATCGCCTCGACCCTTACCACGGTGGCGGTGTTCCTCCCGGTGGTCTACCTCGAAGGAATCGCCGCCCAGCTGTTTCGCGACCAGGCTCTCACGGTGAGCTTTTCACTGGTCGCCTCGCTGGCGGTGTCTCTGACCCTGATTCCGATGCTGGCATCGGTATTGATCGCCGAGCGCCGACCGCAGGTCGCGGATCTGCGTCCGGCGGAGGGAGCTTCGAAGCCGGGCGTGTTCTTCTTCTACGTTTTCTTCTACGGGCCGGCTCGGATTCTCCTCGCCCTGCGCTGGGTGGCGGCCGGGATCCGCTCCCTGCTGGCGCTCCTGTTCCGCCCGCTGGGGGCTCTCTTCGACGGCCTGTTGGGTGGGCTCGACCGGGCCTATCCGAAGGTGTTGCGCGGTGCCCTCTCGGCCCGTCCTCTGGTCGTGCTGCTGGCGGCCCTGGCTTTCGGTGGTGCGGTCTGGCTGGTGCCGACCCTCGGGCTCGACCTGATCCCGACACTCTCTCAGGGGGAGTTCAGCTTTCGCGTCGAGCTGCCGGAGGGAACACCTCTCGAGGCCACGGACCGCTTCTTGAGCGATGTGCAGGCGGTTCTCGAAGGCGATGCCACGGTGGCGAGCTTTTCGTCGGTCGCGGGAGGTGCCGGACTCTCGTTGTCGAACACCGGCACCGAGGGGGAGAACGTGGGGCGGATCCAGGTGCGCATGGCGTCTGGCAGCGGCGCGGAGGCGGAAGCCGCCGTGGCCGGCCGTCTGCGGGAACGGCTGGCGTCGGTGGGGGATGTGCGGTTCAAATTCGAGCGACCTTCGGTGTTCACGTTTCGTACCCCGGTCGAGGTGGAGCTCTATGGCGAGAATCTGCAGGATCTCCACCAGGTTTCGGCCGGGTTGATGGACGAGATGAACCGGATCCCCGGCCTGGTCGACCTCAAATCATCGGCGGAGCTCGGGAACCCCGAGCTGCAGGTGACCTTCAACCGTTCGCAGCTGGTGCAGCTGGGGCTCGAGCTCGATGCGGTGGCCGCGACGGTGAAGGGCAAGATCCAGGGCGACGTGGCGACCCGCATGACCCAGGGGGATCGGGAGATCGACATCCTGGTGCGGAGCCTGGAGATGGGTCGGGCCTCGGTGGGCGAGGTGGCCGACCTGATCGTGGGGCAACGCGCGGTCGGTGGCACGCGGACGATTCGGGAGCGCACCGAGTCGGGGGTGATGGTGGACCGCGAGGTGCAGAGCGGCGTGGCCCAGAGTGTGCCGATCCACCTCGAGTCGGTGGCCGAGATCCGTCGCTCCGAGGGACCGAGCGAGATTCGCCGCATCGGTCAGCGCCGGGCGGCGGTGATCAGCGGCAATCTCGACGGGCGCGACATGGGGGCGGCGGCCGCGGACATCCGCGAAGCCCTGGCGGCGACGTCGCTTCCGGCGGGTGTCTCGGCATCTCTCGGCGGCCAGCAGCAGGAGATGGCGAAGTCGATTCGTTCGCTGCTCCTCACCATGGCGCTGGCGATCTTCCTGGTCTACCTGGTGATGGCGTCGCAGTTCGAGTCGTTCCTGCATCCCTTCGTGATCATCTTCACCCTTCCTCTGGGAGCGATCGGGGTGATCCTGGCGCTGGCGTTGACAGGCAACACCATCAACGTGGTGGCCCTGATCGGCGCGGTGATGCTGGCCGGGATCGTGGTCAACAACGCCATCGTGTTGATCGATGCGGTCAACCGACTGCGGCGAGAAGAAGGGTTGTCAAAGGCGGAGGCCCTGGTGACCGCGGGGCAGCAGCGGCTACGGCCGATCTTGATGACCTCGGCGACGACGATCTTCGGGCTACTGCCCATGGCCCTGGGCCTCGGGGAGGGGAGTGAGCTCCGGGCGCCGCTGGCGATCACCGTGATCGGCGGGCTCTCGGTGGCGACGATCCTCACCCTGGTGGTCATTCCGGTGGTCTACTCTCTGCTCGACCAGCGGCGGAGCCCGGAAGAAGAAGCCGAGACGGTGCCGGGCAGACCGTCTCTGTCGGGTGCCGAGGCAGTTACGGAGGCCTCGTAGTTCGACTGGCCAGATCTCGAAGACTGAACCGGAAGACTCAAGCTCCGACGACGGCTGCGTCGGTCAGGGAAGTGGAACCGGCGGGGGCTTCGAGCCAGGCCTCGATCCGTTCTCGAATGCCGGGCCACTCTCCGTCGAGCATGGCGAACCAGGCGGTGTCGCGATTCCGGCCCTTGACGATCTGGTGCTGGCGGAAGGTCCCTTCGTAGGTGAAACCCAGCCGCAGGGCTGCCCGGCGGGAGCGCTGATTGCGGGCGTCACACTTCCATTCCACGCGCCGATACCCGAGATCGAAGGCCTGCCGAAGGAGTAGATACACCGACTCGGTGTTGACCCTGGTCCGCTGGACCTCCGGCGTGTACCAGATGTGGCCCAGCTCGAGCACCCGGTTGCCCGGATCCTGGCGCAGAAAGCTCACCAGTCCCACCCGGCGACCGGAGGTCTGGTGGTGGACTGTGAAGACGAGCGGGTCGTCGAGGGTCGCGCGATGGCGGAGCCATCGCTTCATCGCCTCGTCGCTGGGGAAGGGTCCGTACGACATGTGCTCCCAGACCGATTCGAGCATCGGGTCACCGTGGCTGCCGGCGTAGAGCTCTTCCGCATCGGCGATCGGGTCCAGGGGCTCCAGCCGCACGGTTTTTCCGTGCAGGGTCTGTCGCGCGGGGAGCTCGGCGGGGCCGGGATCGATCCCGAGTGTTTTCTGCATGGCCGTCCTCCTGCTGAAATCCCGTCGGCGGTCTTCGCCGTTTGGGTCCATGGCAGAGTATCGAGGCCATCGGCTCGCAAAAAGGTCCAGGAATTGTAAATAGAACAGGGCCAATCGGAGGGGAGCCTCGGAGCCCGTGGGGAACGGACTATACTCACGGCGACGGGCGCCCGACGGCTCGATGGTCATCCAGCACGGCAGCGCGGGCGAAAGTCGCCGAAGAGACCGACTCGACATCCCGAATTCGAATCAAGCAATGACAATGCTCAGAAAGGCGATTGGCTCATGAACTGGCTCGTGTACTCCCTGATGACCGCATTTTTCTTCGGTTTCTACGGGGTCGCCCTGCACTCCGGGTCGATGGGGATGAAGGATCCCGAGATGGGGCGCTGGAAGGCGTTTCTCTTCGTCGGCGTGGCGTACCTGATCGTTGCAGTGGTCGTTCCCGTGATCCTGCTCAAGGTGCGCGGAGCCACCTTCGCGTTTCCCACCGCGGGCTGGAGCTGGTCGCTGGTCGCCGGATTCGCCGGCGCCCTCGGCGCCTTCTGCATCCTGCTCGCCTTCGGCGCCAAGGGGCTGCCCAGTGCCGTGATGTCGATCGTCTTCGCCGGTGCGCCGATCGTCAACGCCTTCGTGTCGATGGCCATGCACCCGCCCAAGGGAGGCCTGTCGGGCATTCCGATCCCGTTCCTCGTCGGGATCGTGCTGGCGGCGACCGGCGGTTGCCTGGTCGCCCTCTACAAACCCACTCCGGCCCCTCCGAGCGCGGCCAAGGCTCCGGCCCAGGTTGCGGTGGCCGCCGAGGAGCCGGGAAGCTAGCTCTCGGGCAGGGAGTAGTCGAGCACGTAGCTGTGCTCGCCACCGTCGATGATGATCTCCATCGAGCCGCTCAGGCCCTCGAGCTCGGCGGTCCCGGAGTCGGGGACCACGGTCACCGAGAGAGAGGGCGCTCCGCGGTCCATGCTGCCGCTGTGCTGGAGCACGAAAGTACCCTTGCGGCCTTGTAGAGTGCCGTCGACGAGCTCGATCGCAACATAGCCGGCCGAGCCCTGGGTTGCGGTCCGGGCGGAGAGCATCTGGCCGGTGCTCGAGCCTTCGAGATCGCCGGTGAAGGTCTTGGCGATGGACATCCGGCCGAGGCTCGGATCGTCCGGGTCGCCTTCACCCTTGTGCGGCGTCAGGGCGACTTCGAAGCTTCCACGGGCTTGGTGCATGGGAGTCTCCTCGGAAGGCTCTGGACCTTCCGCCGCGGCGGTCAGGGCCAGAAGAGTGCAAAGACAGCTGAAGGTGATGACTTGGGACAAGTGGTAGTTCATGAGGCCTCACCGGACATCGGTTTTCGTAGCTCTGGATCGAAGGTTCCAGCGTATCAAGCAAAACGGTCGGCGCCGATCGAATCGGAACGTCGAGAGGAATCTGCAGTGAAGCAAGTGCTCGAAACGGAACGACTGGTCCTCCGGCATCTCGAGATGTCCGATGCCGAGTTCATTCTCGGCCTGCTCAACGAACCCTCGTTCCACCGCTACATCGGCGACAAGGGGGTCCGAACCCTCGACGATGCCCGCGAGTACATCCGTTCCGGTCCGCGAGCCAGCTACGAAGAGAACGGCTTTGGCCTCTACTGCACCGAGCTCACGACGGACCGGACACCGATCGGCATCTGCGGTCTGGTCAAACGTCCGCAGCTCGACGATCCCGACGTCGGCTTCGCCTTCTTGCCGGCCTACTGGTCTCGGGGGTACGCGACGGAGGCGGCGGCTGCGGTGCTGCGGTACGGCAAGGAGGAGCTGGGGATCGGGCGAATTGTCGCCATCACCTCCCTCGACAACGAAGCCTCCGCCCGGGTGCTCGCCAAGATCGGGCTCGCAAGAGCGACGAGGATCCGGCTGGCGGACGGTGATCCGGTGAAGCTCTTCACGGAAGGGCGGGCCGGAGAGAATCGATAGGCCCGGAGTCATGCTGCGAATCAAGAATCTACGCCTGCCCCTCGACCATGCCGACGACGCTCTTCGCCGTGCCGTGGTGGAGAGGCTCGGGATCGAAGACGACGCACTGCTCGACTGGGACGTCTGGAAACGGAGCGCCGATGCGCGGCGCAAGACGTCCATTCAGCTGATCTACACCATCGACGCGGAGATCCGGGACGACGAGGAAGCCGTCCTGGAGCGCCTCGGCCCCGACTCCGGTGTCGGGCCCCGGCCGGACACGAGGTATCACATGGTGGCCCGGGCGCCCGGCGATCTCGAGCCGCGTCCGGTGGTGATCGGCACGGGCCCTTGTGGGCTCTTCGCCGGCCTCGGGCTCGCGCAGATGGGTTTTCGACCGTTGATCCTGGAACGGGGCAAGGCGGTGCGAGAGCGGACCGTCGACACCTTCGGCCTGTGGCGCAAGAAAGAGCTCGATCCGGAGTCGAACGTGCAGTTCGGCGAAGGGGGGGCCGGCACCTTTTCCGACGGTAAGCTCTACAGCCAGGTGAAGGATCCCGGCTTCCGCGGCCGCAAAGTGCTCGAGGAGCTGGTGGCCGCCGGGGCACCGGAAGAGATCCTGTGGGTGAGCAAACCTCATATCGGCACCTTCAAGCTGGTGAAGGTGGTGGAGAACCTTCGGGCGAAGATCGAAGGGCTGGGCGGGGAGATCCGTTTTCGTAGCCGCGTGGAGCGGCTGGAGATCGAAGGCGGAAGGGTGCAGGGCTTGGAGCTGGCGAACGGCGAGCAGATCCGGGCCGACCGGGTAGTGCTGGCCGTCGGGCACAGCGCCCGCGACACCTTCCGGATGCTCTACGACCTGGGAGTGAGCATCGTTGCGAAACCCTTTTCCGTGGGTTTCCGGATCGAGCATCCACAATCGATGATCGACCGCTGCCGATTCGGCCGCAACGCCGGGCATCCGCTGCTCGGCGCTGCCGACTACCGCCTGGTGCACCACTGCAAGAACGGGCGCTCGGTGTACAGCTTCTGTATGTGCCCGGGAGGCACCGTGGTGGCGGCGGCGTCGGAGCCGGGGCGGGTGGTGACCAACGGCATGAGCCAGTATTCCCGGAATGAGCGCAACGCCAACAGCGGGATCGTGGTGGGGATCACTCCCGACGACTACCCCGGGCATCCCCTCGCGGGCATCGAGCTCCAGCGCCGCTGGGAGAGCGCAGCGTTCGAGGCCGGGGGCGGCACCTACGAGGCCCCGGGCCAGCTGATCGGTGATTTCCTCGCCGACCGGCCGTCGCGGGAATTCGGAGCGGTCCTGCCGTCCTACAAACCCGGAGTGCGGCTCGGAGACCTGGGCCCGACGCTGCCGGGCTACGCGATCGAGGCGATCCGAGAGGCCTTGCCGGCCTTCGAGCGGCAGATTCCCGGTTTCGCCCGACCCGATGCCGTATTCACCGGGGTCGAGACCCGTACCTCGTCGCCGATTCGGATCGAGCGCGACGAGACCTTCCAGAGCCCTTCGACCCGCGGGCTCTTCCCGGCCGGCGAAGGCGCTGGCTTCGCTGGCGGCATCCTCTCGGCCGCCATCGATGGGCTCAAGGTCGCGGAAGCGGTCGCCACGAGCCTCACCGGAGAGGGCTGAGCCCCGCGATTGCCTTCAAGGGAACCTTTCGAGATCCCGGGCGTTTGGATCTTTGGAACCGGTCCTTTGATTCGAGCCGGTGTCCACAACCTCGACCCGGGAGCATCCATGAGAATTCTTCGTTCGCGCATTCCAGGCCCACTCGGGGCCTTCGTTCTATGGGCCGGGCTGGTCGGCGCCTGTGGAGAGGATCTGCCCGGCACCTCGTCCGCCGCCTCGAACGAGGCACCCGAGCCGGCGGCTTCGGCGGTTCCGGCGCCACCCTCACACGAGGTGACGATCGAAACCGACCAGGCCGACGCCGTGCTGGCGATTCTCGAGTCGCTCGATTCGAGTGCAGAGATCGCCGACTCGGACTGGCAACGACTGATCGCCACGGAAGGGTACCGGCGGCTCCAGGCGCGGGAGCTGGCCATGGGGCGAGAGTTCTCCGATGCGGCGTTTCGCGAGTTCCTGCTGTCGGGCGAGACCCGGGCCGCTGCCGAGAAGCTCGCGAGCACGGTGGCCAGCTGGAAGCAGGCCGATCTCGATCGGGCGGCGTCCCGGGCCCTCGCCTATCTGCCGGCGGGCAGCGCGTTGCGGGCCACGCTCTACCCGGTGATCAAGCCCCAGGGCAACAGCTTCGTCTTCGAGGTCGACTCCGATCCGGCGATCTTCCTCTTCGTCGATCCCGAGGTCCCGCGGCCCGTGTTCGAAAACACCCTCGCCCACGAGCTGCACCACATCGGCTACGCGGCGGCCTGTGAGGATCCCGGAGGGCCGATGCCGGAAGGGGTCCGAGCCTCCCTGGTCTGGGCGGGCGCCTTCGGCGAGGGGCTGGCCATGCTCGCGGCTGCCGGCGGGCCGGAGATCCATCCCCATGCGGCCAGCAAGGCGGAGGATCGGGACCGCTGGAACCGGGACGTGGCGCGTTTCGAGCCCGATCTACGCCGGGTCGAGATCTTCTTTCTCGACGTGATCGAAGGCCGCCTGGAGACTGCTGAAATCGTGGAGGCGGCCCGTTCCTTCTTCGGCGTGCAGGGCCCCTGGTACACGGTGGGGTGGAAAATGGCGGCGACCATCGAGGAAGTCTTCGGTCGCGACCGCCTGATCGACGTTCTCTGTGATCCCCGTCTCTTGCTGGCCACCTACAACGAGGCGGCGGTGGCGCAGAGCTCCGCGGGCGAGGAGCTGCCCGTCTGGTCGCCCGAGCTCCTGGCTCACTGGCAGGTCGACGCAAGAGGCGGCGACTACTGACCACTTCTGACCACGTCGCGAAGCACCGGGAATGGTGTAGAGCGCTCCGTCGAAGCTCTCCGAATCGAGCCGTTGCGAGACGATGTAGACCAGGCGCTCGAGAGTTTCTGTCCTCGGTTCCCTACTTCTCGAGCCCGGCGATCTCTTCCAGCGAGGCGCGGATCCAGGTCCGGATCTGGCTTTGAAGGATGGAGAAGGTCACCGAGTCGACCTCGGCCGATTCGAGGATCCCTCCGGTGATTCCCTCGGCGGTGGTGTCGAGCACCGCGGGGTCGCCGCCAGACGCTTCGAGCTCGAGGAGCATGGTGTCGACGGTTTCACTGGCATCGAAGCCATCGAGGGCCAGGGCGGTCTGGCCCTGGATCTCGTAGCTCACGTCGAGCTCGGCGGTGGAGGCTCCCAGCACGGAGCTCTCGAAGTCGAAACGAAGATCGGAAAAGAAGGTCTGCTTGTCGAGCGGCTCGGATCCATCGGCGGTGTCGCGATAGTGGGTCAGGGATCCGCGAGCCTCGATTCCCAGCTGTGCGGTATGGCTGATTCCGTCCGCAGCGGACGTCGTGCATCGGGAGACGGTTTCTTTGCCGCTGGACTGAAGGTATTCGTTTCCGCCGAGGGACACACTGACGTTGTCCGCGAGTTGATGAGAAGACGAGGTGGTTTCCTGGACGATCTGATCATCGCTCGGAGGAGCCGCTTCGGGCCAGTAGCAGTAGGTGTTGCCCGATGTGCTGGTGACCACGGTTCCGTCGTACAGGTCGCAGCGATCCCGCCAGTACTGGGTGTTCTTGATCGCTACGAGCAGGCCGAAGACCGGCGTGGAGAAGACGGCCAGCAGGATGGTGAGGAGCAGGACGCGAGTGAGTCGGGGTGTCTTTCGGAGCATGATGGTTCCTTGTCGTTCGAGGGTGCTCGGGTGATGCCGCGCGGCGGAAGTAGAGGTTCCGGGGGAGCGAGGTCGCAGCGCCACCTCCGGAGGATGGAGCTGCCGGGAATCTGACCGTGTCGCCGGTTCCGTGTCGTCTATTCCGTAGGGCGCACCATCGCGCCGAACTCCCTCATCTCTCCCGAGATTCTCCAGGGCATCAGAGAACGGTGAGAAAACGAGCGCTCACTCGGGGGACGGCTTGTCGAGGGCCTGCTCGAGACGGCGGCCGAGGGCCTCGGCCTGGGGATGCCCGGGAACCGCCTCCCGGAGCCGCTCGATGAATTCGCGGGCGCTCTCGGTCTCACCGGCTCGAAGCGCCGTGAGCGCGCGGATGTGCAGGGCGTTGGCGTGCCGCGGATTGATCGCGAGGGCGGCGTCGAGAAACTCGCGGGCGGTCGCCAGGTCGCCGCTCTGGAGCGCCACGCCTCCCAGATTCGCCAGGGCATCGTCGGAGTCGGGCTGAAGGGCGAGGGCTCGGTCGTACCAGGCCCGGGCGCGGTCGAGATCACCGGCCCGCGCGGCGAAGTTGCCGAGGTTGAGACAGGCGAGAAAGCTCTCGGGGTCGTGGTGGAGCGTTTCCCGGTAGTGGTGGGCGGCGGTCTCCGTGTCGCCCCGTTCCTGGGCGATCCGACCGAGGTTGTAGTGCACCATCTCCCAGCGGGGGCCGTGGCCGAGGAACCGGGGAGCCAGGCAGGCGAAGACCAGGAGAGCGGCGTAGAGAAACCTCTCCTGCCGCCACTTCCGGCGGTGGGCCAGGAGCATGGCCCGGATCGGCAACGCGGCGAAGAGGATCAGGGGCGGCACCACGGTCAGCCGGTAGCGAGAGAAGAGAAAGAAGAGAACCGTGGAGAAAACGGTCATCAGCAAGACCAGGGCCACCGGCACGAATCGGGGTCCTTCCGGCAGGAGAAAGAGCAGGACAGACCCCACCAGCGCCAGCAGAACCAGCGAGCCGAGCTCCGGCCAGGGAGGCCAGAGAGCCGGAGAGAGCCGCCGGGTGTAGTAGAAGTCGACCGCGTCGGGCCACTCGTAGAAGCTCCAGTAGAGGCGGAGCTTGCGCCATTGCAGCTCGAGAAAGCTTCCGGGCTCGGCCCGGGCCCAGGAGAGGGACTGGCCCAGCCAGTACCTCGAGACCTCGGCGGCGGAGAGCTCGCGGCCGGAAGCCTCCTCCGCCAGGCGAACCGATTCTTTGCGCTCGAAATAGGGAATCTGGCGACCGGCCACCAGCGGACGATAGGTGCCGTCGGCCGCGGGATTGTTGCCGATGTAGAAGTTCACGCCGCCCTGGAACGTGGTCGGCAGGAAGTCTCCGCCGACGAGATGGTTGCGCCAGGCCACCGGCAGCAAGACCACCACGAGCCCGGCGACGACACCCGCGGCTCGCAACAGGCGTCGGGAGCGTTCGCGGCGGCGGTCCGAAGGCCGCTCCGACGGCCGGGGCCAGAGGGCGAGCCCGAGAAACAGGGGAACCAGGAGCAGGCTGTTCTCCCGCAGCAGAGAAAGGAAACCGAGCAGAAAACCGCAGGCCAGCCACGAAGGCGTCCGCCGTTCTTTCCAGGCCGCCGCGAGGGCCCAGAGCAGGAACGCCGTGGTGGTGATCGCCAGGGAGGTCTTGAGCAGCTGGACGTCGTAGAACACCACCACGGGATTGAGCGCCAGCAGAGCGGCGGCCGCAAGCCCGAGATCCGGATCCAGGAGCAGGGTCCCGGCACGGTACAGGGCCCAGCAGGCGCAGACGGCGAGGAGGATCTGGAGCAGGTAGACCGCGTCCAGAGAGTGGCCGAACACCCGGTAGACCAGCGCGAGGAAGTAGGGGTAGAGCGGGGCCTGGAAAAAAGTTTCGGAGCCGAGCCAGTTGCCGCCCGCGATGTCTCGAGCCCAGCGATCGTATTCCTGGCTATCGAGGACCGGGTGGGTGAAAAAAGGGGTGTCGCGCACCGCCAGCCAGTGGAACAGTCGCAGCAGCAGCGCGACCAGGAGCACGAGCTGCACCCTGGCGGTCTGGTTTCGAATCCCGGGCATGTCGGGAAGATAGCCGCTCGAGGCCCTTGTTTCCAGACTTGACAGAAAGATTCGATTTTCTGGGTAGGGACCGACACTTTGCCGGGCGTTCGTCGCGACTATAGTCAGAGAACACTTGATCAATGTCTACAAGTACGGGAAGACCATGCGAAGCATATCTCTGTGGTTCTTGGGAAGCCTCGTCTTCTCTTCGATCGTCGTCGCGTCGGAAGCTCGGGCTCGCGGAGTCTCGAGGGGCGAGCCTGGGATCGAACGGGGCCTGGTAAAAATCGAAACGATCGATCGCGATGGATATCGAAAGAGCGGCTCCGGATTCGTCGTCGGTATGGAAGGGGTGATCGCCTACGTGGTCACCGCGGCCCATGTCGTGGCCGGCGGCGAGCCCGAGGTCACCTTTTGGACCGATCGCGATCGGCCCCGGGTGGCGGAGGTGATCGCCATGGATGTCGACCACGACCTGGCAGCCCTGAAGACCTGGCCAGTACCCCTGGGTGTCGTTCCCATCCCCCTCGAAAGGACGGCCGGAGCGCAGCGGGGCGAGCATCTGCACGTGCTCGGTTTCCCCAAACGCTCGCTGACGCCCGTCTCTACTTTCGGTTGGATGTCGGGATGGAATGGCCTGCGCATCCTGGTAGATGCCGAGGCCGACACCGGGAGCTCGGGTGGGCCGCTGTTGCGAGGGGCACGAGCGGTGGGGCTCATCACCGAGACCCGAGACGGCCGAGCCCAGGCCGTGCCGGCTACCGTTCTCGGGCCTGCTCTCGAAGGGTGGGGAGTGCGGAGCGGGTCTCGCGCAAACGGCCAGGCGGCGCGCTCGGGCACTTCGTGGCAGCGGCTGCCACAGGCTGCGTTGCGCGGCGACGACGGCTCTTGCCGGGCGGAGATCCTGGTCCGCCGCGGCGCGCTGCGACCGGTGCGGACGATCCCTTCGCAGAGAGCGCCGTCGCGAGGCATGGTGCCGGAAGGAGCCTTGGTCCGGGTGACCCGCAGGAGCTTCGGAGAAGGAAGCACCTGGTATTGGATCGACTTCAGCGTACCCGGCGGGTTCGGGCAGGGCTGGATTCCCGGCGACCAGGTGCAGCTCTTGTCGAATTGTTCGTTCTGATCGATCGGCTCGGATCGTAACGCCGAGCACTTGTTGACAACCACCGCATAAACCAGAGGTGTGATGATGACTCGAATTTCGGGATTGGTATTCGTATGCCTGCTTTTCTTCGGCCAGTCGCTCTCGGCAGCCCAGGGATCACAGACCACGGTGCGCTGCGGCGACATCATCGAAGGGCAGTTCCTCAAACAGAACATGCACAACGACTACCTGATCAAGATGCAGCCGGGTGATGTGATCAAGTTCTCCGCCGTTGCGGTGGGAGACGTGCTCCGGCTCTGGGCCAGGATCTACGAGCCCTCGGGAAACCGGATCCTGCAGACCGAGAGCTCTCAGCATCTGAGGGGAAACACCAGCGTGCTCTCCGCGCCCGGCGAGTACCGGCTGGAGATCTACAACCAGTCGGCGGGGGTGTACACCCTGCACATGGGTTGCATCTTGAGAGATGGCACCGAGGTGCAGGCCGGGTCCGGAGGCGCCGTGGGTACGGGTGGAGAGACCGGAGCTCAGGGAGCGATCCAGGGCCTCGGTTCGGCCCTCGGTTCCGTCGGCCAGGATCTCTCGACAGTGGTGGGAGGATACGGCCCGAAGAGTGACGAGCTGAGCTTGAAGATCGCTCGCACGACAAACCAGATCGATCAGGCCGCCACCGGCGTGGAGAAGATCGCCGAAACCTACTACCGCATTCGCTCCATGTTTCCGCGTCGCAAGAAAAAGAAGAGGCTCCAGGAGCAGATGGCCCTCGGTGTCGATTCCGGAGCCATCGGCCAGAGTCTCGTGGCTCCGCCCTCGGGAGGGTCTACGCCGGTGGTGCAGCCGCCTCCCGCCGCCTCGCCGGCAGCGCCCGAGGTCGCCTTTCCGACCCTGCCGCTCGACCTCTCTCTCGGCGGCAGCCTGATCCCCGGTGTGAGCGAGGTCTTCGGATTCCATGTCGAGGCGGAAGCCGGGAGCCGCGCCGCCCTCGAGCTACGGCGCACCGCGGGCAACCTCGGCCTGGGGGTGCAGCTGCTGGCACCCGGCGGCGCCACTCTCTACCAGAGCACCCTCATGGGCGACGCTCCCATGGCATCGGCGCTGATGTTTCCGGTGGCGGGCAAATACACGGTCAAGGTCTTGCGGACCGACCTGGCGCCGGTCGAGCAGCCACAGATGACCATGTTCCACATCGGCCTGGAAGGATCGGGTCCCTGACGGCCCGGCGAGGGCGAGCGTTGCGGGCCCCGTCTTCGACCTCGCGAGAGGATCAGGTCGGTGAAGCGTCGGGGCGGTTGGCGAGAAGGGCGAAGGTCAGGTAGCCGAGGTGGAGCGCTCCGAAGGCCAGCGCCCAGCCGGCACCGAGGAAGGCGCCGGGAACCAGCAGGGGTACGAGGGTTGCGATCAGCAGCCCGGGCGACATCGCAACCACCGCGAGCCGAAAGCAGGCCCGCCAATCGAGAGGAGCCCGGAGGCCCCGGGCCCCGGCCTGCCCGACCACCGACAAGAAAAGAGCGAGGGCGAGGCGATAGGCGAGGGCGAAGAACGGCATGACGAGAAAAGTCGCCAGCGCCATGGCGAAGGCGAAAGGGCCCACCCAGCCGCGGATGCGCTCGCGGTCGAGGTAGAACGACTGCACCTGGGAGAGGTCGATTTCCTGCAGGCCCTGGAGCTCGCGTTTCACGTAGAGATGGTCCCGGGTGAGGAGCACCCCTTCCGTGATCTCGTCGTCCAGCCGGGTGATCTCTCCCGTGGTGTCGATGATGAAGAAGACCCCGGGGCTGCTCTCGTCGGTCATGAAGTAGGGTTGGGTTACGTCGGCGGCGACCACGCCGTCCTCGATCGTGATCGGCGGCACCTGGTCGAGAAAAGCCAGAAAATCGGGATCGTCTCCGACGCCGCTGAGCCGGACGAAGACTCCGATCGCCTGGAGAAACCAGCAGAAGAAGAGCAATGCCAGAAGATACGGAATCGCGAAGCCGCGCCACTCCCGCGCAACGGAGCGGTAGAGTGGGGCGGAATAGAAAGCGAGAATGGGGACCCGAAGGTATGGACTCACGATGGATGGGATTATGTCAGAGGCTCGTGCCGGGAAGCTTCCTGCTGGCTCTGGCGATAGCGGGGACGGCGAGCGCGGAGCTCGACTACGGGCCGCGGGAGAACCGGCACGAGGGCCTCAAACCCGAGCCGGTGAGCGGTTTCGATATCGAGCTCCTGGGAGCCGTGGCGATTCCTGCCGCGGGTGATCGAGGGCCGGTCCCGGATCCCTCCGCTGCTTCCCTGGGCTTCTACCTCCCACGAGCCCGCTCGGTCTCGGTGGTGGTTCGGGAGAAAGAGCCGAGAACCTACTACTGGCGCGACCGGGTCCAGCCCGCCCGCCCTTTCTGGCCCGAAACCACCAATCGTTTCCACTGGCCGGTGCGGGACGTGATCGCCCCCGCGGAAGTTCGGGTTGCCGACCTGGTGCCCCTGGTGCGGCTCGACCGTGAGACTCCCGCGCGCCGGGAACGTGTGGCGCCGGCAGTCTTTCCCGGTCGAGACCACCCCGTGCAGGTCGCCGGTTATCGCTTCGTGCTCCGGGTGAATGCTCCGGCGCAGTTGCGGTACCAGCTCTACGCGGCCGGGTCCGAGGTGGCCGTGGCATTCGGGGAGCCGAGGAGGCGTTCGGGCGGAAAACCTTTCGAGATCTCCTGGCAGCCCGGCGAGAGCCCGCCGGGGGAGTATCGGCTGTTGATCGAAGGGTATTTCCTCGAAGACAACACGCCGATCGACCAGGAGATCACCTTCCATCACGCGCCGAGCTGGCCGGCACCCTGAGCGATTCAGTGTTTCGGGCGGGCCAGGAGCAGCCAGGCTCCGGGCACCAGGCAGAGCAGAGCCCAGAGCCAGGCGGAGCCGGGAAGCCAGCGCTGCCAGTGGCGTAGGCGGCGATCGGAGCCGAGGCCCGGCCGCCCCGAGCGAAGCTCTCCGGCGAATCCCGCGGCTCGCAGCCGTAGGAACCCCGTCTCCGGATCGAGGGCCAGGTGCGTCAGGCGGAACGAACGGAGATGGCCCAGGTACAACGCCTCACCGGCTTCGAGGCGAGCCGCCGGGCGTTCGAAAGCACCGGGATAGAGGAGCCGGCTGCTGCCCTGCAGAGTGCTGCGCCGCTCGCCTCCGGCCAGATCCTGGAATTCGAGCGACGAGATGGGGACTTCCCTCGAAGCCAGCAGAGGCTGGGATCCCGGCCGGACCGTGGCCGTGACCGAGAGACCCCGGTCACCACCCACCAGCTCGACGAAACGCTGGCCCGTGGGGAGCTCATGGACGGGAGAAGAGGAGCCGGGCGGGTGCGCCGCGTGGTCGGGTAGGGGTTGGTCGGCCTGCACCCGGAACGGCTGGTCGAGCGAGAGGTCGGGATGGGTATAGGGCGCGAGGTCGACGGTGAGGTCGATCCACGGTCTTCCGGCGGGCTGGGCTCGCAGATCGACCCGGGTGCCGGGTTCGAGAGAGCCGAAACCGAGGCTTCCCAGGGGGACCGAAAGAGTCGCCTCGTCGTACGAAGCCGGCTCGAGGGTCACTGTGCCGTAGGATTCGGCATCGAGGATCAGAGACTCTTCTCTTGGCTCCTGCGGCAGGGTGAGCCTCTGGTAGCGGTCGATCGTGAGGGTCGAGAATCCGAGCACCGAGCTCATCAAGGGCACGGAGGCTTTTTCGGCCACCTCGAACACCGCCCGATCGACGAGCAGATCCAGATCGACCCGGGTCTCCGTGCGCAAGGTCCCGAGGGCTCCGAGGAGAGCCAAGAGCAGGCCCAGAAGACGTCGCTGCCAGCGACTCGGTTGCGGGGGTTCTGCTCGGCGCTTCGGAGCGACAGGAGCGGCGGGTGTTTCGCCTGCGTCTTCTGGCCGAGTGGGGGGCTCTGCGGTCTCCACTCGCGGCCGGCAGGTCGCCCGGGGATGCCCGAAGACCGTGAAGGCGAGCCAGGAGGCATCCGCGCCGCTCGAGTCGCGAATCTCCAGGCGCGCCTCGTGCACTGCTTCGGCGAGGGGCGTGCCGCGAAGGAAGCGGCGGTAGAAGGCCACCGCGAAGCGGCGTGCGGCGCCGTCGTCGACCGCCCAGGAGGCCCCCACCACGGCGCCGGCTCCGGCGCGCAGGAAGCGGGCCGCCAGCCCGCCCGGCCGGCTGAGGGAGCTCCCCTGCAGGGAGCCGTGGCAGGCGTTGAGAAAGACCAGGGGAGCCCCGCGGTCGGTCCAGGCACCGGCCGCTGGCAGGTCGGCGGAGGTGAGGGTCTCTCCCTCTTCCAGAAGCAGGCTCCAGCGGGCCGGGTCCTGCCCCGGAGCCAGGCCGTGGCCCGAGAAATGCCAGCCATCGAAAGGAACCGTTGCCAGCTGCCGCACCAGGGTGCGGTGGCGAGCGGGCACCGAATCCGCCCGTCGCCCGGCGTCGAGCAGCAGCCGTTCGAGATCCTGCTTTTCCGGGCCGGTTTCTCGGAGCCGGGAATCGCTCGGGATCACCAGGGCCACGTGAGTGAGCGGGAGGGTGGCGGGATAGACGCTTTCCTGCAGCCGCCGGGTCACGAGGAAGGCTTCGGCGAGGAACTGACCGCCCGTTCCGGCATCTGTCGGGTGAACGTCCGGAATCCACAGCAGCTCCCAGGGAGCCCAGAGGTCGGAGTGGATCTCCAACCACTTCTTGCCGGGGCGCCGGGCCAGGTCCCGGAGCCGGCGTTGCAGGCCCTCTGGGAACACCTCGGTGAAGAGCTCGGTGCCTTCTCCTCGCAGCCGATGCAGGGGGTCGAAGTCGGTGCGGTCCCTGCCGGAGAGGCTCTCGACCTCGAGCAGGGTGGCGCGGAAGGTCGCGAACGGGTCGCGGTGCAGCGGCCCGGACTCGAAGGGCCAGGTCTTTCGCAGCGAGGCCGAGCGGAGCTCGAGCAGGAAGCCCAGTCGGTGATCGCTGCCCTGGCGGGATTCGACCCGGAGCCCGAGCTCGAGCTCTTCCTGAGGTTGCGGAGCGTCCCTATCGGGCAGCTCCGCGGCGGGCGCTATCGGCTGGTTCGTTTCGTTGTCGGAGGTCTCGGGGCTCGAGGGCAAGAACGGAACGTCGTCAGTCGCTTCCGATTCCCTGTTCCGTGCCGCCGGTAGGACCACCGCCGGGTCGCCGAGCCAGAGGAAGTTGCGGGCGTCGTTGTGGGCCGTCCAGAGCTCGGTCAGCTCGTCGGGATCCACCGACTCGCGGCGGATCAGCCGCTCCAGCTCGTCGAGGAGCTGCGCCGCCAGGGTCGAGCGACGGCGGTGGAGCGGGCGCAGGGCGTGGCCGATGGGAAAACCGTCGAGCGCGAGGCCGAGGGCGTCGCGCAGGCTGGCGGTGGCGTCCCAGGCCTGGCGTCCCTCGGCGAGGTGCCAGAGGCAGGAGTAGGTCCAGCCGCGGTCGAGATGGCCGAGAAATCCCAGCGCTCCCCGGGCGAGGAGAACCTGGGGCAGATGGGCCACGAAGGGTTTCACGGCGAGCCCGTCCGGCATCACGGGCCGGTCTCCACCTACCCCCTGGGTCTTGTGAGGATAATGATCTTCGAGGGGAGTGCCGGCGCCGAAACAGGCGAAACAGAAGGCGACGAGGCCGTGGAACGATGCCTCGGGAGCGATGTCGCCCCCGTGCAGATACTCGGACTCGCTGGCTCCGGGGCCGTCCGGCTCCCGCCGGATCCAGTCTCCACAGATCAGGGCTCCCTGCCGTTTCTCCTGGGCCTTGCTCCCGGGATGGAAGGCCTTGCCATGGCAGGAGAGAACCAGGAAATCGGGAAGCTCTTCGTGCAGCACCTCGGCGAGGTCGGCCTTCTTCGCCCGGTCGCCGCTGCGCAGATCGACCTCCCAGCCCTCGGAGCGCTGCCGGAGCACGTCGACTACCGGCGGTACCAGGTATTCGGTGAGGAGCTCCGTGGCTTGGTCCTGGTTCTGGACCGAGAACACCGTCGCTCGTGCCCCGCTGGCACCTCTCGGACGATACCCCCGCTCGGCCGCCAGGACCGAGCTCTGGTAGCGCGAGTAGTCGGCAGGATCGTCGAAGGCGATCCGCCCCACGGCGTGGTTCAGGCTCAGCAGCGCCTGGAGCGAAAACGATACCCGCTCGGGCCCGCCGAAGATCAGGAGATAGTAGGGGAGGTGCCGAGGGTCGATGGTGCCCGGAGACTCGTTGGCCCACAGCAGCCGCCGCGGCGGAGTCTCTGGACTGGCCCGGACCTCTTTGTAGAGCGCACCGGCCTGGAGCTTGCGTCGGGCCAGCAGAGCCCCGAGGCTCCGGCGCAGCAGCGGCTCGTCCTGCGGATGGAAGACCACTCCCCAGCCGGTGGTGCGCAGATCTTTCGGCCGGCAGTGGGCCGGCAGATCTCGCCGTTCGCTCGGGGGCTCCTCGAGCGAGCCCTCCAGCTCCCGGCAGATCGTGAGCTCCGAAAAGAGCTCACGGTCCGGAGGACGAGGATCCTCGACGAGTCGACGAATTCGCTCGGCGGCCGAGAGCTCTCCCGGCCGCGATGCAAGCTCCGGATCGGGCATGGGTCAACGCGAGCGGCGCTCGGCGTCCTCGCGCTCCCGGCGCGCTTGGGCCACGGCCTCGGCGACCCTCCGGGCGTCGTCGGGGTCGGCCAGGCCGTCGGGATCTCCGGGAAGATCTCCCGCTTCGGGCTCGTTGCCGGGGCCGCCGGCAACCGGTCGATCGGCGATCGGCTCCGACTTTCGTACCGGGCGCCGGGGCTCTTCGGGATCTCCCTGGGTTCGGAGCTCGTGTTCGTCGGCATCCAGATGACTCTGGCTCATGAGTAGCTTCCTCCGTGCCCTCGCCGCTCAGAGGGGCGGGGCCTGTCGTTTGGAGGATGGAGGCAGAGCCCTCCAATCCCCGGCGAATTGAAAACCGGCCCAATCAGCGGTGACCGAGCCGGAGCGACGCATCAGAGCGAGCTGGGCCTCACGGAACGCCCGAGAAGGTGTCTGGCTCTCGATGAGGAGGGCATGGTAGAAACCTTCCATCCACGCGGCCGTCTGCTGATCGCTGACCTTCCAGAGGGTCGAGACCACCCGCGAAGCGCCCGCGACCAGAAACGACCAGGCCAGACCGGTAGATCCCTCTCCTCGCCAGCTGGGGCCGAGCACCGACGCACAGGCGCTCAGGACCACCAGGTCGGTCGGCAGGTGCAGGCTCGCGACCTCCGAGGCCGGCAGGAATCCCTCCAGGCTCTCTCCGTCGGGATCGACGAGGCTGAGGACCAGGCCGGTGCGTTCCGGAAAGGGGCTGTGAAGACCGTGGGTCGCGAGATGCAGGATGTCCACGGATTCGAAATCGATCGCGAAAAAACGTTCCCGCGTGGCGGCAGATCCGGTGAGCATTGCAACCGGTTCCGGGGCCGCCAGCTCGCGGATTCTCTCGGCTTCGATCGCCGTGCCCGGCAAGCGCTCCAGGAGTCCGTATTTTCGCGGGCCGAACGAGCCGAAGCCCTCGGCGGCGTGAGGGCCCTCGAAGACACGCGGATCTCGGAAGGAGAAGATCGGGTCGGCCACGACGGTGATCGATCTCGGTCCCGGCTCACCGGCTTCCGATCGTCGACGCAGCTGGTGGACAGAATCCAGCGATGGCATCGCGACGATCTCGTGATCTTCCAACAGGTAGCGAGGTGGATCTGCAGCCGTCCGGAGCGCTCCGAAGGGCAGGCTCGCGAGAGCGCCGTCGGCGACCACCACCAACCGTTGCCCCGCGAGCCGCTCGGCGACGGGGGAAAGGAGAGCTCGGAAGAGCGACGCTCCGAGCTTCCGAGCTCGGTCCTGGCTCCTGCGATTGGAACGCGACAGAGCCGAAACGAAGCTCGCGACCTCGCCCTCGAGATCGGTGGCCGGAGCCAGTCGGTGTAGCTCCACACGGTTTCCTTCGATGGCCCAGAGCAGGGCTCCGTCCGGGCGTAGCGCAAACACGAGCACCAGGGTGTGGGGATCGATCTCGGCCGGAAGGAGCGACCCATCCCGGAGGCTCGGAGCGCCCGATCGTGGGTTGGCTCCGCGGATCTCCAGGGCCAGCCGCCGCTCGTGCACCCGGAGTGCCCGCCGGTCCCATCCGGCCTCCGGTTGCTCGTGATCGAGTTGAGCCAGGATTCCGAGAGCGAGATCGAAATAGTCTTGGCGGAAGTCGAAGTAGGAGAGCCGGAGATCTCGGAGGTCGAGGCTGGCACGGTGTTGCTCCAGGTCCGCGAGGACGGGCTCGATCTCCCGCCAGGCCTCCGAGTGGCGTCCCAGTCGTGTGAGTGCCTCGGCGAGGCGAGCCCGGCAGCGGGTCGGAAAGGTCGTGTCCCGAAGTCGGGAAAGGCTCTCACACGCTTCGTCCAGGGCCTCCAGCCCTTCCTCGATCCGACCCATGCGAGTTTTCTGGTAGCCGAGATGAGCCCGGACGAGGGCCTCGGTTCGGGGATCGCGAAGCTCTCGAGAGAGAGTGAGAGCACTCTGGTACGCCTTGTGAGCCCCCTCTGCATCACCCTTCGCATTCAGGATCTGGCCCAGGGAGTAGAAGTCGAGGGTCCGGGCCCGAAGGTTTGGCGACGCGAGATGGCGTCCGATGGCCTGGCGAATGGAAGCCTCGGCAGCGTCGAAGTCTCCGAGCTGTCGCTGCGCCTCGGCGAGCCGCCATTCCACGTTGCCCAGATATTCCTGGCGCCCTTCTCGGCGATAGAAGTCTCGGGCCCGGTGCAAGTACCCCATGGCCTGCCGAGGCCGACGCAGCTGCAGGAGCAGGCCGGCCAGGTCGGTGCTGGTGTGAGCTTCCTGGGCCTCGAGGGCCGCTCGGCGGCTGATCGCCAGGGACTCCTCGAAGGCGCCGAGGGCATTGCCGAATTCCCCGAGCTGTACATGGGCCAGGCCGCGCCAGGACCAGAGCTGGGCTGCAGCCTCGAGATCTTCGAGAGCGTCGATCTTGGGCTCGGCTTCCAGGAGCAAGCGCATCGCCCGGTCGGGCTGGCCGAGTCGGAGCTGGAGCAGCCCGGAATCGAGAAGGGTTTTCGCGAGCAGATCCTCGGGGCCATGGGCACGGTAGAGCGCCAGGGCCTCGCCGCAAATATCACGGGCGTCATCGGTTCGCCCGATATCCAGCAACAGAGCACACGACATGCCCGCGCTGTCTGCACGCCGTCTCTCCCGTTCTCGAGAGCGCCAGGTGTGAAGGGCTTCTGCGTAGGCTTCGATCGCTTGGGGGTAGGCGGAGCGCAGAACCAGCTGCCAGGCCCGTCGGTCGTTCTGGTCGGCTTCTACGGCGGCCGAGAACTCCGGGGTCACCGGCGAAGGTGGATGGAGCCGAGCGCTGTACCGACCTCTGCCGGCTCCCCCGGGAGCTACGATCTCGACTCCCAGCACCCCGGCTCGCGGAGCCGCGATCAGGATCTGCTCGGTGCCGAACTTGCCGTTGGGCGAATCGATCGTGAGCAGATCGCGGCCTGTCGAGTCGCGCAGGGTGACGGTCAGGTCGATCCCCTGTTGCCGGACGTCGATCTGCACGGCATCCCCAGCTCGCACGGCGAACGGGTAGCGATGAGTCTCGCCGGCCTCGATCGCGACGTCGAGAGCCGGAAGCTCACGCCGCTCTGCTGGATTCTCCGGGCTCTCGGCGGCGAAGGCCGACGCCGAGAGCCAGAGCAGCCAGGTGGCCAGTAGCCTGTGGCGCGAGAGCAGAGCGATCAAGGCAGCCTCCGGGGGCCGCGGTCGATCTGGATCGAATGCTCCGCCAGCTCGACGTTGCGGCCGTCCTCGTCGATTCCCGAGAGTCGCAGCAGGTAGCGGGTCTCGGGCAGGGATCCCCGCGGAATCGCCAGCACCAGCTCGGTGTCGGCCTCGACCTGCTGGGTCCAGGCCACGGAGCGGTCCTCGGGTTGCAGTAGCTCGAAGAGGTACCGGGGATACTCGGGCACCCGGGAGAGGTCGAGGTAGACCAGGGTGTCTTCGCTGGCCGGTTGGAGCTCCGTGGCACCGCCGCCTCGCTTGACATCGAGGAAGCGCAGATCCTGGGTGGTCGACGTGCGATAGATCCTGGGCTGTGGCAGAGGCTCGGTCTGGACGACCCAGAACAGGGAGAGACCGAGCACGGCGGTGGCGAGAGAAGCGGCGATCGCAACCGGCCACCTGGGCCTCGTGGCTCCGGACTTCGGGAAGCGGAGAGGCGCGGAGGTTTGGCTCGCTTCTTCGGGAAACAAGATCTCGCAGGCGTCGTCCAGCCGTGCCATCCAGTCGCGGTAGGCGGTGGTCTGGTCGACGTCACCGATCGGCGCACCTGGATCGCTCCCGGAGCCCGAGTGCTGCCGGATCCGCTCCAGGTCTTCGGGCTCGAGGCGGCCGGCGCGACGGGCTCCGGTGAACGTGTCGCGAGGCAGCCAGCGCATTCGGTGGGCTCTTACCCTGCGACCCGAGGCACGTCCGCCGAGGGTGGTGTCGTGACGGCCGATGGGGGAGAAGTCGTCGAGCGGTGCGACTCGAACGCGGTCGCCCTCGGCGTCGATGATCGCCCACTGCCCGGGGTAGAGATCGGGCCGGAGCAGGTAGAGATCCCCTGCATTCGGCCCGGAGAGAGCCGGCGTCGAACGAGTGATCGTGTCCATTCGCAGCTCGGTGAGAGCGCGTTCGGTCGCCCGGAACAGGCTCTCCCGGCGAAACTGCGCGTCGTCGCGGCGGGAAGAGGCCTGGCCGGGGTCGCTTCCGGTGGGCCGGTCGAGCTCGCCCCGGCAAGCGTGCAGGAGCTCGCCGATCATCGCCTTGAGTCCCGGGATCCGTGCCCGCGGAATGCCCAGGATCTCTCCCAGACGTGTGTCGGACGGCAGGCCTTCCGGAATCGTTCCCGACTGCGCCCAGGGCTCGAGGGATGCCTGCGAGGAGCGCTGGGTCTCGGGGTCTTCTTCCGTCGCCCAGGTCTGCAGAAAGAGCAGCAAGCGGCGGAGATACTCCCGGGTCCGATCTCCTTTTCCCACCTCGGTGAGGCCGTCTTCGGTGCACCGCAGCAGACGGTCGAAACGGCGTCGTTCCTCGAAGCTCAGGTCGGGGCGCAGCCAGCGCCCGTCCGTGATGAGGCCATCGAGGCTCTGGGTCTCCAGCCCGGCAGTGGCGATGGCGAGCCAGCGGGCGCGGACATCGGCCTTGAGAGGGCCGAGCACGTCGCCGAAGCGGAATCCAGGGATCCCTTCGGATTCGAGAGAGACGATCCTCTCCGCCAGCCGCTGGGTCACTCCCTCGCGATTCCAGGCGGTCACGAGATCCGGGAGCAGGTCTTCGTTCCAGGCCTGGACGATGGGTTCGAGATCGGTCTCCGGAACCTCTTCGGGCAGGCACCAGGAAGAGAACGCCAGCAGGGTGTGGTTGCGGAGCCGGGAGTCGCCGTCGATCACGAACAGGGTCTTGCGAGTGACCAGCTGCTGGACGGCGGCTCGGAGCAGGTCGAAGACCCGGTAGCCGAGAGGGTCGTGTCGTTTCTGGGTCTCGTGCAGGAAATGGCGAATGTCGAGGAAGACCAGGCCGTCGACGTTGGATCCGGCCTCCAGGTTCCGGACCAGGCCTTCCAGACGCCGCACGAAGATGAACTCGTAGCACGACAGCACGAGGTCTTCCAGGAGGTCGTCTTCCCAGCGGCTGTCGCCATAGATCCCCAGGTAGCTCGGCGAAGCTTCCCAGAGCCCTCGTTTTTTCATCTCGTGTACCAGCGCTCCGCGCAGGCGGTCGAGCAGGTTGAGAAAGACCTCCGGCTCGGCAGAGCCGGCATCGGGAGCCAGCTGGCGCAAGAGCTCGGAGAAGGCGAGGTTTTTCGTTGCTCTTTGTCGTGTTTCGAGAAGGAGTTCAGGGGTTCCTTTTTTCATAACGGCCGATTCTTTGAGTTCTGCTCGATTCGAAGATAAAAAATCTATTTTTTTGATGCGACGACAATGAAATGAATCTTTTTGCTGTTTTGCGTTCAGATTTCAAGAACTAGCAGTTAGTAAATTGTTGAACAAAGGCCCACGGACGGGCCTTCGCTGGCCAGCGACATGAGGCTGCAGGTGTTCTGTGGCCACGAGCTCGACTCTTTTTCTTTCTCTTGTTTCCGTGGCGAGCCCTCGGGCTCGCCCCAGGAGAAGCTGTAATGCTCGATGCTGATGTCGCTATGCGTAATCGTTTCTTTTCTATTTCCTTTTTCTTGCTGGTCTCTGCTCTGGTCGCCCCGGCTTCGCTGGTCGCCGACGAGGCCCTGTGTTCTTTGCCGAGAATCGCCGACGAAGGGGTCGATCGATTTGTGGCGGGAGAATGTTTCGTTGTCGATCTGCCGTCGGCGGGACTCTTTACCCTGGCCGTCGAAACCCTTTCTTCTCTCGGTGAAGAACCCGTTCTGACCTACCTCGGATCTGCTTCCTGTAATGGCACGGATTTCGCCGAGGAAACCCGTCTGCTCAACCGCACCGTGGCGAGCCTGGCTTTCGAGGCCCCCGGCCCCGGCGTCCATGGATTCTGCCTCGGAGCCGAGGCAGGAGCCGATCTGCGGGTGGTCCGGCGGTTTGCGCCAGCCTTCGGAGGGTCGCAAGGAGCCGAGAAAGACGACGACCCGGACGAGTCGGAGCCCGACCCGAAGCCTCTGATGGGTTGTGGCGCCGGGGACTGGACGAAGGACGACGACCCGGACGAGTCGGAGCCCGATCCGAAGCCCCTGATGGGTTGTGGCGCCGGGGACTGGACGAAGGACGACGACCCGGACGAATCCGAGCCCGATCCGAAGCCCTTCGCCGGCTGCGAGGCGTCGGACTGGACGAAGGACGACGACCCGGACGAGTCGGAGCCCGACCCGAAGCCTCTGATGGGTTGTGGCGCCGGGGACTGGACGAAGGACGACGACCCGGACGAGTCGGAGCCCGACCCGAAACCCTTTTCCGGCTGTGGCGGGCTCTGTACTGCCCGTTCCTGGGGCGACGATCATGCCGACCTGGCGACCTGTGCATCGAGCCTGGGCGTCGTGAAGGAAGCGTGTGGCGGCCGCCGTCTCGAAGCGGAGCTGCAGAGCCAGGCCGGGTGGGACCACGACTTTTTCGTGTTCGAGATCGAGAGCCTTTCGCGGGTGGAGATCCTGGGCCGGAGCAACGTGAGACTCGAGCTCGTCCTCTTCGGTGCTGCGGGGCAGCGGCTCGGGGTGGCGGAAGCAGCGGAAGTGCGGGGCGCCACCAGCTTCGAAAAAGCGCTCCCGCGCGGAACGTACTACCTGCGGGTTGCGGCGGCGGACGGAGAGGAAGGGTCCTACTCGCTGCAGATCGAGGCGTCGGCGGTCGACCCCTGAGCCCCGGGCCGGTCGAGGCCGGTCGCGGTTCGCGCGGCCGGCCTTCATCTCTGTGGCTCCCGGGCGCGATGCAGCTCTTCGAGCCACTCTTCGGTCAGGCGCCAGTAGATGTTGTGGGTCGTGTAGATGGCGCGGAACCACTGGTGGCTCTCTCGGAGCAGGCTCTCGGCCTCGTCGAGGTGACCGACCTGCGTCAGGTAGGCGCCTCGGATTCCCTTGGCGAGAGCGACCTCGGGAGAGTCTTCCGCGCGGTGGAGAGTGATGTATTGCCAGGCACGATCGAGATGAGGCTCGGCTCGCTCGGGAGAGCCGAGATCGAGGTAGACATGGGCCAGATCGAGGTGATTGATGGCGGTATGGAAGTGATTCTCGCCATGTTCGTCCTGCCTCACCTCGAGGGCGAGTTGCAGAAGAGCTTCCGCTTCACCGAGCCTCTTCTGCGCACGAAGGAGCCGCGCCATGCTGACCCGCGCCGAGGCGACATTCGTGCTTCCTGGCTCGTACAGCTCGCGGCGGATTTCCAGGGCTTCCCGCAGCAGAGGCTCGGCTTCTTGCAGACGATCGAGCTCGTAGTGCAGAACCCCGAGGCTCCGGAGGCTACTGGCCACCAGCTTGCTACGCCGGTCATGGCTCTCCAGGCGTAGGCGAAGTGCCTCTTCGAGAAAGGGTGCGGCTTCGATCAGCTTGCCCTGCTCGATCAGACTGGTCGAGAGATTGGCATAGGCCTTGGAGTAGTCGATGTCCGCCATGTCGATCGGAAATTGTTTTTTGATCGTCAGAGACTCGCGATACAGCTGCTCGGCGACGGCGTACTCTCCCGCATTCTTCTCGAGAGTCGCCAGATTGTTGATGATCTTGGCCAGCAGGGGGAGCGCTTCCCGATCTTGGTTTCGTAACAATCCTTCGGCATGTTTGAAAGATCCACGGGCGAGGTCGAGCTCTCCGAGCTTGCGGTAGATCTCTCCGAAGGTCAGCAACATTTCGGGCTGGAGCAGTGGGTCTTCGGTGCCGAGCTCGTCGAGTCGGTTCTCGCCTTCTTGCAACAGCCCGAGTATGACTCGGTTGCGACGTTCTTTTTCTTCGGCGTCGAGCTCCGGAGCGTAGCGAAAGATACCCTTGATGAAAGCGGTCATCTCTCGGGCCCGTCTGGCGCTGACGTCGGACTCGCCTCGAGCCGTCTCGGCATCGATCTGGGCCTGCTCTGCTCGAATCTGCAGAGTCCATGACACCAGGGCAAAGGCCACGCTCATGGTCACCACGGCTGTCACGGTGGCCACGGCGAGCCAGTGACGGCGCAACAAGCGAGAGGTTCGGTAGGACCAGTTGCCGGCTCGGGTCGAGACCGGACGCCCCTCGCGGTGACGGCGGAGATCCTCGGCCAGCTGGTCGACCGTGGCGTAGCGTTGCTCGGGGTCTTTGGCCAGGGTCTTGAGGAGAATGCTGTCGAGATCGCCGCGCAGGGCTCGGGCCCGGTCGGGCGTATCGGCCATCGTGCTGGCGGGGCGAGGTTGCTCGCGGCCGATGGCGAAGGCCAGCTGCACGTCGCTCTCTCCTTCCACCTCGTAGGGGTATTCCCCTGTGAGCAGACGGAAGAGCAGGAGACCGAGGGCGTAGATGTCGCTGGCGGTGGTGACCGGCTTGCCTTCGAGCTGCTCCGGGCTGGCGTAGCGCACCGTCATGGGGCGTTCACCGGCTCGGGTCAGATCGTCGCTGCCGGGGTCCAGCCGCTTGGCGATACCGAAGTCGAGGAGCTTGGGCCGGCCGCTGGTCGTCACCAGGATGTTGCCGGGTTTGAGATCGCGGTGGATCACCAGGTTGCGGTGGGCGTAGGAGACCGCCGAGCAGACCTCGAGAAAGAGCTCCAACCTCTGGTCGACGGAGAGCTGCCGTGACTCGCAGAAGCGGTCGATCGGCTCGCCCTCCACCAGCTCCATCACGAAATAGGGGAAACCGAAGAAATGCCCCGCCGTGGTCTCCTCTCCCCCGAGCTTGCCCGCGTCGAGGATTCGAGCAATGGACGGATGCTCGAGCTGGGCGAGAATCTGTTGCTCGTTCTCGAATCGTCGCTGCAGGTCGGGAGCGAGCTGCTCGGGGCGGATCACCTTCAGGGCGACCTTCTTCTCGAACTGGTCTTCCCGGACCGCGAGGGCGACGGTGCCCATTCCGCCCTGTCCGAGCACTTCGACGACCCGATAGGGACCCACCCGCTGGCCGGGCTGGAGCAGGGGAGGGGCCTCGGGTTTCGGCGGCGCCTGGGGAAGGATGGGAGCCTCCGGCCAGGCCGCCTCGGCGCTCTCCTGCGCGAGCAGCGACTCGACCTCTTCTCGCAGGTCGTCCTCGCCTCCGCACGCCTCGGCGAGGAACGAGTCGCGATCTCCGGGGTCCAGCTCGAGAGCCTGTTCCAGCAGCTCCTTGACTCGCTCCAGGCGATCCGACGGGCGCGGGCCGATCATTCTGCTATTCGGAGTTGAGATATCTGCGGAGCCAGAGTCGTGCATGTTTCCAATCGCGGAAAACAGTGCCGCGAGCGACCCCCAAGACTTCGGCAATTTCCTCGAAGGTCAATCCGCCGAAGACATGCAGCTCCACGACCCGGGCTCCCCGGGGGTCCACTTTCTCCAGGTCTTCGATCGCGTCGTCGAGGGCGATCAGGGTCGGATCGGAGACGATCGGCAGCCCCAGAGCCTCGTCGAAGGAGATGCGTACCCCGTCGCTCCCCCGTTTGGCGGCTCGCCGTCTACGAGCGTGGTCTACCAGGATCCGTCGGATCAGCTTGGCGGAAACGGCGAAGAACTCGCGGCGATTCTGCCACCGCACCCGGCGCTGGTTCACGAGCTTCAGATAGAGCTCGTTGACCAGCGCGGTGGGCTGGAGCGTGTGGTCTCGTCGTTCCCTTTCGTACTGTCGGCGAGCAATGCCTCTCAGGTCGTCGTGGACCATGGGGATCAGCTGATCCCGGGCCCTTTCGTCGCCTTCGTTCCACGCTTTGAGCAGGCGAGAGATGTCGCCCTCGGAGCTATCGATCTCCTCGAGAATTTCGGGCATGATGAGAAGTTTGTACCACTTCTCGGCTGGGCTGAAAAGCCTTTTTCCGAGATACGAAAAAGAAAAAATTTCTTGGTACTTTTCGTCCTTCGTTTGCGCGATTATAAAAAGGTTGCTCAGGTTCATGGTTTCGTTCAGAAACAAGAATCCGGATCTTTCGATGGGGTTTCTATGCTCTCGCGGTTGTCTTCGACGGGACGATTCCCCCGATGGGACGATTCGCCTGCTCCCTGCGCGAACAGGGGTAGCGAGGAACAAAGATTCGCGGCTGCCTCGGGCACCGGCCCGAGAGCGCCCGAGGTTCGAAGATGGATGGAAAATGAACCGAGGCCGTGCTCCGAGGGGGCTCGTCCCGAGGGGTAGAGGGAAGGTGCAGATGTCGTCCGATCGCAGTGCGGTGTCATCGCTCGGGGGAGAGTGGGCTCGATCGTCGGGCCTCCGGCGGGCCGGGTGGCTCTGCCTCCTGGCTCTCGGGGTCGGGTTCTGGGTGGGCGATGCCAGTCCGGAGCGCGGTGCGACGAAGGAGGGAAATCCGCCAGGGAATGAGCCCCTCGCGTTTTTCCCCGGCGAGGATCTCGAAGGGCGTCCGGTCACCTGGCCTCTCGACGACACCTCCGATGCCCGATGGAACGAGCTCGTCTACTCCCCTCACGATGGCCTGCGCAGTCATCTCGTGGTCGAGGAAGTGGTGCGTGGCTCGGGAATCGACGCGGCGGTATCGAGTGAGGAGATCACCGGGCTCTGGGTCGACGCCCTGCGCCGAACGGGGCGTTTCGTGGTCGACCGCCAGGCGCCTCCGCTGGAAGCACCAGGGGCCTATCGGCTGCAGGCGAAGCTGACGAGGGAAGCCTCGAGCTCGAGCGCCCATGGAGTGGTGTTCGGCATTCGCCTGGTGGACGGTGCCACCGACCAGGTGCGGCTTTCCTTCGAGAGCCGGATCCGGGACGAAGGTGCCGGGTCGGGCGCCGGAGAGGTCCCGGACGAGGGAACGATGGCGGCCCGGCGGCGGCTGGAGCGTGCCACCAACAAGGCCGCCTATGGCGTGGCGCATTGGCTCGGGGAGTGCCCCTGGCAGAGCGTGGTCAGCGCGGTGGAAGGTGGTGTGGTGCGGCTGGCCGCCGGGCGGGAGCACGGGCTCGAAGTGGGGATGTTGCTCCGGGTTCTGGCGCCGGGCGAGGTGGTGATCGATCCCGAGAGCGGGGAGGCGATCGGCTCGATCACGCGGCCGGTCGGCCGGCTCGAGGTGACGCAGGTCGAGGCGCGCAGCGCGTTGGCGGAGGTGCTCTCCGGGCGGAGGATCCTGAAGGCCGGGTATCGGGTCGATCGGGAGATCTAGCTAGCTAGGCGCCGCGGCGAGACCACGGCTGACGACTCCTGGCGACGGGGGTAACAAAACCGGGAGCGGAGCGTAATGGGAGATGGAGGCCGGGGCTCGGGAGCCGTGGCCGCTCTCGATCGTTTCCCGACCCCCGAGGACTCCCAAGATGTTTCTCTCCCGCCTCGCCGTTGCTCGGCCGATCACCACCGCCATGTTGTTGGCGAGCGTTCTGCTCTTCGGCGGAATTGCCGTGGACCGCCTGCCCCTGGCCTTCTTGCCCGAGGTCGACGTTCCCTTCATCGGCATCGAGATTCCGTACCCGAACTCCAATCCGGCCCAGATCGAGCGGGAGATCACCAAACCCGTCGAAGAGATTCTCTCGACTCTCTCCGGTATCAAACGCCTCCGCTCGAGCTCCTCGGCCGATCGTGCCGCCATCCGCATGCAATTCGACTGGGGATACGACCTCGACGTGATCCGCATGCAGGTGAGCGAAAAAATGGATCAGATCGAGCCCGATCTCCCGGAGGGGATCGGCGAGGTCTCGGTCTACTCCTTCAATACCAACGACATCCCGGTGCTCGAAGGGCGGATTTCCGCCGAAGGTGTCGACCTGTCGGAGAATTATCAGCTGCTCGAGACCCGGGTGCTGAACCGGATCCGTCGGGTCCCCGGGGTGGCGCGGGTGGATCTCGACGGTGTCGAGCCGCAGGAGATCTTCATCGAGCTGATTCTCGACAAGGTGAAAGAGCACGGTGTCGAGATCAGCGCTCTGATCCGGCGCCTCGAAGGCGCCACCTCGAACCTGGTGCTGGGAGAGGTGCAGGAGGGATCGCAGCGTCTCGCGGCCCGGGCGGTGGGGCAGTTCGAGAGCATCGAAGCGTTGGGGAACCAGGTGATCGACGAACGGGGGCTGCGGCTCTCGGATATCGCCGAGATCCACTACGAGGAGCCGCCGATCGTCTATGGCCGCCACCTCAACCGCCACGACGCCATTGCCCTGAACATTTTCAAGGAATCCACGGCCAACACGGTCGAGGTCGTGCGGGGAGTGGAAGCGGTGATCGCCAACGAGATCAACGACGATCCTCTACTCCGAGGGGTCGACCTCTTCATGTGGCAGAACCAGGCGGATCAGATCACCGAGTCGATCGATGGCCTGACCCGAGCCGGGTTCCTCGGTGCGCTGCTGGCGGTGGTGGTGCTGTATTTTTTCTTCCGTCGCCTCGGAACCACTCTGATCATCTCGCTGTCGATTCCGTTCTCGGTGATCGCCGCCTGCGGCATGATGTATTTCCTCGGTAAGACCCTCAACGTGCTCTCGATGATGGGGCTGATGTTGGGTGTAGGTATGTTGGTCGACAACGCGATCGTGGTGCTCGAGTCGATCGATCGTGAGCGCCGGAAGACACCGGACGCTCGCCGCGCCGCCCTCCAGGGTGCGGGGAGTGTGGCGGTGGCCGTGACCGCCTCGACCCTGACCTCGCTGATCGTCTTCCTGCCGCTGATCGTCGGTGGGCGTTCGGAGCTGACTACCTGGCTCGGCGAGGTGGGGATCGCCATCGCTCTGGCATTGACCTGCTCTCTGTTCTCTTCGCTGACCCTGATTCCGCTGATGACCAGCCGGGTCGGCCGGTGGGATACCGCGGAACGGGAGGTGCCGGTCCTGGCCTGGCTGGAAGCTCGGTATGTCCGCGTGTTGCGCTGGACCATGGACCACGGGACGCGCAGCTTCTTTCTCATCCTGGGATTCCTGGTGCTGGGTTTTCTGCCCATGATCGCCGGGTGGGTGCAGACCGATCAATTCTCGGCAAAGGTCAACGAACGGCTGTACCTGGACTACGAGTTCTCGGACTTCGTGTACAAGTCGGATGCCGAGCGGGTGGTGGACCGGGTCGAGGCGGTTCTGATGGCTCATCGCGAGGATCTGCAGATCGCTTCGATCTACAGCTACTATGCTGCGAACGAGGCCGGAACGACGCTGACCCTGGCCCGAAGAGATCTCGGGGACGACCAGATCAAGGCCTTGCGGGAGGAGATCCGGGAGCTCTTGCCGGTGGTCCCCGGAGCCCGGGTGTTCTTCTACGAAGATGCCGACGAAGGCGGGGACAGCACCTATTTCTCGGTCAACATCTTCGGCCAGGATACGGCGGTGCTCTCCTCCCTCGGGGACGAGGTCGAGCGGCGCCTGGAGACGGTGGAGGAGATCAAGGACATCTCTTCCTCTCTCGGCCGGAGCTCGCAGGAGGTACAGGTCCGGGTCGACCGGGAAAAGGCCGCTCGTCTCGGCCTGACCGCCCAGGAAGTCTCCGAAACCTTCTCCTTCGTGCTGGGCAGCTTCCGGCTTCCCCGTTTCAACGACGGTGAGCGGGAGGTGGAGACCTGGCTGGCGCTTCGCCTCGCCGATCGGGAGAACCTGGCCGATCTGAAAGAGATCCAGTTCCGCGAGGTGGAGGGTCGCCCGGTGCTCCTCGGAGATATCGCCGGCTTCGAGATCGTCGAGCGGCCGCTGGAGATCGAGCGGGAGAATCGCAAGGTCCGGGTGGCGATCCGGGCGACCTACGAGGGAGAGAGCTGGGAAGACAAGAAAGAAGAGATCGCGGAGATGCTCGATGCCATGGCTTTTCCCGGAGGTTATTCTTGGTCCTGGAACGCCCGCCAGCTGGAGCAGGATCGCCAGGGCGAGGAGATGGGTCACAATTTCCTTCTCGCCCTGGTGCTGGTCTACCTGGTGATGGCCTCGCTCTTCGAGTCGCTCTCCCAGCCTTTCGCCATCATGTCGTCGATCCTCTTCGCCCTTCCCGGGGCCTTCTGGCTGCTGACGATTTCCGGTACACCCTTCAACCTGATGGCGCAGATCGGGTTCCTGATTCTCATGGGAATCGTGGTGAACAACGGAATCGTGCTCCTGGACCACAAGAACCAGCTGCGGGCCCGAGGTCTTTCGGCCCGGGAAGCGATGCTCCAGGCCGGTCGGGAGCGCATGCGACCGATCCTGATGACGGCCTCCACCACCATTATCGGCTTGCTGCCCCTGGCCGCCGGTGGCACCAAGGTGGGTGGGTTGTTCTACTACCCGCTCGCCCTGACCGTCATGGGAGGCCTGCTCTCCTCCGCCGCGGCCACCCTGCTGGTGTTGCCCTTCGTCGACCGCCTCGTGGCCGGGCTCGCTTCCGGTATGGCTCGACTCTGGCGGGCCTCGACCCCCGGCTCGGTCAATCCGAAGCCCGAGGTGGCTCCGGAGCCGGCCTGAGGGGGCCTCGTCGGCCGGTTTCGGAACAGGTCAGTGGCACTCTCCCTCATCGAAGATCCGTCCATGTTTTTGGTGTTGTCCGGAGCACCGGACAGCGGTGTTGGGCCTGCGAATGCTTTTGATGGCTGAAGTATTCTCCCCCCGTATTACAGCCAAGAAAGAAGTCGACGTATATTGCATGGTTTGACGAATTGAATTACTATTTTCTCCATAGAATCTCGATATGGCTTGGCAATTCAAGTTTGTTAGGAGCTGTCTATGAGAGTTTTTCGATTGCGTCTCGATTCTGCCGTTCAGCGCAAGGCGACCTGGACGACTTTCGCACTCCTGGTGTTTCCGATCATGGTCTGGGGGCAAGCTAGGGATTACGGAACCATCGTCCCAAAGAATCCACTTTCGAAAGCCGCGGGTATCGGACAGATTCAGCTCTCGACCTACGGAGACACTACTGTCCTCGATGGCTTCGAAGCCCGAGCCGAGGTGATGTCCGAAGGAGGAAGTCCGCTGGCAACCTGCCAGATGCGCTGGCCAGAAGGCGAGGAGCTGGTCGCTCGGTGTGATTTCGTGGCCGGTGATTCCTTCGAGGTTTCCGGGGTGCTCGTCCCGCTCACCGGCAGGGTGAAGAATCTCACGACGGGTGAGAGGGTCGATATCTCTTGGGAAGCAGGAGAGCCAGCAGCCGACGAGCCGTCGGCGGACCGGGAC
This sequence comes from uncultured Thermoanaerobaculia bacterium, assembly GCA_964565225.1. GTDB lineage: Bacteria > Acidobacteriota > Thermoanaerobaculia > Multivoradales > J023 > CAZMEL01. Next base: position 659 of record CAZMEL010000004.1, on the reverse strand, counting down.
CCTCGGCTGGACGCTCTGAGAGGCCGTTTTGCCTACGATGGAGACAAGACCAAGGAGGAGATGGAAGAAGAGTGGGGAGAATCGCTCCGTTCGATCTCGGCGCTGATCGTCGAAGTGCAGACACTGGTTTTTGGTGACCAGGGCCCTAGCCATCGGCGTGGGTCGGACCCGAGAGCTCCTGCCGAGGAACAGGGAGCGGCTTTGGAGCAGCAGCCGGTGGTAGGTGACCACCCCGACGGGGTCGTCATCTGTCCTACCGGGGATTCGCCTGCATGTAACGGCGGACCTACTACAGGAGCGGCGACCGCGTTTACCAGACCCGACTGCTGTGCGAATGCAAATACTGAAGTGCAAGGCGATTGCCAATCCGCGAGTGGGTTGAGTTGTTGCACTGTGACTTCCTGCCTGGCGTTTTGCGGCCTGAATGGTTCGGTCTTGTGTACCTGCGCTCGATCTGCCTACTGGTGGAGATGTCCATCGACGTGCGGCCTCTTTCATCACCAGACAAAGAGCTGATCCTGATCCCAGTTTCCTTCGGATTCGATCTGGATTCGATCGGTGCTGCGGATTCCCTCGAGATTGGGGCCAACGGAAACGGCGAATAGGGCTCGTAGCCCGAGCGTACTCTCCATATGAGAAAATCCGCCTGGAATCCCCTC
>CAZMEL010000003.1:0-76909 GCA_964565225.1 uncultured Thermoanaerobaculia bacterium | reverse complement strand
AGGTGCAGCCCTTCTACTGGGGCCTGTCGCGGTTGGAGGTGGCAGAGGACCAGCTCGAGGCCTTTCGCTTCGAGGCTCGTGCGCTGGTCGCCGTGCTCGAAGACGGCACACCCCTCGAGATGCCGGTCAATCTGCGGGCCGAGCCGCGCAGCTTCAAGTCGCAGATGGACCAGAGCCGCGACGGCCGTCTAGTGGTCTACCTGGGGGTGCCCCGGTGGCGCGAGGGAGAGGCCAACACTCTGTTACCCACGGCCGACGACGAACGGCCCGCGGCGCAGGATCTGCGCTACCGGGTCGAGACCTTCGATGCGGCCGACGAGAACTCCGGCGGTGAGCGACGCCAGCTCGAGGTTCGCAAACACTACGGTCGATTCTTCTTCGGCGACGAAGACCGAGAAGGGTACGAGTGCCTGCCGATCGCCCTGGTACAGCGGGCCGGCCACGGCAAGAACACCCCGGTGCTCGACGACGCCTTCGTGCCGCCGGTGACCGACATCAGCGCCTGGGGTCCGCTGCGCACTCTGGGTGAAGCGGTGGTGAACAAGGTCGAGGCTCGCTACCGGGTGTTGCACGCCGGGATCGACGAACGATCTCTGGTGCTCGACACGGATCGGCGCGGCGGCTGGCAGGTGGTCTACAAGCTGCAGATCGTCGGCTCGTTCCTGCACGTGTTGCGGCAGCTGGTGGCCCTGCCCGGCATTCACCCCTTCCAGCTCTACCTCGAGCTCTCCCGCCTGGCCGGTGAGCTGTCGATCTTCGAAAAGGGGGGCGCCGAGAAGCTGTCGGTTCCGCTCTACGACCACAACGAGCTCGGCCGCTGTTTCCATCAGCTCACCAGCACCGTGAACCGGCTGCTCGACCAGATCCTCACCGGCGGATTCCTGCAGGTGCCCTTCCTGCCCGAGGGTGAGCTGCTGGTGGCCCGGTTCGACGACTCACACCTGCGCGACGCCGAGGCCGTGTACCTCTGTGTCGAGAGCAAGCTCTCGGCCGACGAGGTCGACCGCCTGTTGCGTCCGGTGAAGATCGGCGCCGCGGGAGACCTCCCGCTGTTTCGGATCCGGCGCCTGCGCGGCCTCGAGATCGCCCTGATGCGAGAGAGCCCCCGCAGCCTGCCGAGCGGCACCGAGCTACACTACTACTCGATCGCCCAGCAGGGGAGCTACTGGCAGAACGTGGCCGAACGGCAGGAGATGGCCATTTCCGACGCCGACGCCCGGCTCGCCTTCAGTCTCTTCTTCCTGCAACAGGAGCAGAACGCTTGACCCGAGAACGTCTCGAATCGAAGGGATGAGACCGCGGGAACCGCGGAGAGAGCGACATGTACGACGACTCCAACCGTAGCGATTACGTCACCAAGCTCTTCCACCTCGCTTCACCTCTCTTTCTCTACCTGGTCTCGTTCCGACGCAAGGTGCGCAAGGGGTACCCCGTCCGGCTCGACATGGTGGCGTCGGATCTCGACGAGATCTTCGAGACCATGGAGCGCCAGGTGCGCAACGACCTCCGGCTCGAGAGCCTCTACCAGGAGTCGAAGTACCCGCTGGTGGTCCTCGCCGACGAGGTCTTGCTGCACTGCGATTGGGAGAACGCCGCCGGCTGGCAGCAGGAGCACCTCCTCGAGATGCGGCTCTTCGGCACCAACATCGGCGGCGACGAGATCTTCCGCATCGCTAGCGAGCTCAAAGACAACGAAACCGAGCTGGCAGCCGTGCTCTACACGGCCCTGAGCCTCGGCAACTTCTACTCCAAGCGGGACCTCCTGCCGGAGGTCAAGACCAAGCTCTACCGCCAGCTCCAGGAGTACCTGGTCTCGGTGAAGCCCGACCGCCTGACCCCGGGCGCCTACGAGGTGGTGGAGAGCAAGCCGGTGCGCTTCTCGCCCGCCATCACCGGAGCGCGGGTGGCGCTGCTGGCCTTCGGTCTCGTGGGGTTGTACTGGGGCGCCGCCCGCCTGTCGTGGAATCATCTCCTGGCCGACCTGCGGCAGCTGGTCGAGCTGGTTCTGGGAATGGCCTGAGTCTGAACCGCGGCTCCGGCCCGGCCGGAGCGAGGAATCGGCATGCACTATCAATTGCTCAATATCCTGCGTCGTTTCATCACCGGACCGGTGGGCCGATGGCTCGCGGTCCTGATGATCCTGCTGCCCCTGGTCTTCATCCTCTCGCGCTTCCTGGGCCTGAGTCGCCAGGCGATTCTGCTGGTGGTCTTCGGCCTGCTGGTGATCTTCGTGCTCATCTGGGCCATCGGTGGCCTGCGCAAGATGGGCAACAAGAAACGCTCGAAAGACTTCGAGCAGGATCTGGGGCAACACACCCGGGCCCCGGCCAGCCAGGAAGAGATCCGCGAGGCGGTGGGCGAGCTCTCCGAGCAGTGGAAGAACGCCATGCTCGAGCTCAACGAAGCTCGGATCGACGTCTACTCGTTACCCTGGTTCCTGCTCATCGGCGAGCCCCAGTCGGGCAAGAGCACGACCCTGAAGGAATCGGGATTGCAGTTCCCGATCGGCAAGGAAGCCCTCTCCGGTTCGGGTGGCACCCGCAACTGCGACTGGTGGTTCACCGAGGAGGCGGTGATTCTCGACACCGCGGGCCGCTTCTCCTTCCAGGAGGAGGTGGCCTCCGATCGCCAGGAGTGGGAGCATTTCCTCGGCCTGCTGAAGAAACATCGCAAGGAATGCCCGATCAACGGCGTGCTGGTGGTGGTGCCCGCCACGAGCCTGACCGAAGATCTGCCGGAAGAGCAGGAAGCCAAGGCCAAGAACATCCGCAAGAAGCTGCTCGAGCTGCAGAAGAAGCTGGAGATCCGCTTCCCGGTGTTCATCCTCGTCACCAAGGCCGACCGGGTGCTCGGATTCACCGAGTTCTTCGCTCCCCTCGAGCCCCACGACAAGGGGCAGATCTTCGGCTGGTCGAACCCGCAGGAGCACGAGCGCTGGGATCCGGCCGACTTCGGCGACCTCTTCGCCGACCTCGTGCGGCGGATGCACAAGATCCGCCTGCGCCTGCTGCGCAACGTGCCCGACTCCGACCAGGCCGACCGCATGTTCGTGTTCCCCGAGGAGCTCGCCGCCCTCGAGGAGCCGCTGAACCTCTACTTCGACACCATTTTCCGCTCCAGCCGCTTCGAGGAGCCCTTCATCTTCCGGGGCTTCTACCTCACCAGCGGTCTGCAGGAAGGTCGCCCCATCGCCCGCGCCTGCCGCGATCTGCTACGAGTCCAGGCGGGAGACCACCAGGGCGTGCTCGAAGACCTGGAGTCGATCTTCGCCCGACAGTACGCCTTCTTCATCGGGGATCTCTACGAGAAGAAGATCTTCCCCGAGCAGGGATTGGTGCGCCAGACCTTCAAGGCCCGGGAGAAGGACAAACGCAACAAGCGGCTCTTCTACGGCCTGATCGGCGGCGCCGTGGTGGCCGCCTTCCTGCTCCTGCTGCCGGCCCTGATCCACATGTCCGAGGTGCTTCGCCCGATCAACAAACACACCCAGGACGCCAGAGATTGCCTCGACCCCGAAAGCGAAACGATCTGCGGAGTCGACTATGCCTGGCAGCTGATCCAGCAGCTGGAGCAGGATCGGCTCAACCTGCGAGGCTCCAGCTGGAAGATCCGGATCCTGCTCCAGGGCGGCATCAACAACGAGATCAGCAACGAGCTGCTGCCCACCATCCAGGCAGGTCTCATGCGGACCTGGGTGCTCGGTCCCCTGCTCGACAGCTTCGAGGCCCGCAGCACCCCGGAGATCTGGCAGGGTGAGGAGCCCTTCGACTACGAAACCTACCGCCAAGCCTTCGAGACCCGGCTACGCTTCGACCGCTATCGGCGGCTGGCCGACCCGGAGGAGCAGAAAGCCCTGAAGGATGGTCTGACCCTCGAGCCCCTGCTGCGATTCCTGGCCAGCCGCTCGGGCACCGACTCGACAGTGGAAGGTGAGGAGATCGACGCCTGGCTGGCAAGCGACATCGGCGACATCACCGAAATCGAGACCGTCTTCCAATCGGTGCTGCACGCCGACGAACGGTTCGACCTCATGAAGGTCGGCCAGCTGGAGAACCCGCGCAACGCCAAGGAGACCTTCGAGACCTACTGGTCGATGCCGGTGCTGGCCCGCTGGGACTACGACCTGATCGACCGCTATCTCCGGGTGTACCAGACCCGGTACCAGGAAATCCTCGACCTCGACCCGGTGGCGGCCGGTGGCGACGAGGCGCTCAACCGCTTCGCCGAGCTCGGCAGCCAGCTGGCGACCACGGTCGAAGAAGGCAGATCCTTCCTCGCCCGACGCCCCGGCGCCCTGCCGGAAGAAAGCGAGGCCGACGGCTCGAGCGAGGGCGAGGAGGCCGGAGACGAAGACGGCTTCACCGACGGGGAGGAGGCCGGAGACGACGAAGAGGATCGGCGGAGGCGACGGCGGAGGCGTCCGCAGACACCGCTGGAGGAAGAAGCCGAGGCGGTGGTCGCCGAATCCACGCGGCCCGGCCTCGGGGTCGAGGCCTGGCAACAGAACTGCCTGACCGACTACGAGAGCCTGCGCAAGGTCTACGATCGCCTCGCCTCTCGAGAGGCGATCCAGGAGCACTGCCGGGTCGACATCCCGCGCGACTGGCAGGAGCTCACCACCGCCCGCCAGGACTTCGACTACCTCTATGTGGAACGGCCGGAGGGAGGCTTCGCCTGGTCGGAAGGGGCCGAGGCTCTCGCGGCTCCCCTGGCCCGGCTGGCCGAGCTCGCCCAGAGCTCCACCGTGACGGCCGAGCGTGAGGATTTCCAACAGCGCCTCGACCAGCAGAGCGGAGACGAGGGACGGCTGGCCGAGCTCGAACGCTTCTACCAGAGCCGCAAGACCGAGCTCTGGGCTCCGGTCGACCAGCTGGCCGAGCTCGAGCGCTCGAGCCCCGACGACCGGTTCTTCGCCAGTCGCGGGTGGAACCAGGCCGATCTCATGGCCGCTCTCGCCGCCGGCCTGGAAATCCTGCCGCCCGCCAACGAGTACCTGGAGACCAAGTTCCGTACCGACTGCCAGAGCTGTTTCACCAAGACCTACGCGGAGTCGTTCGTTCGCCCGGCCAATGTATTCCTCGGCTGGGCCAACCAGGCCCTGGCCAAGGCCAGCACGGTCGATTCCGTGCGGGCACCGCTGCAGAACATCAACCGCGCCCTCTACAACTACCTCGACGCCTACATCGACCGCCAGGGATCGACCGGCGGCGGAGGCATGGCAAGGCCCTACGCCGCCAGCTCCGCTTCGAGCTGGCCGCAGTTCACCCGCGCCATCCGCAACTGGGAGCTGAGCGCCGCCGCACCCACGACCCGGGCCGATGGCCTGACCCGCGCGCTCCTCCAGGAATTCGCCCGCGCCAACGATCGGCTGCAACCGCTGGTCGACAAGATGACCGAGGGGGCGCGGCGCAGCCAGCCGGTGAAAATTTCCCCCGAGCTCGAGCGCACGATCGAGAGCTACAAACGAACCCTCGAGGTGCTCGACGACAACGCCCTCGAAGCCTGGAGGCAGCTCGCCACGGCACGAGACGGTGCCTCGCTCGACGAATTCCACTCCTTCAGCCGCAACCGGCGCCTGCGCCGCAACAGCAACGCGCAATGGTTGGAGCAGAACGTGGAGGCCAAGGGGGCCGAGCTCTTGAGCGAGGCGATCCGGCCCGACTACGAGCAGGAGGCTCGGGAGTTCTGGCGCGACCAGGAAGCCTGCTGCCGCGATCGGTTCCCGTTCATCACCGAGCTGGAGCTGCGGCGTCAGCGCCTGATCTACGAGCGAGGGTACCTCGCGGCGGGCGACGGCGAGCTCTGGCTGCCGGCCGATCCCGATCCCGCGCGTCGGGTGATCACCCTGCCGATCCTGCTCGAAACCGCCAGTGAGGACGAGATCGACCGGATCTTTTTCCCCGGCGGCAGCCTCGACCGGCTATTCGAGGAGTTCGTGCTCGATCCCCTGGTCGGCGTCGATTCCGACGGCAACGCTCGCACCACCATCGATTTCGTGGGCGGCGACAAGGGTCGGCTGCGGGTGCTGCGGGGCTGGCAGCGATTTCTCTACGGAGAAGACGGCCGAGGCCGCCGGGTCCTCGGCGGCGAGCAGGAGCTGACCTTCGGGATCCAGGAAGGTCGCAGCACCGAAGACCGGATCTACCTCGGTGAAAGAGCCGCCCAGGTCGATCTCTTCGGCCCCGCCCCGCAGTACTCGATCCGCCCCTCGACCGACGCCGGCAAGGGCGTGGTGCGGCGGGTGCCCCTGGTGCTCGAAGACCGCGACCTCTACGTGACCGTGACCAACGAAGACAGTGCCGGAGGTTGGGTCGGGCGCCTGGTGATTCGTGGCGGCCCGCTCAAGCTCCTCTACTTCGTGCACCTCGCCAACGAATCGTCGCGGGCCGGGGGGCGCGAATGGACCCTGCGTGTCGAGGTGCCCGACTTCGAGCGGCATCCCCACCAGCGGCTCGACGCCCTCTTCGACGTGGGCTTCGAGCGACCACTGCCGGGGGTCCTGCCCGACGCCCCTCGCCGCGCCGAGTGAGCCGCAACGAGTGACCCCGTGATGGTCGCGATGACCGATTCGATGCCGTAGGAGATCCGAGGAGGGACGAACGATGAAAGCACCCGCCAGCCGATCGTCGATCTTCCAGCTGCTCAAGCAGCACTTCACCGGCCCGAAGCGGGTGGAGCTGCCGGTTTCGGCCTACGGTAAGCTCCCCATCTACAAGGATTTCCTGCGCCACGGCCTGGCCGGCCCGGAAGCCCAGGCCTTCAAACGCTGGCTCGACCGCGGAGTCAGTCGTTTCTGGGCCGTACACGAAGCCTACCGCGACGAAGAGATCCCGTCGCTGGCGCTCCTGCTCAGCTTCCCGGCCACCGGCAAGAACGTCCTGGGGTACCTCTGGGGTAGCCACGACCACGGCGGATTGCGCCAGTTCCCCTTCGCTCTCTTCGTGTCCCTGCCGGCCCCGAGCACGTCGTCTCACCTCCCCCTCGTCTTCGCCCTCGACCAGGTGGTCGAGCAGGCCTCGGCCCTGCGCCGCAAGCTGGAACGAGTCCCCTCTCTCGAGGCCTACTACCCGCTCATCCGGACGAGCCGTTTCCAGCTCGAGATCCACGGAGAGAAGGCCCTGAAAGAACGCCTGCTCGAACGCCGCGAGCCGACCGTGGGAGACCTCGCCGACGTCTTCTACGGAGAAGACGACGAGGCCGACCGCTGGCCCGCCCTCCTGCGCCATCTCCGGCGGGCCGGAGAGAGCTCCGGCAAACCCTTCGCCGGCCGATTGCCCAGCACCGGTGCCCTCCCGGCCGCGGAGCTGGCCTCGCTCTGGAGCCTGCTCCTCGGCGATTCCCGACGCCAGGCCAAGAGGCCTCTGCAGCTGATCTACAGCCCGGGCGCGAGCTACGCGGGAATCACCCTGCTCCACCGCGACCTCCAGCCCGAAGACATCTACGCCTTTCACCCGGAAATGCCGGAGCACCCGGCGATCGACGACTACCGTGACCACGTTCCCGGTGCCCGGCGGCCGGCTCCGGGCGACGAAAAAGAAGAGGTCGAAGGCTCCGACGAGACCCAGAAGGCGGACGAGACCCAGAAGGCGGACGAGACCGAGCTCGGGACAGATGTCGAATCGAACGCCGAAGAGACGACCCGTCCCGACGACGAAGAGGCTCCGGAGAGGGACACGGCCAGCGGCAAAGACGAAGCAAGGGACAAGGACGAGGTCCCTGCCGATTCCGACGAAGAAACCGACGAAGAGACCGACACCGACGACGACTCTCCGGAAGATGCCACAGGCGCGGAGGAATCGGAGAAGGAAGAATCCGAGGGCGAGAAAGCCACCGCCGCCGAGGCCCCGCCGTCACCGGACGCCGCAGCTGCCGAGGAAGACGAGAACGCGGAGCCCCCCCGAGCCCGGTCGGGCTCGAGCGACGAGCGACCGGCTGCCGAGCCGCCACGACGACCGATCCCGGGTGAGCTGACCCGGGAGCAACGCGCCGCTCCCTTCCACGCCGTGCTCGACGAAGATTTCCTCCGGCCCTAGTCGACAGCCAAGATTTCATCCGCAACGACCCCGCACGAGGAGCGACCCACCATGGCCCACGTCTTGGGAAAGGACTACGACCGCTGCCAGGCCCCGCTGGCCGACGAGCCCACCGGACAGGACGCTCGATACGAGGACGAGTTCGACGAGCTCAAGGGCGAGATCGAGAATATCGCCTCGGGAACGGTGGACTGGGAGAACGTGGAGAAGCTGGCGGTGAGTCTGCTGGCGGAGACCTCGAAAGATCTCAATGTCTTCGGGTACCTTTCCGCGGCCCTGATCCAGCGCCACGGCTTCCTCGGCCTGGCCGATGCTTTCGCCCTCCTCCGCCACTGGGTCGAGGCCGACTGGGAAAACCTGCATCCACGCAAGCCGCCCAGGTCGCGGGGCTTCGCCTTCTCCTGGCTGGTCGACCGGGTGACGCCCTATGTCGAGGCCCGCGAGCCCAAGGACGACGCCGAGGTCGCGGTGCTCGAGCCGATCCGCGACGACCTGCAGATCATCGTCAAGATGGCTCAGGAGAACCTCGGGCACAACGCACCCGGCTTCGGCGAGCTCCAGAACGCTCTGCGCAAGAAGGCCGAGCAGCACAAACCCGCGGAGCCGGAGCCGGCCGAGGAACCCGAGGTGGAAGCCGAGCCCGCCGCCGAAGCCCCGGCGGCGAGCCCTCCCCCGGCCGCCGAGCCGACCGCCGAGCCGCCACCCGAACCCGAGCCCGCGACCGAGGCCCCGAAGCCAGCCCCCGCAACGGCCCCCGCCGCCCCGCAACCCGCACGGGTGGCGGCCGGAAAACCGGTGGAGGTTCCCGACCTGCCGCCGCTCGCCGACAGCGCCGGGGCCCGCGAGATCCGCGACCGGATTCGCACGTTCATCGGCCCCTTGCGGCAGAGCAACCTGCTCAGCGCTTCGCCCTACCGCATGTTGCGGGTGCTCAAGTGGGAAGACCTCCAGAGCCCGCCGCCGGCAGATCCCGGCAGCGGCAAGACCCGGGTTCCGGCGCCCAGAGGGCCACAGCAGAGAGCTCTCGCCAACCTGCTGACCAACCGCACCTGGCCGGAGCTGCTCGAGGCCAGCGAGGCCGCGTTTCAAAACGACAGTGGCACCTTCTGGCTCGACCTGCAGCACTACAGCGCGCTCGCCATCGAGAACCTCGACCCGAGCCACGGCCCCAGGCTGGCGAACGTGATCATCGAAGCGCTGCGGTCACTGCTCGAACGTTTCCCCAATCTGCACCATCTCAGCTTCGCCGACGGCACTCCCTTCGCCAAGCCGGAGACCCGGACCTGGATCGAGGAAGCCGTGCGGGTGGTGGAGGTCGACGTCGTGGGAAGCGGCGGCGGCCGGGCCGAGGACACCGTGCTCTCCGACGAGGAGATCGCCGAGGCCAAGGGCCTCTTCGGCAAGAAACAGGCCGATGCCGCCATGGACATTCTGCAGGGTGCGGTCGAGCGAGCCGGCACCCTGCGAGCCGTGTTTCGCACCCGGCTCACGGCAGCCCAGCTCTGCCTGCAGGCCGGCAAGATGGGCTGGGCGCGGACCTTGCTCGATCAGTTACGGGAGGAGTCGGAGGGATTTCGCTTCGAGACCTGGGAGCCGGAGACCGCCATCGAGGTCTACAACCTGCTCGCCATCTGCTGCGGCCGGCAGCTCGAGGCCGCCGGTACCGATCCCGACCCGGCTCTGCAAGCGGCGCTCACCGAAGCCCACAACAAGCTCTTCGCCCTCGACCTCCGGGCCGCCGCCAAGGTGGGCTCGGTGCTCGGTGAGCAGGCCAAAGCTGCCGAAGCCAGCTCGGGCAAGGGGCGCCAGAAGTCGTCGGCCGAGATCGGCAACGTGCTGAAACAGCTCCTCGGCCGCCTCTGATACGAAAACACATTCGGGAAGGTGCACGATCCCTGTCTCGCCTGGTTTCGACCCGGTGCATGGAAGAGTTGGCGTTCCTCGAACCAGGTCGAGCGGGTCAAAGAGAATCGTGCCGAAGAAGCCGGCGGAACCCAGCGCCAGCAGGGGGGCTCGGAGCCGACGCGACCCTTCGAGACCTGGTGGAAGGAACACCAACTCGACCTCGCAAGTGAATCTGACAAGGTAGAACCAACCAACAACTATCGTTCCGCAGACACACCGCGCCAACGCCAGGCGAGAAAACCGAGCTGCACGAGCCACGAGGCGTTGAGGGCCAGGGCGGCGGTGGCCAGCCCCGGCCAACGCTGCTCGAGGCCGACTCCCAGAACCACCAGCAGGACGACGAGATTCACCGCCGTCCCCTCGTTGACCACTCGGGTGGCTCCACGGTGGATCAGGCGCCCACGCATCCAGGTCACGAGAGCGGCAATACCGGGAAGGGGCACGAAGTAGGCGAGCCCTTGCCGGGCGAGCGCCGCCACCTCCGGCACCGTGTCTTGCATCCACGAAAGGTAGGCCACGGCCAGGGGAGTGAAAGCCAGAAGCGCTACACTCGCCGAGGAGAGCAGCGCCAGGGTCCAGGCGAAGCGACGCAGAGGCCCCGCGGAATCGGGCTTCGAGCTGAGCGCGATCACCGCCTCGGGCAGAGCCAACGACGGAGCCCGCAACACCAACAGGGTCTGGAAGATCAGGGGCCAGGCGGCAAGGGTCAGGGTCGGCTGATCGAGGCGCGCCAGGGTGAAGGTCACCAGGGGTTGAGCGAGAAGGGCGAGGGCTCCGGTACCCGCCAGCGGAAGGTGGAAGTAGAAGAGCTCCCGGTAGCTCATGCTCGATCCCGGCGCCGCGGGGCTCCCGGGCGCCAGCTGATCGCGCAACAGCGGCTGTACGGCGAAGGTGGCATAGATCGCCTCCGAGAGCACGCTGGCCATCATCGCCGTGGCCGCCAGAACCACCCCCGCCATCTCGGTCGTTCCGAGCAGGATCAGAGTGGTCGACACCATCACCACCAGGCGGAGAAACGTGCCGCGAGCAATCAAACGGGTCTGCCCGAAGTGGATCAAGACTCCCTGCAGGAATCGCCGCCAGGCGATGGCCGGCGGCCAGAAAATGAGGATCGCCAGCCCGGGTTGGACCCATTCCGCGATCTCTTCCGGGGTCCCCATGAGGTCGCGAACCACCCAATCGAAGGCCGGAGTGAGCGCGAGAATCGCCCCGACGAGGGCGAGGAGCACCATGGAGTGCACCGTGAATCGCCGCACGAGGAGGTAGCTGGCGCGATCCTTCACCACGGCCGTGGCGGTCGCCAGGAGATTGATCACCGGGCTCTCGATGGTCACCGCCAGACTGAAGACGATCCCCAACGCCGCCAACATCACCACCTCGTTGGGCAGACGGTTGACGGCGGAGCTCAACAGCGGCCCTTCCGCGGTCATCAGCATCCAGCTCGCCCAGAGTGGGAGCCAGAAGAGGAAGATGTCTTTTTGCCGCATGGGGGCGTGAAGCTACACCAATCGCCGTTGGTTTGGATACCTCGACCTCGAGAGCGGCGAAGAGTATGGCCAGAAAGCCGAAGGGCACCGCTCGGCGGTGCCCTTCTCGTCTCCGGATGTCAGCGAATGGATCTTAGAATATCGCTCAGGGTTGCTCGAACCGAAACCGCGACCAGGCTCCTCGGCTGGCGACGCCCCGCGGGCCGGCGGACGACGCCGTGAGCTCTTCCCAGGTCTCTCCGTCCGTCGAGAGCTGGAAGGAGAAAGCCGAGGCCGGTAGCTGGCGACCGAGAAAGAAGATCCGAACCGAGCCGGGCCGTACGAGGCCCTGGCCGCGAACGTCGAAAACCAGCTCGGCCGGCTCGATCGAGCGTTCGGCAGTCCAGTAGGTGCTCTGGATCTGGTCGACGGCGTAGGCCGGATTCGGCAGGTTCGATTCGATCCGCCGCGGCTCGACCGACACCGGCCGACCGGCCGAGTCCAGCCAGCGAACCTCACCGATCTGCACCGCGGCGCCGAAGGCCACGTTCACCTGCATCCGCAGGTACTCGACCTCGACCGGATCTTCGGGCGGATCGGCACTGTCTTCCTGGCAGGAGACACCGGCGATCCCGTCGACATCGTAGCCATCGTTCACGGTCTCGAAGTCGGCCGAGTCGGTGTTGTCGATCAGGCGGAAGTAGCGCGCCCAGGGCAGCGGCCCGAGATCGAAGTCGGCGTCCTGACAGGCGCTGCCGAGGTTGACCCAGGAGGAGCCGTCCTGCGAGGCCAGAACCGTGACCCTCTCGGGGAACTCGTCACAAGAGGGCGAGCCGAAGGACGTCTCGACGATCATCACGTCGTCGCCCGCCACATTCATCACCCGGCTGCCCATGTCGATTTCGAGCACACCGCCGATCCCGAGGGATACGAAGTTGAGCCAGTCGCCACCCTGGGGCTCGCCGAGGGCATTGCTGGGCTCCTGGCGCTGCGGCTCGACCTCGGAGCCGTCGGAACGGTCGCCGGGCGAGTAGGAAACGGCCTGGTCGCCGTAGCAGGCTCCCGCCGGCATCTCGGGCTCTTCCGGAGTATTCGGCGCTTCACCCGGGGCGCAGATCATGTCGATGTTGAAGTCGCCCGAGCCACTGTTCGGGAAGGTGATGTTGCCGTTCGGCTGCGACACGGTCTGGTAGTTGAACCAGGCCGAGGCGCCGAAGTTGTTGTTCTTGTTGTTGGCGCCGACACCTACCTGGAAGGCCGGTCCGCGGCGGGTGATCGCAACCTCGGCTCCTTCGAAGAGCCCCTGGCCGATGAAGGTGGCGCTCCAGGTGGGGTAATACCACCAGGTCGACGGATCCGCCGGGCCCTGCGGCACATAGGCCGAGCTCGGCAGCTGCTTCTTCGGGCTGCCGGGAGGGGCGACGTCGGTGCGGTCGGCGAGGACCACCGAGATCTCGAAGATCTTGTCGGCGTTGTTCTTGTCGTGGATCACCGCGTCGAAACCGGCCGTACCGTCGGCGTATTCGAACCAGGTCGCCGCCTCGGCGAACACGAAGTCGCGACCGACTCCGGGCATGGCCACGGCGTGATCACCGTTGCTCCCGAGGTAGTCCCGCAGGGCCTCGTCGAGACAGAAGCCGCGGAAATTCGGGCAGCTGAGGCTCAGGTCGATGTTGAGCTCGCCGAGCTGACCATCGGAGAGAGAGTCGCCGTGGTCGGGCTGCGACTCCACCGTCCAGTCGAACCAGTTGGAGGCGCCGTACTCGAAGTTCTTGCCGTTGGCACCGACACCGATCTGGAACACCGGACCGTTCACCAGCGAGTTGACCGGGTGGAGCGTGAGAGATGCACCGGCCATCCAGTCGACCCCGGTGAGGGTGCCGCTGAACTCGGTGTAGTACTGCCAGGTCGCCGGATCGATCGGGCCGCCGTTCTCGACGTACGCCGAAGGATCCATGTCGAGGTAGGGATTCCCGGGAGGCGGCTCGGAGGTGAGGCCGCCGAGCAGGATCTCGACCTCGAAACCGATACCGGGGTCGGAGTTGCTGCGAACCAGGCCGTCGATCCGCGCCGAGCCATCGGCGAATTCGGTGAACACACCACCGGAGAAGTCGAAGGTCAGGTCATTGACGAATCCCGGCAGCCAGATCACGTGACCACCCGGCAGCAGAGCCAGCTCGTTGGCCTCGGAGGCCGACGGGCAGGACTCGAAGGAGAGGTCGACATTGATGTCGCACTGCTCGATCGGCGCGATGGTCGAGCCGGTGGTCGGCTGACTCGTGACCGTGCATTCGAGCCAACCCGAGCCGCCCCGATTGCCGTTCTTGTTGTTGGCACCAACACCCACCTGGAAGGCCGGTCCGGTGCGGACGACCTCGATCACCGCCCCTTCGTAGAGCCCGCCGCCGGTGAAGGTGCCGCTCATGCCGGTGTAGTAGCTCCAGGTCGCGGGATCGATCTCGCCGCCCTGGTCGACATAGGCATGGGGCTCGAGCTCCAGCTTGGGGCTGTCGGGCGGCGCCACATCGGTCAGGCCGGTGAAGATCACTTCGATATCGAAGTATTTCTGCGCATCGCTGCGGTCGATCGCCCGGGCGGTGAGCCGCGCGGTTCCGTCGTCGAAGACCACCCAGTTGCCGGACGGCTCGAAGATGAAATCGACGCCGGGCTCGGGCACCAGCACCGAGCTCGCGCAGTCGTGCGCCTCGGTGCACATGTAGAGGGCGAATTCGTGGATGTATCCGGGAGGAAAGATCGCCGGATCGTAGATCGCCTCGTCGGCGAACCCGATCTCCGTGACCTCTGCGCCGACGGCCGGCGAAACGAGGCCCAGGGTCATCAACACCATCACCAGCAACGGTGCGGCGGCTTTCCAGTTGTTCTCGAGTGTTCTCATGTCCATCTTTCCGCGTTTCGCCTGGGCCGAACGGCCGGCATTTCGGGGCGTCAAGTTTGAACGTTACTCCGGGTGGACTCTCTGTCGAAGCCATCTTGCCAAGCTTTCGTTACGACTCGAATTACGAACCGGGCAACGAGGCTCGACAGGGTCTCACCGGGTGTCTCTCTCGCGACGAAGAAACGAACCCTTCGCCAACAGGACCCATATTGTGCCGTTCCGCCGTCAGGAGAGCGTCAGGTAGGGTCGACAAATCTCCGATCATTTGATCAAAATATCTGGATCATCGAATCGAATGGGATCGAGGCCGCCCCGGGTGGCATGGTGCCGTACCGAGCTCGAGGATCGGCAGGAGTAGAATGAGTCATCAGGGGATCTGCACCTTTCGAGCGGGTCTTCTTTGGATCGATGAGGAGGAACTCGGTTGCAGCGATTGAAGATCCGTTGTCTTGGAGGGTTGGAGTTTCGCCTCGGGGAGGAACCCCTCGAGAGCTTCGAGTCCCAGAAGGTCAGGGCGCTCCTGACGTACCTCGCCTGCCAGGGTGACCGTACTTTCGACCGCGAGCACCTCGCCGGCCTGCTGTGGCCGGAGAAGTCCGAAGCGGCCGCCCGGCGCAATCTCCGGCAGGCTCTCTACAATTTGAAACAGGTTCTGACGCCGGAGGAGCCTTCCTCCGGCGTGGTGAGCACCGACCAGGGACAGATCGGTCTGCATCCGGAGCTCGACTGCTGGGTCGACGTCGTGGCCTTCGAGACCGCTCGAGCCCGCGGGCTCACGGGAGACCGAGTCGAGCCCCACTACCTCGCCGAAGCGGCTGGCCTGTACCGCGGAGAGTTTCTCTCCGGATTCTCTCTGCGCGACAGCCCGGCCTTCGAGAATTGGTGCCTGACCGAGCAGAGGAGGCTGCGCGAGGCCGCCATCGAAATTCTCCACGCTCTGATCGAGAGCTACCTCTCCCGTGGCGAGCTGCGCCTCGGCACCCGATTCGCCCACCGGCTGGTCGCCATCGATCCGCTGTCGGAATCGGCCCATCGCTACCTCATCCAGCTCTACGGCTTCTCGGGCCGGCGGCAGCGGGCCCTGGATCAATACGAGCAGCTCCGGGATCTTCTCCATCGAGAGCTGGAGGTAGAGCCCGAGGAGCAGACCCAGCGCGTGCTCGAGGCGGCTCTCTCACACCACGAGGTCGGCGATCCGGTGTCCGACGAGCCGGTCGGGCCGCTGCTGCCCATGGCCGGTCGGAGCGAGCCGTACGGCCAGCTCGAATCCGAATGGAAACGCGCTCTTGCCGACGGCAACCGACTGTCGATCATCGAAGGAGAGCCAGGGGTCGGCAAGACCCGGCTGGCACGTTCGTTTCTCGATGCGGCGAGCGCCCGCAGCCGGTTGCTGGTGCTCAAGTCGAAATGCGACGACACGGTGCCCACCGCCTATCAACCGGTGGTGGAGCTCCTGCGCAACGCCATCGCCACCGATACCGCCGATATCGACTGGAGCCTGCACGACCTGTCGCCGAGGTCGCTCTCGGCTCTCGCTCTCCTGCTGCCGGAGATCGGCCTGCCCGGAGGACGGGCCCTTTCCTCCGGCGCGGTGAGAGGCGACCTGCTCGCCGGAATTCTCGAGGTGCTGATGCTCCTCGGCCGGCGCTACCAGCTCCTGGTTCTCTTCCTCGACGACCTGCACCGGGCCGACGAGGAAACCATCGATTTCCTCGCCCGGCTACTCGAGCTTCGAACCGAGATCCCCCTCTGGACCATCGCCACCTGCCGCGCGGGCTGGGAACGACTCCGGGGCGCGGGCCCCAGGATTCGGGTCGAGCGGCTCGATGCCGCTACGGTGGAGGAGATCGCTTCGGACCTCGTGGTAGCGGAGCAGGCGCCCGGCCTGGCGGGCTTTCTCTTCGCCCAGAGCGGTGGTCTGCCGGTGTTGATCGCGGAGTGGATCAACTGGCTGTGGGACCAAGGCGCCCTGAGTCGGTCCGGCAGCCGCTGGAAGCTGAGCGAAGGTCTCACCGAAAGCTTCTCGCCCACCCCGCTGACGGTCGAGAGCCTGATCTCCCATCGGCTGCTGCGTCTGCCCTCCTCCACTCGTAGACTCGCGGTGCTGGCCTCGATCGTCGGCCACGCCTTCGACGCCGAGCTCCTGCGGCAGGCCGAGAACGAGCATCCCTCGGTGGTGGATCTCGGGCTGCAGATCCTGCTCGAGAAGTGGTTGCTCCAGAAGCAGGCTCCCCGCTGGTCGACGGCGGAAGAAGAACAGGAGCTCGAGCCCATGCCCCACGGAACCCGGCACGGCCGGTTCGAGTTCTCTCATCGCCGCATCCAGCGCGCGGTCTACCAGACCATCGCCCCCGAGCGACGCAGGTATCTCCACCTGCTGGTCGCCTCGAAGATCGAAGCCGAGAGGCCATCGGCCAGCGGGCGGAGCGAGCGGCTCGCCTATCACTATGCCGCGGCGGGCTGCTGGCGGGAGGCGCTCGAGTATCTGCGAACGGCCGCGCGGAATGCCCGGAGCCTCGCCGGCTTCGCCACCGCACATCGCTACCTGGGAAAAGCGCTCGAGGTGATCGGTCACCTGCTCGAGGAGACCGACCCATCACAACCCTGGCAGGAGCTGCGCACCGAGCTCGAAGAGGAGAGAGCAGCTCTCCGAGAATTGAGCCGCGCGTGATGGAAATGTGATCTCTCGTCGCTAGGGTCTTCCCACAGGCTCGCTCGCGCCGAGTCTAGAAATCCGTGGGCTCTCTTCGCCCGAAGACATCACCGATCGGCGCCGCTCGCCGCCCTTCTCGAAGATTCAAGATGCGGAGACTCAAGCGATGAAGAAAGTACTGGTGGTAGAAGACGAACAGGCCCTCGGACGCCTGGTCGAGCTCCACCTGAAGGACCTGGGCTGCGCCGTGACCCGCACCACCAACGGGACGCAGGGGTTGGAGCTCGCCCTCACCAACCGCTACGACCTGATCGTGCTCGACATCATGTTGCCCGGCATCGACGGATTGGAGATCTGCCAGCAGGTGCGACGCGGCACCGCGTACACGCCCATTCTGATGTTGACGGCGAAGTCCGACGATATCGACCGCGTGCTGGGCCTCGAGGTGGGTGCCGACGACTACCTCACCAAACCGTTCAACATCCGTGAGCTGATGGCCCGGGTCAAGGCCATCTTTCGCCGCGTCGACGCTCTCGGCAAACGGCGCAACGGATCGGCGCCGCTCTCGGTGGGCTCGCTGGTCATCGACGAGGCCCGTCGTTCTGCGGTGCTCGAAGACCGTCCTCTGCAGCTCACCGCCAAGGAGTTCGACCTGCTCCTCCACTTCGCCCAGAACCCCGGAAGGGTCTACACCCGCACCGACCTGCTCGACAAGGTCTGGGGGTATGGCCAGGGCGGATACGAGCACACCGTCAACTCCCACATCAACCGCCTGCGCTCGAAGATCGAGGTCGACCCGGCGCAACCTCGCTACATCCTCACCGTCTGGGGAGTGGGTTACAAGTTCTTCGACCCACGCGAGACCGCGGGATGAGCATCGGCACTCTGCACGCCCGCCTGGCCGTGGCTCTGCTCGCGGTGCTGTTGATCGCCGGCACCCTCAATCTCGTCTCGATCCTGGTGACCACCAACTGGCACGTGCAGGAATCCAACCAGCGCCTGAGCTTCGATCTCGCCCGCAACATCGTGGCGATGAAGATCGACCAGTGGACGGGCCCCGACGGCGAGATTCGCAAGAACGGCCTCCAGGAGCTCTTCCACTGGTTGATGGTGGTCAACCCCGAGCTCGAGTGTTATCTGCTCGACACCGATGGCACCATCTCCGCGTACGACGACTCCCTGGGGCCGCTGGAAAGAGATTGGGTTTCCCTGCAGCCGATTCGAGAAGCCCTGGACGGTCCCGACCACCTACCGATCTTCGGCGACGACCCCCGCGACCTCTCACAGCCAGAGATCTTCTCGGTCGCGCCGATTCCACCCGAAGGGCCTCCGCGGGCCTACCTCTATCTCCTGCTGGCCAGGGAATCCTCGAGCTCGTGGCTCGACGAACTGCGGAGTAGCTACATCCTGCGGCTCTCGGCCATCACGGGTGTGTTGAGCCTGGTCGTCTCCCTGGTCGCAGGTGCTCTGCTCTTCCTGCGCATCACCCGGCCCTTACGGCAGCTGCTGGCGAAGATGCGTTCGCAGATCACGACCCTGGAAACCGAAACCGCTTCTCCCCTCGAGTCGACCGGCGACGAGATCGCGACGCTGGAGAGCACCTTCTCTCACCTTACGCGAACCATCGAAGCCCAGATCGAGCAGATCGAGAAGGCGGCCAACCTCCGGCACGAGCTGATCGCCAACATCTCCCACGATCTCCGGACTCCGATCGCCACTCTGCAAGGTTATCTGGACACCTTGACCTTGAAAGAGGACGTTCTGTCGGCGGCAGAGCGTGAGGAGTACCTGCAGATCGCCCAGCGCCAGAGCGCCCGGCTCGGAAAACTGGTGAAAGAGCTGTTCGAGCTCACCCGCCTCGAGCGCCACGAGATCGAGCCCCAGCTGGAGCGGTTCCGCATCGGTGAGCTGGTGCAGGACAACGTGCACCGATTCAAGCTCCAGGCGCAGCAGAAGGGAATCGAGCTGCGCGCTCTGTTCGATCCCGACCTGCCGCCCGTCTACGCCGATGTGGGCCTGATGGAACGGGCACTCGAGAACCTGATCGAGAACGCCCTACGGTTTACGCCGCCGGGCGGAACGGTCAGCGTGGAGCTGCGCGAGAGTGAGCAGAAGCTCGAGCTGGCAGTGGCCGACACCGGCCCCGGCATCCGCGAGGAAGATCTGCCGCGGATCTTCGATCGCACCTACCGTTCTCGGCTCCAGGGCGACTCCGAGCACCAGGGCGCGGGCCTGGGCCTGGCGATCACCCGCTACATCGCCGAGCTGCACGCCGCCGACCTGACGGTCGAGAGCCCGCCCGGGCGAGGAGCTCGATTCTCGATGTCGCTCCTCATCGCTCCCACGACCCAGCAGCTGGCCCTTTCCTGATCGGAAGACGGGTCCCGAAACGTCACCGACCGCCGCGACGATTCAGATTCTCGGATCCGATCCGGAAAGATTTGAACCTTTCGTGAGATTTTCGACACCGACTCGTGAGCCGCAGGAGAGAAGATCTCCTCGTCGTCGCCGGTCACCTCCCCACAAGGTACCGCGCGACCCCCGGAGTCCCAAGGTCTTCCAGAGAGCTGGGACTCGGCTCCAACCATCTCGCTGCAAGCGGTTCCTTCGGGAGCCGCTATTTTTTCGTCCGAACGACCCGGTACGGATTCCACCGAGCCCACGAGCTCCGCGACCGGCGTTTCTCTCGCGGCATTGGCATCGATCGTGCTTGGATGAAAGAGGAGACAGGTGGAATCGGAGGTCCAGGTTGCCAGGGAAACTCGCAGCACAAGCTCCAGCGGTACGCTATCATGGCCGCGCTACGGAGTTTTTTCTTATGCCAGACGCGGTCGGACCGCCCCTCGAGAAATATAAAATCGACCGACAGCTCAGTACCGGAGGTATGGGCACGGTGTACCTGGCAACGGACACCACCCTCCATCGCCAGGTGGCGATCAAGGTATTGACTCCCGAGTGGGCCGGCGATCCCGAGCGATTCCAGAGATTCCAGTGGGAGGCGCAGGTTCTCGCCAGCCTCAATCACCCCAACATCGTCACCATCTACTCCGTGGAAGAGGAGAACGACGTCCACTTCCTGACCATGGAGCTGGTGGAGGGAAAGACCCTGGCCGAGCTGATTCCCTCCGTCGGCCTGCGGCTCGACCGGATCTTCGAGCTGGCGATTCCCCTCGCCGACGCCCTGAACGCAGCCCACCAGCGCGGCATCATCCACCGCGACCTCAAACCCGGAAACATCATGGTCGGCAAAGACGGCCGGGTGAAGATTCTCGACTTCGGCCTGGCCAAGCAGCGGGACGACATGCTTCTCCCCGAAGACCGGAACCCGGGGGTCGACCAGCCCATCACCCGCGATGGCCAGATGCTCGGCACCGTTCCCTACATGTCTCCGGAGCAGGTGCATGGAGAAACGGTCGACCATCGCACCGACATCTTTTCCCTCGGCATCATCCTCTACGAAATGGCCACCGGGCACCGGCCGTTCCAGGGCAAGACGTGGGGCGATCTCGCCTCGGCGATCCTTCGCGACGAGCCCCCCTCGGTGACGATGCTCAATCTCAACCTGCCCCGTCACCTGGGGCGCATCATTCGCCACTGCCTGGAGAAAGAGCCCGAGCGGAGGTTCCAGACCGCTCTCGACCTCCGCAACGAGCTCGAGGAGCTGCGGCGGGAGGTCCAGACCGGCGAGATCTCGGCCAGCCCCGAAGAAATCCGCAATCTCCTGCCCTCCGGCCAGAGGCAGGCCTACAAACGACGGTTCGACGGCGAGCGGCTGCTCGCCGTGGGAGCTTCGGCGGTGGTGATCCTCTTCGTGGCGGTGATGGGCTGGATGCGCTGGGGCCGGACCCTGGACCTTCCGCCACCCGAACCGATTCCCGTTTCCCCTCCGGCCACCGCGGAGGAGACCCCGCGGATCGTGGTGCTGCCGCTAGAGAACCTGGGACCCACGGAACAAGAGTATTTCGCCGCCGGCATCACCGAAGAGATCACCAGCCGCCTGGCTTCCGTTCGGGCCCTGCACGTGATCTCGAGAACCACGGCTCTCTCGTACGATCGCACCGACAAGACCGTCCTCCGCATCGGTGAAGAGCTGGGGGTGGACTACCTGCTGGAAGGCAGCGTCCGCTGGAGCTCCGGGAGCTCGGGAATCCAGCGGGTCCGGGTGACCCCGAAGCTGATCCGCGTCGCCGACGACACCCACATCTGGTCGGAGAGCTACGACCGCGTGCTCGACGACCTGATCGCCGTGCAGTCGGAGATCGCCGAGCAGGTGATCGACGAGCTCGGCGTCGCGCTGCTCGAGCCCGAGAAAGAGGCGCTCGCCACCCTGTCGACCGACAACCCCGAGGCCTACCGCGCCTACATACGAGGCCTGGACCTCGCCAACCGCGGAGATCCGGACAAGAACTGGAAGCTCGCGGTCCAGGAGCTCCAGCTGGCGGTCGAGCTGGATCCCGAATTCGCCCAGGCCTGGGCGGAGCTGTCGGAGGTGCATTCCCAGGTCTATCACCTGGTGATCGACCGCAGCGAGGAGCGCCTGCAGAAAGCACAGGCCGCCGTGGACCGAGCTCTCGAGATCGACCCCGAGCTACCCGCCGCCCATCGCGCCAAGGGGTACTTCTATTTCTGGGGACACCGCGATTTCGAAGCGGCCCTGCTGGCCTTCGACACCGCCGCGTCGGCGCTGCCCAACGACAGTCAGCTGCGCGAAGGAATCGCCTACATCCGGCGCCGCCAGGGGCGCTTCGACGAAGCTGTCGAGGAGCTCTCGCGCGCCCTCGACCTCGACCCCCAGAGCGCCCGCCTGGCCCTGGAGCTGGCTTCCACCAAGACGACGATGGGCCGCTACGCCGAAGCCGAAGCTCTCTACGATCGGGCGATCGCCCTCGATCCGGCCCAGAAGGAGACGTACCGCGCCAAGGCGACCAACGTCCTTCTCTGGCAGGGCGATCTGCGGCGGGCCCGCGAGGTGCTCGAGCGGATGCCGAAGCCTCTCGACCTGGCCGGAATTCTCGCCTGGTACGAGCAGGAGCTACGGGAGGGTAGCTACCAGGCGGCTCTCGACCGGATCGACATGCTGCCCACCCGCGTCGCCGGAACCGCCACGGCCATGATGCCCAAACACCTCCTGCGGGCCGGTGTCTATCGCCGGATGGGGCGCGAAGCCGAGGCGAGAGCAGAGTACGAGGCCACCCGCGCGATGATGGTGCGAATCGCCAAGCTGGCGGCCGAGGACCCTCGCCGCCGGGTGCCCCTGGCGTATGCCTACGCGGGGCTGGGAAACCGGAAAGACGCCCTGCTGCACGCCGGGAGAGCCGTGGAGCTGGAGCCGGTGGCCCGGAACGCGGACCACGGGCCCGGATACCTCGAGCACCAGGCGGTCGTCTACATGATGCTGGGAATGCAGGAAGAGGCGGTGGCTATTTTGGAGCGGCTGCTGGCCATGCCTTCGAAACTGTCCGTCGTCCTGCTCCGGGTCGATCCGCGCTGGGATCCCCTGCGCCAGAATCCGCGCTTCGCCTCTCTCGTGGAAACCGACGCCGAGGTGGTGATGTCAGCAGTGGGAGGCTGAGCCCCGAGCACGTGCGGCTCGAAGGAGCTCGAAGCAGGCCCGCCGCGGGAGCAGCGGGCCCGAGAGTGGCCGTGGATCAGTCGATCCAGAGCTCACACTCCATGGGGTTGTCCCAGCCGCCGATCAGGGCCGGGTCGAGGCAGCAGTAGCGGTTCATCGAGACCACGGAGTTCGGAGCCGAGGTCATGCAGAGCTCCACGCAGTCGGTTCCGGCCGCCTGGAGATCGCATTCCGCCTGGCGCGCATCGGCACGCGCCCCGGTCAGCCACACATAACTTCCTGCAATCGTCCCTCCCGCTGAGCTCTGCGACGACTCACCGTCGAGGAAGGGCACCCCTGCCGAAACGGCGAGGACCATACACAGAACGAACACCTTGAAGCCAGCTTTCCCAGTCATGTTGAAATCTCCGGTGGGGAAAGGGCCGCATCTCCGCGGCCGGATGGAAGAAAAATCGGCTCTCGGCGAGAGCCGGGTCTATTCTGCTAGGCGCGAATGCACGCCCCGGCAGGATCACCCCACTGGAGACTCTTTCTCTGACTCGGGAAAAGGGCTGCTTTCTTCGCAGCGCCCGGCTCACACCTCTCCTGGCAGGCGGGCTCTCCAGGCGTTCGCTTCTTTCTCCAGACCTCGCGCCTCCAGGTGCTCTACCAGGCGCCCGAGGGCTTCCCTCTGGTGCCGATGTTTGCCGTGGAGCAACAGGTTCTCCAGGCTGCTCTCGAGCCACTGCCGCGCCTCGGTGTCGCGGTCCTGGTCGCTCAAGGCCCTCCCGAGAAGGCTCTCCGCGATCGAGATCCGGGGGCTCGACTCCCCCAGCCGCGCTCGCCACCGCGAGAGCAAGGCCCGCAGCTGACGTTCGGCCTCGGCGCTTTCCCCCAGCTCGATCCGCGCTTCTTCTCGCCGCACCGCGAGCAAGAAGAGGTTGGGATGCTCGTCTCCCGAGTTGCTGCGCAGGTTCTGCTCGGTGCGATCGAACCGGACGATCGCCTCGGCCGGCTCGCGTCTCGCCTGGGCGAGACGCGCCAGATTGAAAAGGGTGGGGAAGAGGTTGGAATGGTCTCGGCCCAGGGCCTCTTCCTGGATCGCCAGAGCCTCCTCGTAGGCCAGGGTCGCCGCATCGAGCTGTTCCAGCTGCCGCAAGGCCACTCCCAGGTTGATCAGGGGAGCCACCAGCCATGGCGAGCCGTTACCGTGGAGGCTGCGCCGCAGCTCCAGGCTCTGCCGGTAGACATCGGCCGCCTCTTCGTAGCGCCCCAGGTTGACCTTGGCGGTGGCGAGATTGTTCAGCGCCGAGGTCAGCTGGTCCTTGCTCACACCGAGACGCCGAGAGCGTTCCACGGCTTCCTCCGCCAGGGGCTCGGCCGCTCGGTAGTCCCCCCGGTAACAGAGCACCGAGACCTGGGTGTTCAGGGCTTCGAGAAACTGCGGATGCTCGCGCCCCAAGGATTTCTCCAGCGTCGTGGTCGCCTGGCCCGCCAGCTCGTGCGCTCGTTCCAACGCCTCTTCGTCCTGCTCTCGCAACACGGTCGCCAGCTTCGCCTCCGCCCGAGCCACCTCGGGGTGCTCGTCGCCATGGATCGCCTGGCGGATCTTCCAGGCCTTCGAGAGCTGCTCCTCGGCCTGCTCGTGCAGGCCGAGATTGCGGTAGATCACACCCACGGCGAGCAGGATTTCGGCCCGTAGCTCGGGATCACTACGGGTCTCCCCTTCCAGGGAGACGATGCTGCGGTCGAGGGCCTGGCGTACCGTGACCTCGGAGTGTTCTTCGTTGCTGATGAAGGGGTCGCTCTTGCGGAAGAGATCGAGCACCCAACCCAGGAAGATCTCTTTTTTCTCTTTCTCCAGCTCGGCCCGGTCTCGCTCCTCCCGGGCCCGATTCCGCTCTGCCTCGACTTTCTCCCGCTCGGCGATCACCTGGTCGCGCTCGTAGGCCACCTCTCGCAACATGATTCCCATGCCGCCGGCAAAGGCGGCGGGAAGCGCCATCACCAGGAGCACCACCGCCACCGCCCGCCGATTCCGGCGAGCGAGCTTGACCATGCGGTAACGCCAGGTACCCCTGCGGGCCCGTACGGGCAGGCCTTCTCGAAACCGCGCGATGTCTTCGGCGAGGTGGCTCACCGAGGCATATCGCTCGCGGGGTGATTCTCGAAGGGCTTCGAGCACGATGGCGTCGAGATCCCCGTGCAGCCGACGAGCCAGCCGCTCCGGATCGCTCCCCCGGTCGCGCGCCCTCTGCTCCCGAGCCGGCTCTTCGGCCGAGGGCTCGACCACAGCGGCGCTCGGAGAGGTGGGATCCTCCTCCGTCAGCTTGCGGTCGATCTCCCGGGGCGACGTCGAGTGGAAACGCCGTGGGAGCTTGCCCGTGAGCAACTGGTAGAGCAACACACCCAGGGAGTAGACGTCGCTGGAGGTGGTGATCATCTGCCCTCGGATCTGCTCCGGGCTGGCGTAGCTCGGAGTCAGCCGGCGATGCCAGGTCTCGGTGATCTCCACCTCCTCGGCACCCATCAGCTCGGCGTCGAGGAGCTTGGCGATGCCGAAGTCGAGGAGCTTCGGCTCCCCCTCCGCGGTCACCAGGATGTTGCCCGGCTTGAGGTCGCGATGCACGACCAGGCTGCGGTGCGCGGCCTCCACCGCGGAGCAGATCTTCGAGAAGAGATCGAGCCGCTCGTCGACCGTGAGCCGGAGGCGGTCGCAGTAGGTGTCGAGCGCCTCCCCCTCGACGAGCTCCATGACGAAGTAGGGCAACCCCTCCTCGGTGGTACCTCCGTCGTAGATCTTGGCGATGTTGGGATGGTCGAGATTGGCGAGAATCTGGCGTTCGATCTTGAGCCGGCGCTTCAGATCCTCACTTTCCATGCCGTGGCGCACCAGCTTGACCACCACCTGGCGCCGGAACGTCTGGTCGTCGCGGCGGGCGAGGTAGACCGTTCCCATTCCTCCCTGGCCGATCTGCCGGATCAGGCGATAGGCGCCGATCCTGCGCTGGCGGAAATCACCGAGATCCTCGGCGGCCGGTAGATCGCAGTCGCGGGGCAGGACCGGCTGGTCGACAAAGGTCTCGGCACTGGCATCGGCCGCGAGGAGCTCCTCGACCATCTGGCGGGCTTCGGGATCTCCGGCGCAGGCTTCGTCGATATACGCTCGGCGCCGAGCCTCCGGTTGGTCCGCGACGACCTCGAAGATCTCCAGCACCTTCTTCAGCCGGGCCCCTCCGAGGTCATCCGAGCTCATGGCTCCTCGCCCCTCGATCCTGGGTGAGATGGCGCGAGAGCCAGGCGCGAGCGGTGCGCCAGCGGCGGGTCACCGTGGCGCTCGACAGGCCGGTGACCTCGACCAGCTCGTTGCGATTCAAGCCACCGAAGAACCGGAGCTCGACCAGGTTCGCCAGCTCTCGATCGGCTTCGGCCAGGTCTTTGAGCGCGTCGTCCACCGCCAGGAGATCGAGAGCCCTTTCTTCGGGCATGTCGCTGGCCTCGTCGAGCTGGAGGAAGACCATTCCACCCCCTCGCTTGATCCTCTGGTGATGCCGCGCCTGATCGACCAGGATCCGCCGCATCAGCTGGGCGGTCACGGCGAAGAAGTGGGTGCGGTCCTGCCACTGGACCCGCTCGATCTCGATCAGGCGGAGATACGCCTCGTGCACCAGAGCCGTCGTTTGCAGGCTCCGATGGTCGCTCTCGCCGCGCAAGAAGCGGGTTGCGATCTGCTTGAGCTCGCGATAGACCAGGGGTAGGAGCTGCGAGAGCGCGGAGGGATCGCCACCGCGCCAGGCGATGAGCAGATCGGTGACTTCTCGTCTCGGCGGTTGGATGGAAGCAGAATTCGACATGGTCACGACACCTGGTGATCAAAACCGAGACGCGCCGCTCCGGCACCGGTAGGCCCCCTCGGCCGCGAACCGCGATGATACACCCCGCCTTCGGTCTGGGAACCGGCCGGAGACGCCCCGAGAGATCTGATATCCTCCCGCCTCGCCGCGCGGCGGTCGGGCCACGAGACGGGCAAAAAGCCGGAGTTTTCCATGGGTAAAGGTACGAGCTGGATCGAAAAAGTTGCGGACCAGGTAGTCCGCCGAGTCGAGAAGATCGACCCTGGCCGCAGGACGATCGTCTGCGCCTCGGGCATCAGCCCCTCGGGCTCGATCCATCTTGGCAATCTCCGCGAGCTCATGACCGTGCACCTGGTGGCCGAGTCGCTGCGCACCCGGGGCTACAGCGTCGACCATCTCCACTCCTGGGATGACTTCGATCGGCTGCGAAAAGTTCCCACCGGAGTCGACGAAAGCTTCGCAGAGAACATAGGACGCCCCCTTGCCGAGATCCCCGATCCCTTCGGCGACTTCCCGTCCTACGCCGATCGCTACGTCGAAGAGTTCGAGGGCTGCGCAAGGCGAATCGGAGTCGAGGCTCGCTACATTCGCCAGTCCGAGATGTACCGCAGCGGCGCCTACCGCGAGGGAATCAAGAAGGCTCTCGCCCGGCGTTTCGAGATCTTCGACATTCTCGCCGACTACCAGACCGCGGGCCGACACGAGAAGTCGGTGGAGGAACGGCGCCGGGAGTACTACCCCTTCCGGGTCTACTGCCATTCCTGCAACCGCGACTCCACCCGGGTCACCGGCTGGGATCCCGAAACCGCGGTGATGTCCTACTCCTGCTCGGGCTGCGGCCACGAGGCTTCGTTCGACCTGGACCAGGAGATTCCCGGCAAGCTGGTGTGGAAAGTGGACTGGCCGATGCGCTGGGAGTACGAAGGAGTCGACTTCGAGCCTGCGGGCGAGGACCACTCCGCACCGGGCAGCAGCCGCACCGTAGGCCAGAGGATCGTCAAGGACGTCTACGGCGCCGAGGCGCCCTTCTACGTCGGTTACGCTTTTGTCGGTGTCTCGGGCCAGACCAAGATCTCCAGCTCCGCCGGCACCGCCGCAACCCCCAGCAGCGCTCTCGAGATCATCGAGCCCAGCATCCTGCGCTGGCTCTACCTGCGGCGCAACGTGCGGCAGCAGTTCTCGATCGACTTCGGCCAGGAAATGCTCCGCCTCTACGACGAGTGGGATGCCCTGGTGCGGCGGGTGGAATCGGGCGAAGCCAGCGACCTGCAGAAGAAAACGTTCGAGAGCTGTGTCTCGACCTCTACCGGACCGGTGGCCCGCTCGTCTCTGCCGGTTTCCTTTCGCCTGCTCTCCTCCGCCGCCGACCTGACCCAGGGCGCCCTCGATCAGGTGCTCCGGATCGTCGGCGAGCACCTCGACGACCCGCCCCCCGCCGAGGAGCTGAAAGAACGCCTCGAGCCCCGGCTCACCTGCGCCATCCGCTGGGTCACCCGCTACGTGCCCGACGAGCAACGCACTTCGGTGAAAGAGAGCTTCGATCGCGAGACCTGGGAGTCCCTCGACTCCACCCAGCAGGAAGGCGTACGCCGCATGGCCGCCGAGCTCGGCGAGCACTGGTCGCTCGATGGCCTCACCCGTCTCGTCTACGGTCTGCCGAAGGTTCTGCTCGGCCTGCCCATGGACGCCGACCCGACCCCCGAGGTCAAGAAAGCCCAGCGCGGATTCTTCATCGCCCTCTACTCCCTGCTCGTGGGCCAGGACACCGGCCCCCGCCTACCCACCCTGCTCCTCTCCCTCGGCCAGGACAAGGTCCGCCAGCTCCTCACCGAGCCGGGTTCCGGCTGAGGTGCGGCCGGCTACTACCCTCTGAAAGAGAAGAATCCCCCTCTAACTCCCCCTTTTTCAAAGGGGGAGAACCAGAAGGAAGAAGCCAGATCTACCTTTCCAACCCCCCCCCTTTGAAGAGGCGGGCCGGGGATTTCTTTCCGATCCCCCCCTTTGGAAAAGGGGGGCCAGGGGGGATTCCTACCCTCGAGAATCCACCTCTGTGCTCAACCTACCCCCGCAGCACCGCCCCGAGCTCCCGCTCGAGGCGTTTGAGCACCTTGTTGCGCAGGCGGGCGGCGTCTTTGTCGGTGAGGGTGCCTTCGTCGCTCTGGTAAGTGAGGCGGTAGGCGAGGCTCTTCTTGCCGGCGCCCAGCTGCTCACCGTGGTAGAGGTCGAAGAGCTCGAGATCGACCAGGCGGGCGCCGCCGGTCTGGCGGATCAGAGCTTCCACCTCGCGGGCGGGAGTGGTGTCGTCGAGCACCAGAGCCAGGTCTTCCACGATCGCCGGATACTTCGAGACCTCCCGGATCTCGTAGTGCTCGGGGCGGCGCGCCAGCAGGGCGTCGAGGTCGAACTCGGCGGCCAGCACGGGATTCGAGCCCGGCAGGTCGTAGGCGGCTCGCACCGCGGGATGGAGCTCACCCAGGGCACCGACCACGGTGCCGCCGACCTCGACCACCGCGGAGCGCCCGGGATGGAAGCTCGGATGGCTCCGGGCCTCGTAGGTGACGCCTTCGAGATGGAGGGCATCGACCAGGGCTTCGACCACTCCCTTGCAATCGAAGAAGTCCATGGCCTCGGTTTCACCTTCGCCACCTAGCCAGCTCGCCGACTGCCGTGAGCCGGAGAGAGCCAGCACCAGGCGATAGGGCTCGTCGGGCAACTCGGCGCCGGGCCGAGGCAGATAGATCTTGCCGATCTCGAAGAACGCCAGGGACTCGCGGGTCCGGGCGTTGGTCTCCACGATCTCGATCACACTGGCCAGTAGACTCCGGCGCATCACCTCGCGGTCGGCGGCGATGGGGTTGGCGAGCCTCACGTAGCTGGCCTCGGGGCCGACCTCTTCCCCTTCTTCGCCGGGAATCCGAATCCGGGCCTCGCGGTCGGGATGGGTCAGGCGGTAGGTGATGACTTCCTGCAGGCCGAGATCCACCAGGACGTCGCGCACCCGTTCTTCGATCTCGAGCTCCGGATTGCCGTGCTGGGGCGGAGTGGTGTCGGTGATCTGGGTCTCGGGAATCTTTTCGTAGCCGTGGATCCGCGCCACCTCTTCGACCAGGTCGGCGATGCCCACCACTCCGGTACCGATGTCCATCCGGTGATCGGGCATGGTCACCCGCAGGCTCTCGCCCTGGTCTTCGACCTCGAACTCCAGCGCCTCGAGATGGGAGATCACCTCGTTCTTGGGCAGCTCCGCTCCCAGGTAGCGATCCACCTCGGAGAGAGGCAGATCGACCCGCACCGGTTCCGGGGGTGTCGGGTATTCGTCGACGATACCGCTGCAGACCACGCCGTTCCCGAGCCGCCGCATGAGCTCCGCGGCCCGCAGATTGCCACGAGAGGCCATGGCCGGGTGCACGCCGCGGCTGAAGCGATATCCTGCTTCCGAGGTCTGCAGGCTCTGCGCCTGCACCGAGCGCCGGACGCTGATCAGGTCCCAGCCCGCCGCCTCGAGCAGCACGTTGGTCGTCTCGTCGCTGACCTCCGACTCGGCGCCACCCATGATGCCGCCCAGGGAGAGGACCCCCGCCTCGTCACACACCAGGATGGTGAAGTCGTCGAGCTCGCGGTCGATGCCATCGAGGGTGGTGAGCTTCTCTCCCGACTCGGCCAGGCGGGTGATCAGCTTCGGTTTCCCGGCGCCGGCCGACTCGGCCCGCCGGCGGAGGATGTCGTAGTCGAAGGCGTGCAGGGGCTGCCCGGTCTCGAGCATCACGTAGTTGGTGATGTCGACGATGTTGCTGATCGGCCGCATGCCCGCGAGCCGCAAGCGATGCTGCATCCAGTAGGGCGAAGGCCCGACCTCTACCCCTTCGATCA
Source organism: uncultured Thermoanaerobaculia bacterium (assembly GCA_964565225.1). Lineage (GTDB taxonomy): Bacteria > Acidobacteriota > Thermoanaerobaculia > Multivoradales > J023 > CAZMEL01. Next base: position 46,681 of record CAZMEL010000003.1, on the reverse strand, counting down.
GCGTCGCGGTGAACCGCGGATTGATCACCGGCTCGCGAATCTCGATGGAGATCCGCTCCGAGGTGGCGGGCCCCGCCATTTCGACCCCTTCTGTGGGTGTCCGGAGCTCCTTGCCGTAGAGAGCGGCGACCTCTCGCGCTACCCCCAGGAGGCTCGCGTTGCGCGACATGTTCGGGGTAATGGCGATATCGAGCACCACGTCGCCGATGTAGTCCTGGAGCGGCGTGCCGGCCGCCGGAGCGCCTTTATCGAAGAGGAGGATGCCTTCGTGCTCCTCGGAGATCCCGAGCTCTTTTTCCGAGCAGATCATGGAGTACGACTCCACCCCACGAATCCGTGCCTTCTCGAGCCGGGTCAGATGCCAACCCTTCTTGTGGCCGTCGTAGAGCTGGGAGCCGAGCCGAGCGTAGGCCACCTTCAGGGGTTGGGCGAGAGGCCCTTCCCCTCGCCAGGCGAAGAGATTCGGTGCCCCGGTGACCACCACGTGTTTCTCTTCCCCATCGAAGAGATCCACCAGCACCAGGCGATCGGCGTCGGGATGGGCCCGCACCTCGAGCACGTCCCCGACCACCAGGTGCTCGGGGCTCCACTCGAATCCGCTGACCTTGGCTTCCAGGCCTTCTTCTTTCGCCGGCAGAGGCTTGCCGACGAAGTGCATCGCTTCCACTTCCAGCCCGGCAAAGGTCAGCTCCCGCGACAGCTCCACGTTGGAGTCGGGAAGGTCGACGTATTCGGCGAGCCAGCTCAAGGGAACTCTCATGATTCGGATTCCTCGGAAAAACGATCAGGTGCCGCGCGCCCGCGGCCGAAACGATGTCAGAGCCGCTCGGGTAGAGCTGCTCGGTCAGAACTGCTCGAGAAAACGCAGGTCGTTGGCCCAGAACTGCCGGATGTCTCGGATCCCGTACGACAACATGGCGATCCGCTCCGGGCCCATGCCGAAGGCGAAGCCGGTGTAGACGCTCGGGTCGTAGCCACCGTTGCGCAACACGTTCGGCTGCACCATGCCGCATCCCAGGATCTCCAGCCAGCCGGTGTACTTGCAGACGTTGCAGCCTTCCCCCCGGCAGAGGAAACACTCCACGTCCATCTCCGCGCTGGGCTCGGTAAAGGGGAAGTACGAGCAGCGGAACCGAGTTCGCGTCGTGGGTCCGTAGAGCCGCCGGGCAAAGTCGGTCAGGGTGCCCTTGAGGTCCGACATGCGGATCGACTTGCCCACCGCCAGCCCTTCCACCTGGTGGAACTGGCACTCCGAGCGTGCGGTGATCTGCTCGTAGCGGTAGCACATGCCGGGCAGGATCACCCGGATCGGCTCGGGGTGGAGAGCCCGCATGGCGTGGATCTGGCCGGCCGACGTATGGGTGCGCAGGATGACGTCGGGAGTGACGGTGTGGAACGTGTCCTGCATGTCCCGGGCCGGATGATGGGGCGGGAAGTTGAGGAGCTGGAAGTTGAGCTCGTCGGTCTCCACGTCCCGGGAGCGGAAGATCTGGAAACCCATGTCGGCCCAGATGGCGTAGATCCGCCGCAGGATCTGGGTCGACACGTGCAGACGACCCCGCGACCGAGGTCTGCCCGGGAGCGTGACGTCGAGGGACTCGGCGTCGAGGCTGGCCTCGAGCTCCCGCTGCTTCACGACCTCCGTCTGTTCTTCGAAGGCCTTTTCCAGGGCCTGGCGGACCGTGTTCACCCGCCGCCCGGCGGCCGGCCGCTCTTCTTTCGGTAGCTTGCCGAGCTGCGCCATGGATTGCTGCAGACGGCTCTTCTTTCCCAGGAACTCGCTGCGCCAGGACTTGAGATCCTCGGACGAGGCCGCGGTCCCGAGCGCCGCCAGCGCCTGTGCTTCGAGCTCTTCGAATATCTCCAACATGGATTCGTCTCCGTGGTCGGGGCCTTTCGAAGCGGCTTCCGAGTCGATCGAAGCCGGGCCCCAGGCTCCCCTCGCCGCAAGAATCCCGGATTGTACGGCAGGGTCGGAGCGAAGTCACGTACCGGGCGGGCGTCCGATCTCAGGGAATCGCGGTCTCCCCGGGCCGGCTCAGGACCAGACGTAGGGTTTCGACCTGCTTCCGCACCTCGCTCCAGGCCGTACCTCCCAGGGACGTACGGCGTTCCGCCGCCTGGCGAGGATCGAGCCAGTCCGAGAGGTCCGGGGGGAATCGCGGGTGAAAGCGGTGGGCCACCTCGGGAGTGAGAGCGGAGAGGTCGAGCCCTTCGGCCTCACACCAGCGGACGATGTTGCCCACCACCTCGTGCGCTTCGCGAAACGAGACCCCCCGCTCCACCAGAGCATCGGCCAGCTCCGTCGCCAGGCTGAAATCACCCCGGAGCTCTTCCTCGAAACGCCCCTCGACGAAACGCAGGGTGCGCCACATGCCGGCGCAGATCCGCACCGAGGCGAGAGTGGTCTCCACCGCGTCGAAGAGGGCCTCCCGGTCTTCCTGCAGGTCCCGGTTGTAGGCCATGGGCAGGTTCTTGACCAGCGAGAGCAGGGTCTGCAGGCTGCCGTAGACCCGGGCGGTCTTGCCTCGCACCAGCTCGGCGGCATCGGGGTTCCGCTTCTGCGGCATGATGCTCGAGCCGGTGGCGTAGGCCTCACCCATTCGCGCGAAGGCCATCTCCTGGGAGGTCCAGAGCACGAGCTCCTCACCCATCCGCGAGAGGTGTGTCATGCAGATGGCACAGACGGCGGCCACCTCCTGCTCGTGATCTCGCGCCGCCACCGCATCCATGGCATTGGGCACCACTCCCGCGAAACCCAGCATCTCCGCGCTGCGACGACGATCGATGGGATGTGGCGTACCGGCCATGGCGCAGGCCCCGAGCGGGCTGCGGTCGAGTCGCTGCGTGGCCTGGGCCAGGCGCTGGCGGTCCCGGGCCAGGGGCCAGGTGTGCGCCAGGAGCTGGTGGCCGAGCAGAATGGGCTGCCCCCGCTGCAGGTGGGTGAAGCCCGGCATCAGGATCTGGCCGTCGGCCTCGATTCGCTCGAGCAGAGCTTCGATCAGGTCGCCCAACGCCTGGTCGAGGCTCGCCAGACGCCGCTTCAACCAAAGGCGCACATCGGTGGCGACCTGGTCGTTGCGAGAACGGGCGGTGTGCAGCTTCTTGCCCGGCTCGCCCACCAGCTCGGTGAGCCGGGCCTCCACCGCCATGTGGATGTCCTCGTGCTCGTCGCTCGGATACCAGGCGCCGGTGGCCAGCTCCTGGCGGACCTGCTCGAGGCCCTCGCGCAGGCGCTCCGCTTCCTCGAGGCTCAGGAGGCCCACCTCGCCGAGCATGGTGGCGTGGGCCAGGGAGCCGTCGATGTCTTCGTCGAGCATCTGCAGGTCGATCTCGAGCGACGACCCGAAGCTCTGCATGTCGCTGCTGGTAGGCCGGTTGAACCGGCCCCGGAGCACGCTCATTCTCCCTCCGAGATCCGCTTGGCGCCGAAGCTGCGCAGGCGCAGGGACTGGAGCTTGATGAAGCCGGTGGCGTCGCTCTGGTCGTACACGTCGTCGGCCTCGAAGGTGGCGATCTTCTCGTCGTACAGGGTGTCGCGAGGGGCACGGCGGCCTTCGACTCTGGCACTGCCCTTGTAGAGCTTGATCCGGGCTTCGCCGTTGACCCGCTCCTGCACCGAGTCCATGAAGCGCTGCAATGCCTCGCGCTCGGGGCTGAACCACATGCCGTTGTAGATGATCTCGGCGAAACGCGGCACCAGCTCGTCGCGCAGGTGTTGCACCTCGCGGTCGAGGGTGATCGACTCCACGGCCCGGTGAGCGTGCATCAAAACGGTCAGACCCGGGGTCTCGTAGACCCCCCGGCTCTTCATGCCGAGGAAACGGTTCTCGACGATATCCACCCGGCCCACACCGTGCCGACCCGCGATCTCGTTGGCCTTCTCCAACAGCTCCACCGGCGCCAGATCCTCGCCGTTGAGCGCCACCGGGGTTCCCTGCTCGAAACGAACGACCAGGTCTTCCGGTGTATCCGGAGCCGCTTCCGGATCGGTAGTCATGCGGAACATGCCGGCCGGCGGCGAGGCCCAGGGATCTTCCAGCACTCCCCCTTCATAAGAGATGTGCATGAGGTTGGCGTCCATCGAGTATTCGGGCTTCGGAGCTGCCGGCATCTCGATACCGTGTTGCGCGGCGTAGGCCACCAGGTCGGACCGACCCTTGAAGTCCCACTCGCGCCACGGCGCAATGATGCGGATGTCCGGCTGCAGGGCATAGGCCGCCAGCTCGAAACGGACCTGGTCGTTGCCCTTGCCGGTGGCCCCGTGGGCGATGGCCTGGGCCCCGTGGCGCCGGGCCGCACGGATCAGGCCACGGGCGGTCACCGGCCGTGCCAGGGCCGTGCCCAGCAGGTAGTACCACTCGTAGACGGCATTGGCTCGCAGGGCCGGGAAGATGCATTCTTCCACGAGCTCCTGGCGCAGATCCTCGATGACCACGTCGGCCGCACCGGTGGCCAGGGCGGTGGCGCGAGCGGCGTCGACCTCTCCACCCTGGCCGACATCGGCGGTGTAGGTGACCACCTCGGCGTTGTAGGTCTGCTTGATCCAATGCAGGATGACGGAGGTGTCGAGACCTCCGGAATATGCCAGTACGACTTTCATCGCGATTTCCTCCGGAACGTTCGGCCGGCAGCTCGCCGGGCGAGGCGACCCTACCTCTTTTTCGACTTCGGGAAAACGCCCGCGCCGGTGGAATGGCCCCAAAACAGAAAAAAGGGACCGGCCAGGCACCGGTCCCGAGGCCACTCCGCGGCGATCCGGAGGGCCGAGAATCATTGGATCCGGGCTCGGGGCCCGGTACGCTCACAAGATCGCCGGCAGCCCGCGACGGGTCTTGACCTTCCACGCCGTTTTCTCGCCGCGGGCTGCCGAGAATCGATTCTTCAGGGGCTCTGGTCGGTCCACGACGTGGTATCTCCGGACTCGAATCCGTCGGCAAAGATCGGCTGCGGGTCGAAGGGCGCTTGCTGAATCGTCAGCTCGAGGACCATACCGTCGATTCCCGCCCCCGCCCGGCCCGGAAACACGATGCTCAAACGCCCATCCCAGGGGTTCGAGAAAAAGCTCGTGATGTCGATCGGTGGAATCACGGTGCCGTCTGCATTCGACGCCTCGAACAGGGCCTGGGTCACCTCGACCGGGGTGTTTCCATCGAGGGTGTCGTCGATGCCGATCTCGACACAGGCGGAATCGAGCGGGGTGCCGGTTTCGGGATCCTCGAAGCCCTCGGGAAACAGGTCGTCGTTCGCAAACACGTTGATGAACACATCGGCCGTGTCCCCGAAGCTGTTGGACTCGAACTCGAAAACGGCGGGCTGGGTGCCATCGACGTAAGGATCGAGGTTCTCGGTGACTCCATCGAAGAGGACCGTATTGTCGTCCATTCCCGAGCCGTGCACCGAAAAACATCGAAACTCCCCATCGATCAGCGCACCGAGCTGGGGCGCGAAGCTATACGAATCACCCGAATAGAACGCGCCCAGGACCGGCTGTGGCTCCCTATCGTCGGCCTGTGCAGCCGAGCTTCCCAAGGACAGCCCCAAACAAAGGGCCCAAACCATTCCGAATGTTTCGCCCGAGAAAGAACCGCGTTGCATGTTTGCTCCCTTCCAAGACCGAGGCGCCGGGCTCGGCCTGGGGTGTGGTCTCGAATCCAGTGCAATCTCGTCCTGGCTCGCCTGGAGGGCAGAGCGGAGCACCGCTGCCCGAGTCAGGATTCCTCGATCACGTTTCCGGCGTCACCTACTTCGTGTCGCGATTCCCGAGGTGATTTCATCTCCTCACAAGAAGACGCGAAATTGTCGACGAAATCGTTCGAGATGCCCGGGCCGAGGATCGCCGGACCGGGTCCGTTGATATGCTCTCCTTTCACGACTGCTGCGTTCGCCATCGATCCAGACTTCGCCGGCTCGAATCGTCTCCACACGAGCCCTTCCCCAAGACCTCGAGGCTTGCCATGTCCGAATCTTCGAAGACGTCGGCTCCCGACATCGACCGGGCGACCCGGGACCTGCTCGCCCGTGCCATCGACCTCGAGCGACTCGAGATCACGGAGCTGGCCGTTCCCCAAGTGGAGTCCTTTCGCTCGGCGGTGGGCGTCCGGCACGAACGCCGGGCCCTGTTCGTCCGCTGGCGCCAAAGCGACGGCGCCTGGGGAATCGGTGAGTGCTCCTGCCGACCCGATCCGTTTTTCAGCGGTGAGTTCCTCGACGGGGCTCGTCTGGTTCTCCGCGATCACGTCTTTCCACGATTGCCGCGCCAGGGCACCCTCGGCGAGGTCGTCCGCGTCCTGGACCGGGTCCGAGGCTGGCCCTTCACCATCGCTGCGATGCTCGACGCCATCACCGACCTCGAGCGGCGCCAGGGACGGCCGGATCTGCTCGACGCCTGGACCGGCGAACGCCGGGCCAGGGTGCCGGTGGGAATCTCTCTCGGGCTCTTCGACTCTCCCACTGCCGCGGTGGAGAGGGTCGAGAAGGCGGCAGGTGAGGGTTACCGCCGGATCAAGCTGAAGGTCTCGCCCGGCATGAAGCTCGAGACTCTCGACGCGATTCGCGACCACTTCCCCGACCTGCCCATCGCCTTCGATGCCAACGGTTCCGGCAGCGCCGACGACATGGGCTTCTTCCGCCACCTGGCAGCGCTCCGGCCCCTGGCCATCGAGCAACCCTTCGCCCCCGAACGGCTCGATCTCTGCCTCGAGCTCGAAGGCCTGGAGCCGGAGCTCGACATCTGTCTCGACGAATCGGTGACCGGGCTCGGCACCGCCCAGACCGCCCACCGACTCGGAGTCCTCGACGAGCTCAACATCAAGCCCGGCCGGGTCGGAGGCCCTCTCGCCACCGTGAAGATCCTCGAGTTCTGTGCCGACCGGCAGATTCCCGCCTGGGTGGGAGGCATGTTCGAGACCGGTGTCGGCCGTCTCGCGAATCTGCGGGTGGCCGCTCGACTGCCGGCCGCCCGGGCCCACGACCTCAGCCCGTCGAGCCGTTACTTCACGACCGATATCCTCACGGCGCCGGTGCGCATGGCGGCCGACGGCACGGTCGACATCGGCGACGAAGCGCCTCCCGAAATCGACGAAGCGACCTTCTCCGAGCTGACCGTCGATCAGCTCGTCCTGACCCGCTGACGGGTATTGATCTTCCGATGGAGTCTCCATGGCAACGCTCGACTACCTGATCACCGGCGCCACCGTTTTCGACGGCGTCCGGGTAGATCCCCAACGCCTCGATGTGGGCATTCTGGGAGACCGGATCGCCCATGTGGGCGGCGAGCTCGGCGCCGGAGCCGCCCGGCAACGGATCCACGTGCACGACCGTTTTCTATGCCCCGGCTTCATCGACACCCATGCGTCGACCGGCCTGGGCTACATGTTGCCCAACGCCGCCGACAACAAGCTCTTCCAGGGCGTGACCACCGAGATCATCGGCAACTGCGGCACCAGCTCGGGGCCCGTCGGCCCGCTCCTGATGGACACCATGGAGAGGCTGGCGGAGGAGATCGGCTTCGACTTCACCTGGCGTGGCCTCGGCGACTGGTTCGACCAGGTCGAGAGCTACGGACTGCCCTTCAACTCCGGCACCTTCGTAGGCCACAGCACCCTGCGCGCCGGCACCTGCCAGGATCACCAGGAGGTGAAAGCGGCCGAGATCGACCAGATGCTAGACATGCTCGACGAAGCCATGTCGGAAGGAGCCCTCGGGCTCTCCACCGGCCTGGTCTACGCCCCGGGCAGCTTCGCCACCACCGAAGAAATCATCGACCTGGCCAAGGTCTCGGCCCGGCATGGCGGCATCTACGTGAGTCACATCCGGGACGAGCGCCAAGACCTCGAAGCCTCGATCGAAGAGACGATCCGCATCGGCCACGAGGCGCGCCTGCCCATTCTCGTGAGTCACCTGAAGGCCGCCGAGAAGCCGAACTGGGGCAAGATTCCACGGGTGATCGAGCAGATCGAGGGAGCCCGGCGCGACGGGTTGACCATCAACTTCGAGGTCTACCCCTACACCGCCGTGTCCACCAAGCTCCGCACCTTCATTCCCAAGGCCACCCTGTCGGGAGGTGTCGCGGAGATGGTGACGCGGCTACGAACGGATTCCTGGCGCCAGCGGAGCGCCGACTGGCTCGTGGAGCGAGGCACCGACTTCGCCGCCATGTGCCTGATCACCGAAAGCCTGCCGGGAGCTCGCACCAAGAGCATTGCCGAGCTGGCGCGCTGTTACGACCAGTCGCCGCAGACAATGGTGGTCGACGTTCTGCTCGCGGATCCCGACGCCTGGATCGTGTACCACTGCCTCTCCCAGGACGATCTCGACGCCGCGGTGCTCTGGCCCGACGCCATCATCTGCAGCGACTCCTGGAGCCACCCGATCAACGCTCCCAACCAGATCGGCGATCCACACCCACGGACCTTCGGCGCCTTCACGCGCTTCCTCGAGCAATACTCCCTGCGCCGGGAGCGCATCCCCTTCGGCCACGCGGTGCGCAAGATCACCTCCCTGCCCGCGCAGTGGGCCCAGCTCCCCGACCGAGGGCGAATCCAGACCGGTTGCTTCGCCGACCTGGTGCTCCTCGATCCCGCCGAAGTCGCGGAGAAAGCCACCTTCGAGGCGCCCCGGCAGATGAGCGAAGGCACGGAGCGCGTGTGGGTCAACGGCACTGTCGTGCTCGAAGGCGGCATGGTTCTGCCGCACGAGCCCGGGCGCATCCTGAAGCTCGCGAGCAGAAAAAACGGCAGCTCCAGAGCAGCGACGAGGTGATAGACTCGATTTCGTAGAGTTTCAAGTCGAATGCCGCTCTCAACGGCCCCGACCATATAGATTCGTACCCGCTGTCTCCGTTTCTCCGGCTTCCTGCCGGAGAGGAGCAGATACCCTGGAACCCCTCGTCTCGATCGGCCCTATCGCCCGATAGGTGAGCAATAGCATGGAGCTGACCTTCCGACCCGCCACTCCCGACGATGCCGGAACCGTGGCCGAGATCTACAACGAATCGATCCGCGCCGGTGACTCCAGCATGGAGGAGACGATCCAGAGCGTGGAGTCGATCCGGTCTCTCATGGCGGGTTTCAACCGCCGTGAAGGCATTCTGCTCCTGGAGAGTCACGACCCCTCGTCGGGCACGACCGAGAGCCTCGGCTGGGGGCTGATCAAGCGGTACAGCGATCGAGCCGGATACCGATTCGCGGCCGAAACCGCCGTGTACCTGTACCGCCATGCGGTGGGCCGGGGCCACGGCTCGCGGATCAAGCAGGCCTTGATCGACCGTTGCCGAGAGGTCGGATATCATCATCTAGTGGCGAAGATCTTCGCGGACAACGAGATGAGCCTCGCCTACAACAAGAAGTTCGGCTATGAGTTGGTAGGGATTCAGAAACAGATCGGCTATCGCAACGGCCGCTGGCAGGACATCGCGATCCTCCAGCTGGTCCTCACCGATGTTCCCCCGGAAATCCCGGCCCCCTACCGGGAAGAAACGGCAGCCCCCCCAAAACGGCCCATGCCGTAAAAGCCCATTCGGGCTCGAAATCCTCAGGAGGTGTACCGATGTGTAGTGACATTCGATGTAGCAACTCGTCCCCCGAGATCCAGGCCCTGATCGCGGCCATTGAAAGCGATGATCACCTCACCCCCTCCCGCGCCCGCCGACTTCTCGAAGAATCCGACATCACCCAGGCCGACCTCGCCCCTTGGGCCGACTTCGATCACCCCATCGAAGACTCCTACGGCCGCAAGCTGATCCACAACGGTGGCTTCTACGAGCTCATGGCCATGTCCTGGGTCGATGGCGACATGGCCGCGATCCACGACCACGGCTACACCCAGTGGGGTGCAGTGAAGCTCTTCGGGCCCGCCGAGCATGCCATCTTCCGCGTCGAAGACGGCGTGTTGACCACCGCCGAGCGCAAGGTCTTCGAGCCCGGCAGCGTGGTCGGTGTAGGCCACGACCTCATCCACCAGATGGGCAACGTCGGCCGCGCCCCCTACATGACTTTGCACCTCTACGGCTGCTACGAACGCAACCACGACATCACCGCCGACGCTCGCCTCTACAACCTGCACGAGGGCGAGATCGAGATCACCAGCGGCGGCGTGTTCTTCGGCCTTCCCGAAGAGGCGATCAGCCGCCGGGAAGAAGCTCCGAGAGCCGATTTTCCCACCCAGCTCCGCGACAAGGTCGAGCTCCTCCGACGCTCCCTGCGCGGCAACGGCACCCTCACTGCCGGCTCCTGGCAAGACGAACGGGAGGCCCAGATCGCCAACGAGCTCTTTTCTGCCGAAACCTGGCAGAAAGCCAAAGAGGAGCTCGTGAGCCAGAAGGCCGAAGCCCCTCGGCACAAGCTACAACGTTACCTCGACATCTTCCACAAAGAGCTGGGAGCCACCGCGCGCTTGAAACACGAGTTGCTCCGGGCAGATCTCGTGGAGGACGCCCCCTTCTCCGCTCAGGACCTCGATCGAGTGCTCGACGCGGAAGAGCCTGCCGAAATCGGCAGCCGCTACCTCTCTCTCCTGACCGAGACCTACTCTCTCGATCGCGATCACCTCGCGGCCTGAGACCGCTCCCGCTCCCGCCGCCTCGCCCACCGGGCTCGCAGGCGGCGGGGCGGCCGTTTTCCTTCCTGCGAGGCGACCCTGCTAGCGAGGCCGCCATTTCTGCACCCGGACGCCGGGGCGACGTCCCCGGGTGTGGACGCATGTCTGTTTTTTCTGACGGTTGTGAGCGGAGAGATGCTTCTGCGATGGCCCTTGGGCCGAGATTCGGGTTGGCACCATCTTTGAGTACGACTGGATACGTTTCCCGAAGCCGGAGTGTCGATTCGACCCCAGGAGCACACCAGACGATGCAACGATTCTCACGAGACGCCCGTCCCAGACAGCTTCGACGTTGGCTCGGCTGTGGGATGGCGCTCTTGGGTGCGCTCCTGGGTGGGGCTGCCGACGCGTCGCCGCCGGCTTCGTCGACCGCGGGCCTGACGCAGCGCCCGGGTCTCTACATCGAGAAGATCGAGGTCGAGGGAGCCCGCCGGGTGTCACCCGCAATCCTTCGCTCGGAGTCGTTGCTGGTGGAGGGCAGGGTCTACGACGAGCTGGATCTGCTCGACGCGGTCTACCGCATCCGCCGCCTGCCCTTTGTGCTCGACGCAGCCTTCTCCCTGCGCAAGGGAAGTGAGCGCGGCAAGCTGACCCTGGTGATCGAGGTCGAGGAGGTACGACGTTTCTTCTTCGGCGTCGATGCCCAGACCACGGCCTTCGGCGACGGGCTCGGGTTCGAGCGCCGCTTCCTCGACGACGTCAACCACCAGATCTTCGCTCTCGCCGGTGCCCGATGGTTCGTGGGCAACTACGGCGTGTTCTTCGCCTCGGCTTCGACGGGTACGAGCCTGCAGCTCGGCTATACGCGCTACCAGCTCTTCAATCGTGGAGCTTTTCTCAACGTCGGCTACGAGGTGGTCGGCTGCTGTGAGACCGACGTCTTGCCCCTGGGTCTCGATCCGACCTTCAGCAGCTGGAACAACGACGGCAGCGCCGCGCGCGGAACGGTGACGCTCGGCATGCCTCTCGACTCCATTCGTTCACTGCGACTCGAGCTCTCTCACCTCGACGGCGCCGAGGGGTTTCGCCGCGAGGTGATCGAGCCGGTCTCGACCCGGCTGCTCTTCGATTTCGACGACCGCCAGGAGAGTCGCCTGGAGCTCGCCTGGGTCTACGACACCACGGATGACCCGAGCTTCCCGAGCCGCGGGTTGTCGATGACCGCGGCGGTCGAGGCCCAGCGCCTGGAGGCGGCCTTTACCGAGCCGGGATTCCTGAGCCAGGGTTTCTCGACACCGGTCCTGCGGATCCCCACCTCGGTGGAGATGCGTTCCAGGCTCTACCGGGCGGTCTTCTCCGGCACGAGGCACTGGACTCTGGGGGGACGCAATGTCCTCTCGGTGGGCTGGAGAGTCGGGGCGGGGCGTTCCTCGGTCGACAACGTGCCCACGGAGGAAGGGGTGATCGAGAGCATCGACCTCGACGTCTGGGAAGCCGCTGTGACCCTCCGGCATTCGCTGGCGGTCTGGGGAACCGACCGAAAGGACCACCATCGGGAGCTCTTCTGGGAGAACACTTTCGAAGCGGGCCTGGAGGGTACCTCTCCGGCCTTCGCGGGCCTCGCCGACTCCCTGGAGCGGATCGGCCTCACGACCTCGCTCTCCTATCGCACCCGTTGGGGAATCTTCCGCTTCGGATTCTCGTATGTCGATGTGGGGAGAGCCACATGATGCGATGGGTAGTTCTCCTACCCTTTTTATGGGCTGGTGTCTTGCAAGCCGCCGAAGCCCCTCGCCTGGAGCTCGCCGGTGAGGAAGATCGGCACCGCTGGGTGCTCACAGACCTTCCCGACCTGCTCGCCGACACCGAGGTCCGAGAGCACCTCGAAACCGGCCTGACGACGAGCTTCGTCTTTCGCCTCAGCCTGCGCAACAACCGAGGCGAGAAGATCGCCGGTGGCGCTCGGGTCGAGGTGCGCTACGAGCTCTGGGACGAAGTCTACGAGGTGGCGAGCCTGGGGATCGACGGAACCGTGGAACGCGAGACCATTCCTTCGTTCCGAGACCTGCGCGGCTGGTGGCGCAAACGCCGGCTGGTGGTCTTCGATCGGCGGCAGAACGATCTCGGCGGCTCGGGAAACATTCGCCTGCAGCTCGATGTCGTGCCCTTCTCCCAGCAGGAGCGCGACGACACCCAGCGTTGGTTCTCCGACTCGCTGGAGAATGCCGGCCGACGCAGCAGCGCCGAGAAGCTCGCCGACTCGGTGGACGAGCCGCCGGAAAAGCTCGGTCGCGCCTTCCACCTCCTGATGGCCACATCGATCCAGAGACGCGCCATCAAATCCTTCCAGTGGCAGCTGGAACGGCCCCTCGGAGTGACCTCTTGACCCCCTTGAGCTTCAGATCTTCCTTGTTGGGAATCCTCTTGATGATGGTTGCGGCGGCCCTGATCTTCGTCGCCTTCGAACGCCATATCTCGGCCGCATGGTTCGCCCTCGGAGTGCACCCCGAGGTTCTGCGGGCTCTCGAGACCAGCCTCGAAGACCAGAAGACCCTGGCCGACGGCAAACCCGAGAGAGAGGCGGTCTACCGGCAACGCTTCGAAGACCTGCAGACACTCCTGGGGCATCTGCGGGTTCTGGCGCACAACCGCGAAGGTCTGGTGGAGCGCTATCAGCAGCTCCTCCTGCTGGCGTTTCTCGGCACCGTGGCCTTGCTGCTGACCCTGCATCACGTCCGCCAGCGCCGGCTGGACCGGCGCCTCGAGAGCCTGCGCGCCGCCCTCGCCGACCTCGCCCAGGGGCGGACCGATATCGAGCTCGGGGAGAGACGCCGCGACCTGGTGGGCCGGATCAGCGCCATGATCGAGCAGACCTCCCGGGTGATGGCCCGCGACCGCCGCCGCCTGGCGACCCTCAACAACCTCTCCGCGTGGCAGGAGGCGGCCCGCCGACACGCCCACGAGATGCGCACCCCGCTGACGGGAGCACGCCTCGAGCTCAGCCGGCTGGGGAATCTTCTGGAGCGCGAATCCCTCGATCACCTCGACGACATTCGCCAGGCGGCCCGCAGCGCCACCCAGGAGCTCGAGCATCTCGGCCGCTTCGCCCAGGAGTTCACCTCCTTCGCCCGCCTGCCTCGACCCGAGCCCGAAGCACGCAACCTCGCCAACCTGGTGAGCGAGTTCGTGACCACCTATGAATCGGCCTGGGCCAACCTGGGGCTGGAGCTGGACTTCGACCCCGACGAAGCGCTCGAAGTCTCGATCGACCGCGACATGTTGCGCCAGGTTCTGGTGAACCTCTGCGACAACAGCTCTCTCGCCCTCGGCGAGTCTCGCGGCGGGGTTCGCTTCCGCCTCGGCTCTTCTCCGGAAACCACTTTTCTCGACGTCTGCGACGACGGCCCCGGAATCGATCCGGCAATCCGCGAGCGCCTCTTCGAGCCCTACACCACCACTCGCCGCATCGGCCAGGGCATGGGGCTCGGCCTCGCCATTTCGAAGAAGATCCTGCTCGACCACGGAGGAGACCTGGAGCTCCTGAGCTCGTCGAGCGAGGGCACTACCTTTCGCCTCTCCTTTCCCCGAGCTCCCGAGCCCGAAGTGGCCGAGGCATCCTCGGCGGAGAGAGACACTCCCTACAAACCTCTGCGGGAGGCCGAAGCATGACCTCTGTTCTCATCGTCGAAGACGACAGCAAGATCCGCGCGAATCTGCTCTTCCAGCTCCGCGAGCAGGGTTTCGCACCCCGCGCCCTCGACAGTGCCGAGGCCCTTCTCCAGGGTTTCGACAACGGCGATCTGCAGGTGCCGGATCTGCTGCTCAGCGATGTCCGGCTTCCCGGGATCAGCGGAGTCGACATGGTGCGCCAGCTGGTCGAGCGACGGGCCCTACCGCCGACGATCATCGTCTCGGGTGAGGCCTCGATCAGCGAGACCGTGGAAGCCCTGCGTCTCGGAGTCCACGACTTCATCGAGAAGCCGTTCAGTCGCGAGCGCCTGCTGCGCTCGATTCGCAACACCCTCGAAAATGCCGCCCTGCGCCGCGAGGTTGCGGACCTTCGTTCGGAGCTCGGCTCCGGAACCACGATCCTCGGTGACTCGCCCGGCATTCTCAAGCTACGCGACCTGATCGCCCGGGCCGCTCCCACCGATGCCCGAGTGTTGATTCGCGGCGAGAGCGGCACCGGCAAGGAGCTGGTGGCCAACGCGCTGCACCAGGAGAGCCCACGGCAGGACCAGCCCTTCATCAAGATCAACTGCGCGGCCATTCCCAGTCACCTGATCGAAGACGAGCTCTTCGGCCATGCCAAGGGCGCCTTCACCGATGCGCGCTCCGCCAAGGCGGGCCTCTTCGAGGAGGCCAACGGCGGCACCCTCTTTCTCGACGAGATCGGCGACATGGACGTACAGCTCCAGGCGCGCCTGCTGCGGGTGCTGGAAGATGGCCGGGTGCGGAGAATCGGCGAGACCCGGGACCGCGAGGTCGACGTGCGGGTGATCACCGCCACCCACCGCGACCTGGAAGCGACGGTCAAGGACGGTGAGTTTCGCGAAGACCTCTACTTCCGGATCGCTCATCTGCCGATCGAGGTCCCCCCTCTGCGCCACCGCGGAGACGACATTCGCCTGCTCTTCGACCATTTCATCGAGAGCTTCATTCGCCGCCACCGGGTGCGCCCGAGAAAAGTCTCTGACGAGATCTACCCCCATCTTCTCGCCTATCCCTGGACGGGGAACGTTCGTGAGCTGCGAAACGTCTGCGAACGACTGGTGGTCTTCGGTGGCGACCCGATCAGCCCCGACCACCTTCCCTCGTCGTTCTTCGCCGAGGGCCCGGGGCAGGAGACCGGCCTGGTGCGCCTCGGGCAACAGGTACCGGCGCTCTCTCTGCGGGAATTCAAGACCCAATGTGAGAAGGAATACATCGAGAGCGTTCTGCAGCGGACCAACTGGAATGTCTCCGCCGCCGCTCGCCTTCTCGATATCCAGCGCACCTATCTGCACCAGAAGATCGGCACTCTCGGCATCCGCCGACCCCAGCTCGTGCCCGCCGAGACCGCCTGAGAGCGACCACTCGGGCCGATCGAGGTCCATAAAAAAAACGCCGCCGCGAGGCGATGCTCGGGGCGGCGTTCTCGTTGCGGTCTCTCGGCCGGCTCAGAGGCTCGAGTTGCTCCACCCGGTGGTGTCGCCGCTCTCGAAGCCGTCGGTGAAGATCAGGTCGTTAAGGGTGACCATCACGTCGTAACCGCAGCTCTGGAAGATCGTCTGCATCTCGTTGATCTCGCTGACCGTGTAGCCCATGTCGACCGCCGACTGCAGGACTGCCTGGGCGGCGTCCTGCTGGTTGGTGCCGCCGTTGGTCATGGCCAGGCCCTCGAGCTGGGCCGCGTCGCTCTTCTCCTGACCGATCGCATCCCAGATGCGCATGTTGCAGGTCGACCAGATCTGGCCATCGGTGTGCACCTGACCGACCAGGTCGTCGGGGTAGATGCCGGTGTAGTTGGTGCGGCGCCCGCCCCAGAAGGGGTTGTGACCGTCCCAGCTGAAGACCCAGTGATAAGCCGGATCCGCGGGATCCCACTGGCCGAACGAGCGGCTATAGGACTGGGCGAAGTAGTCGCCGACACCTTCGCTCAGGCCGTTGACCTGCGAGAGACCACCATTGGTGACCCAGTCGTGGATACCGTGGCCGAGCTCGTGGATCACCACGTCGGCATCCTCGGCATCGTCGACTCCGCCCTCACCGAAACGCAGCCGGCCGGTGCCGGTCGAGTAGGAAGAGTTGTCGGCTCCGCCGAACCCGCTCGGGTCGAATTGCACACCGCCCGGGTATTGGTAGGGACGCACGTCCAGGCCCAGCGTCACGTTCATGTACCGCATGTAGACATCGATGTGGTAGTAGGTGTTCGCCGCCTCGAAAGCATCGTCGAAACGGTCGAAATTCCAGTCGGAGCTCGCCTGGGAGAAATCGCCCTTGAACGGCGTGTCCCAATCGACGACCTCTGCCCACGGGCCGGTGAGGGAGTGGATGCCGCCGGTCAGGTCGATATCGCGCAGGGTGCGGCTGAATTCTTCGGCGTTGAGCTGCGGGGTGTTGGCGTCGTTCCCGTCGGTGTACCCAGGATCGTTGTAGGTCGCTCCGGCGGAGGAGAGCGGGTCGGGATCGAACACATCGCCGGTGCCGTCGACGGGCACGTAGAGTGTCTGGTCCACGGCCTTGAAGATCTCTCCGGTGTGGGCGTCGCGCAGCACTTCCCAGTCTCCGAGATTCCCCTCGAGGGGTGAGAACCGCACGCGGTGGGCCAGTCGGGTCGTACCCTTGTTGTGGTAGGCCACCAGGTCGGTGGTCTCGTAGTGCACGGTTCCTTCGACACCCAGCAGATCGAACGCCGCCTGCCGCGCCTCGGATGCCGAGCGCACGGGTGCCGCCGAGGCCAGAGAAGCCGGCTTGTAGGTGCTCATCACGAAATTCACCACGTTGTCGTGGTCGATGGTCACGGTGATCTCGGCACCGTAGACCCGCACGCCGGAGATCTGCTGCTTGAAACGAACGGTAGTCGCCGCACGCCCTTCGCGGGTCGCGTGGTGCACCAGGTCGTCGAGCTCCGTCGAGCGCAGGCCCAGGACCGAAGCATTCTCACGGAGGTACTGCCGTGCCATCTGCTCCGGAGTACCCGGATCCACCGCATAGCCCACCCGGTACAGGGCGATGGGCATACCGGTCTCGGTGTCGACACGTGCATTCCCACGCATCTCTGAGGCGACCGACTCGTCGGGCGAGATCAAGACGGTCGGTCCGGGGGATTTCTTGGCGAAGGCCGGGGAGACGACGAGCAGCGCGGCGAGCGCGAGCCACATCGCCTGGAACCCAATTGGTTTCCTCATGGTTCTTCTCCTGAGCGTGTACTTGGCGTGGGGGGGCCGATCCATGGCGTAGGAGAGCCGAGTCGAGCTTGCATCGCGACTATAACACCCCACCCAGGCGACGAAAGGAAGAACGAGCCGAGCCAGGCTCGGAGAGGCCCCGGGCCGGGTCGCCCGGGGCCTCTGCACCTCAGGCCTTCTCGAGGAGATCGGAACGGGTCAGGCGGACCTTGTCGGCCAGGGTCTCGGTGACCTCGTAGATCCAGGAGCCGTGGAACTCGTTGAACTCCCGAATCTCGTCGCCCCGCGCGAGAATCTCCGAGGTCTCGCGGACCTCTTCCTCGCTCGCATCCATGGCGATCGAGAGTTGTTCCTCCGCGGTTTGGAAACCCTCGACGCGAAGATAGTGCTTCTCTCCCCGGGTCGCCACCGCCACCCGGTACCCGGTCTGGTCGTCGAGCTCGACTTCCAGCTGATCTTCGAAGGTCAGGCCAAGAACCTCGGGCTCGTTGGCCAGCAGGTGTTGGGTGAAACGCAAGCCGCGCAGGAGACCTTTCACCTGGAAGACCTTGGAGCTCTCTTTCTGCCCTTCGGGAACGTCGGCGAGCTGGAGCTCACCGTCCTGCCGCTGGATCACGAAATCTCGGCCGACCACCCGAGTGATCTTCTCTTCCTCCACATCGAGAATCTCTTTGTCTACAAAGCTGTCGCCATCAGCGCTCAGGCTCAGAGTCCGACTGGAGAGGAAGACCATGCTCTCCTCACCCCCGGCTTCGTCGGTCCGCCGAACGTAGGATCCGCCGTCTTCGAAGGACTTGCCGACCAGAAACCGCACCATCTCCTCCCCCGAGGCATCGGTGAAGGCGACCTCCGTGGTGTTCTCCGCTCCCGCTTCGAGCTCCAGCTCCGAGTAGAGGCTCTCTCCCGAGCCGACCTCTTTCTCGAGCCCCAGCTCCAGGACGTCCTTGAGGAAACGATTGATCGCCTCGTTGTCGGCCCAGTATCCGTTGGAGCTCGCCACCACGAAGCGATCCTCTCCCTGGCGGGTCAGCCGGGTCGACGTCTCACCCTTGCGAATCGAGATCGAGGCGATCTCGTCGGGGTTGAGATTGGGAAGGAACTTCTGTCCACGCTCGAACCGTTCGGCTCGGGTCACGCTCTCGCGATAGGAAAAGAACGAGAGCAGGAACAACGTCGCCGCGCAGACGGCGAGAATCTTGTTGTGTTTCATCGCGATCTCCTTCGCGCCTGCTGGTCGAGTCGGCGCCTGCGGAACCAGAGAAAGAGGCCGAACGCCAGGACCAGGGAGGGCGTGACCGCAAGGGTCGTCACCCGGACGAGCATCTCCTGCTCCTCGATCGCCGCCCGCTTGTTCTTGCGGATCTCGATCAGCTCACGGTTGGCCTCGACGATCCGCTCGTTCAGCTGATCGACCTCGTCCTGGAGCTGTTTCTTGAACAGAGCCTGGTTGTTGGCCACGCTCTGCTTCTCCCGCAGCTGCTCCTCGAAGGTCGCGATCTCGGTCCGCAGCTCCTGCTCCCGTTCGAGGGTGCGTTCGTCCGCCTTCGCCTCGATCTCGTCGAAGAGAGTGAAGGGGCGGCGGACCGGCTTCTTCGAACGGACCTTCATCAGATCCTCCGAGCCGAAGAGGAAGTCCACCGCGTTGAGCAACACCTTGTAGTTGTCGTTCAGTGGAATGGCGCCGAAAGGTGTGCTCTGGAACGCCACCTGATCGGAGATCAGATCGACGTCGGCGAACACCAGCACCGTCGCCTCCTGGCGCTCTTCCTCGGGCACCGGCTCCTTCGAGATCACCTCGTCACTGGTGGGCGGCGGCAGGTCGATCCCCGGCGGTAGCCCGGGTGGAGGCGGCGGAGTCGGCCCGGGGATCTGGGCACCTTCCGAGTAGAGCGGGCCCAGCTGCCCTTGCACCATGTAGGCGAGGGTCACGGGCTCGTCGCCGGGAACGAAACGATCGTTGATCTTCGCCGGCTCGTTGAAGAGGTCGAGGAATACGAGCCCTTCGTCGCCGGGGAAACCGGCCTCGACCTCGACCGTATTTCCGGCCGCGGTCGTGGTGACCAGAGGGGTCAGGGTCACTCCCTCGGCAACCCCTTCGAGCTGCCGGAGGCCACCGGCATGGAAAAAGCGGAGGTTGCTGAGCCCCTGGAGCACCGGATGATCGGACGCGATGGTGTCCGCCGCTTCCTGCTCGGTGATCTGCATGTCGACCAGAACCCGCTCGGCCGGACCGAACTGCCGCACCACCCGCTTGTTGGCGAGATTTCGGTCGGCGACGATCTCCCCAGCGGGCATCTCGAGACCCCAGACCGCGAGCAGCTTCTCGAGGCTCGAAGAAGGCTCGTACTGGTAGGCGGCCCAGGGTTGCTGCGGGTTCTGGGGGGCGCGGTCGTCGAGGGCGTAGGGGTCGAGGAAGATCAAGGCATTGCCACCCCGGCTGATCCACTCGTCGAGAGCCCAGAGGGCTCGGTCGTTCAGATTCTTCGGATGCACGACGATCACCAGGTCGAACTCCTCGGGCGATATGTGATCGGCATCGGTATCGATCTTCGCCACCTGGTAGGTCTCTTCCAAGAGCTTGACGGAGGTCCAGGACTCCCCGGGGTTCTTGCCCTGGGCGGCGAGGATCTGGGCCATGTAGGGATTGGTCGCCTCGCTGAGCACCTCGAGGCTCGACAAGATGCCGATCCGCTCCCGGGTCGGCCAGATCAGGCGATGGAGCCGTTTCGAGATCTCGTATTCCACGGTCTCCTGCTGGTTCGGCCACAGGAACTCGATGGCGTCCTTGCTCCCGGTCTGGGTCTGCATCGCCAGCCCGAAGTAGAAGACATCACCGTGTTGATTGATGGGTTTTCCTTCGAGACCGAGCGCTTGAGCGTCCTGCGCCTCGTCACTGTCGGTCAGCGGATCGACGAAATGCACTCGAATCTTGCCGTTCGAGGCCACCTCGTACTCTTTCAACAAAGAGCGCAGGTACTTGTCGTAGGTCAGAAAGTCTTTGATGAAACGGGGCAACGACTTGCCGACCGTCTCGGAGAAGTAGAGGTGGACATCGATCGGCTTCACCCCTTCTTCCTGCATCCTCTCGAGGATCCCTTCCGTGCCTTCGGAGAGGGAATAGAGGTTGTCCTGCGTGAGGTCGAGCCGCAGATCCTCACCGTTCTGGACCACGGTATGGATGCCGAAGACGGTGACGAGTGCCAGGAGCACGAGGGTGGTCGTGCCACTTTCCAAAAGGTTCTTGCCGTTCATGATCCGCTCCTCAAGAAGCCTTGGTCCGGTCGAGAACCAGCATGCCGCCCACCAGCCAGCCGGTGGTGAACACCACGAAGAAGACCAGGGTCCCGAGCTCCAACAACCCCCGGGTGAGGGTGTCGAAGTGATCGGCGATGCTCAGGCTCAGCAGCACCTGCTCGACATAGCCACCGAAGGTGCTGCCGATGGACTCCAGCGTCTGGGGTAACCCGATGATCAAGAACACCACCGTGGCCGCGGTGCCGAGAATGAAGGCCACGACCTGGTTCTTGGTGAGAGCCGAGAAGAGCATGCCGATGGCCAGGTAGCTCGCCGCCAGCAGCAGACACCCCAGGTACCCTGCGAAGATCGCGCCCCAATCGGGATCGCCCAGCCGCGCCACGTGCACCACCAGGGGCAGGCTCAGCAGCAGGGAGAACGCCAGGAAACACCAGCCGGCGAGGAACTTGCCGAGGTACGAGCCCTCGAGGCTGATGGGAAGAGTGCAGAGCAGCTCGACCGTGCCGCTCTTGCGCTCCTCCGCCCACAGGCGCATCGCCACGGCAGGAACGAGCACCACGAAGATCCAAGGAATATAGGTGAAGAACGAGTCGAGGCTGGCCTGCCGCAGCTCCAAGAAGCGCCCGAAGTCTCGCGACAGGGTGAGCCAGCCGCTGGAGAGCAGAAAGATGACGATGAAGATATAGCCCACGGGCGAGGCGAAATAGCCCTGGAACTCCCGTTTGAAAACCGCTCGAAGACCGGTAAAACGGCTCATTGGCTCACTCCCTGGGTGATGTCACGAAAGAGGTCGTCCAGGCGCCCTTCGTGGAGGTGGACTCCTTCGAGGGGTGTACCCGATGCCAGCGCCAGCACCTCTGCGAGATGGTTTTCTCCCTCGCGAGGAAGCACCTCGACCACTTCCGGCGACGGCTGACGGACTTCCGCACACCAGGGCTGGGCGGCGATCTTCTCCACCAGCTCGGGCTGCTCGGTGGTGAAACGCAACTGCACCAGATTGTGATCGTGCGCCTTCGAGATCAGCTCGGCCGGGGTCGAGTCCACCAGGATCTTGCCCTCGGAGATGATCACCGCGCGATTGCAGATCCGCTCCACCTCGTCGAGGATGTGGGTGGAGAGAATGATGCACTTGTTCTTCGAAAGGTTGCTGATCAGATCCTGCACCATGGCTTTCTGATTGGGATCGAGGCCGTCGGTGGGCTCGTCGAGGATCAGAACCTCCGGATCGTGGATCAGCGCCTGAGCCAGACCCACCCGCCGCTTGAAACCCTTGGAGAGGGTTTCGATCACCTGGTGCTGTACTCGGTCGAGACCGGTCATCGCCACCACCTGGGCGATCGCCCGATCTCCCGGGCTCACCTCCCGCGCCTCGGCGATGAACTCGAGGAAGCCTCGAACCGTCATCTCGCCATAGGCCGGGGCATTCTCGGGTAGGTACCCGACCCGTCGCCTCGCGGCCAGTGAATCCCTGGTGATGTCGTGCCCGGCCACTTCGACGGTTCCGGCATCGGCTTCCAGGAAGCCGGTGATCAACCGCATCGCCGTGGTCTTGCCCGCGCCGTTCGGCCCGAGGAAACCCAGAATGTCTCCCCGGCGGACCTCGAAGTCGATCCCGTCGACCGCACGAATCGCGCCATAGTGTTTGCTCAACCCCGCGACTCGGACCAGTACTTCCGTCGGCTCGGCGACGACTTCCGGTGGGCTTTCGGTCTGTCCGTTCTCTGCTGTACTCTCTTCCATAGAATCCTCTCGACCCATCTTGCCAGTCTGGATTTCGGGCAAAACGACTCGATAGCGCCAGATTGACACCGTCGGATTGCCCTCGGGCGGCGAAATCACTCGACCTACTGAGATCCGAGGCCGTTACCTAGCAGAAAGCGTGCCAGAATCCATGTCGCCCTTTCCGTCGAATCGTCTCAAAACTGCAGAATTCTGAACAGCCTGATAAAGTCCCGCTTCTCTCACAACCCCCAGCTGGACAGAATCTTCTGTCAATCAAGGAGATCCTTATGAAACATGTGCTGAACACCGGGCTCGCTGCCCTGCTCTTGCTGTCGTTCGGCTGCGCCAACCCGGCGTCCGACGCGCCGGAGGCCGTTGTCGAGGAACCTGCACCCGTCGCCGAGCCCGTCACGGAAGTCATGGCGTCCACCTGGCCCCTCGGCGGATCCGTCGGCTTCGTCGGCTCCAAGGTCACCGGTACGCACGAAGGCGGATTCGAAGACTTCGATGGCGAGGTCGTCATGACCTCCGACTCCCCGGAAGGTGCCACCGTCAACGTGACCATCGACACCAACTCCCTGTGGTCCGACGACGAGCGCCTCACCGGCCACCTGAAGAGCGCCGACTTCTTCGACGTGGAGACCTATCCCACCGCCACCTTCAACTCCACCGCCATCGCCGCCAACGACGACGGCACCTACACCCTGACCGGCAACCTCGATCTGCACGGTGTGACCAAGCAGATCAGCTTCCCGGCCAACATCTCGCTCAGCGACTCCGGGTTCACCGCCGATGCCGAGTTCTCGATCAAACGTTTCGACTTCGGGATCGAGTACCCGGGCAAGGCCGACGACCTGATCCGCGACGAGGTGCTGATCAAGCTCGACCTCACCTCCGATGTCGCCGATGCCGGCGAGGAAGCGACCGAAGAAGAGACCACCGAGGGCGAGGAAGCCACCAGCTGATCCGAGCGATCGGAAGTGGGGGAGCGCCGCTCCCCCAAGGAAGCCCTGAGCTCGAATGGAGCTCAGGGCAAGAAACACCGTCTGAGCACGAAACACCGTAATTCCATGCGTCGCCTCCTGAAAGCACTGCTGCTCTTCGTACTGGGTATTGGCCTGCTGATCGGTATCGGCCTGCGCCTGGCCCAGTCACCCATACCCGAGGGAACCGAGGGCCCCGCTGCCGACGCCCTGGCGCGCCGCATGATGGAGGCGATCGACGACGACGCCTGGCAGCGCACCGGAGCCGTGAGCTGGGACTTCTCGGGTCGCCAGCAGCACCTCTGGGATCGCGAACGTGGGCTCGCCCGCGTTCGCTTCGGCGATCACGAGGTGCTGCTCGACCTCACCGACCAGACGGGCAGGGCCTACCTCCGCGCCGACGGCTCCGAGGTCGATGCCGCCCAGACCGAGGAGCTGGTGCAGAAGGCCTGGAGCTTCTGGTGCAACGACTCGTTCTGGCTGAACCCCATCTCCAAGCTCTTCGACGACGGCGTCACCCGACGCCTGGTCGAGCTGGAGGACGGCGGGCAGGGGCTTCTCGTCACCTATTCGGAAGGCGGGGTCACCCCGGGCGACAGCTACCTCTGGATCGTCGGCCCCGACGACCTTCCCATCGCCTGGAAGATGTGGACCCGGATCCTTCCCGTCGCCGGGCTCGAAGCCGGCTGGGACGGCTGGCAGACCCTCGCGACCGGAGCCCGGATCGCCACCCGCCACGAGATCGCCTTCCTCGAGCTGGAGCTGCACGACGTAGAAGGTGCCACCCACCTCGCCGAGCTGGTGCCCGGCGAAGACCCCTTCGCTCCCCTTCTCGCCGCCTCTCCCTGACTCCCAAGAGAAAATTCAGCCCAATCCTTATCGGGTTCCGCTCAGCCGTCGCCGATACCTCGACGAAGCCGGGAACGCTTCCGCGAGCTCCCGAGAACAAGACTTCGAACGAAGTATTGCAGCCATGGCTCCCCGACCCGGTCTCTCCTCCGATTCCCGGGACGTAATTCCCTCGCTCACCAGATCCTCACCGGGCACCTGCCCTTCGGCGGCAATTCCTCCCCGAGCCAGCGGCTCCGACGAGCAGGAGTGCTACCCCCCTCCGCCGTCTCCTCGGGAAAAGAGGCTCAACTGTTGATGGGGCCGGCGAAAGGCGGCGGTGGATAGGCGGGTGATGCGCTTCTCGATCCCGACCTTGCGACGACTGAGCTCGAAGAGATCGCGGATCTGCTCGGCGTAGGGCCCCTGGCCTCGCATCCGGTGCCCGAAACGCGAATCGTGCAGCTCGCCGGCCCTTACGTCTCGCAACCGAGAGAGCACTTTCTTCTTGCGCTCCGGAGCGTGCAACTCGAGCCACTCCTCGAACAGCGGCCGTACGCTGCCCGGCAGCCGCAACACGATGAAACCGGCATGGGTGGCACCCGCCGCCGCCGCCGCTTCGAGGATTGCCGGGATCTCGTGCTCGTTGAGCCCGGGAATCACCGGAGCGACCAGCACACCGGTGGGTACCCCGGCCGCCGCCAGCGCCTCGATCGCCGCCAGTCGACGACGGGGATGGGACGCTCGGGGCTCCAGGTGGCGGGCCAGCTCGGGGTCGAGACTGGTGATGGAGAGAGAAACTGCCGCCGCACGATGCTCCGCCAGGGCCCCGAGCAGATCGGCATCGCGACGGACCAGATAGTTCTTGGTCACCACCACCACCGGGTTGCGAAACTCGGCCAGCACCTCGAGGCAGCCGCGGGTGATCCGCAGCTTGCGCTCCACCGGCTGGTAGGCGTCGGTAACCCCCGAGAGCCCGAGCAGCTGGGGCTTCCAGCGCGGAGACGAGAGCTCCTTGCGGAGCAGCTCCGGAGCCTCTTCCTTGACCATGATCCGAGACTCGAAGTCGATTCCGGCGGAGAACCCGAGATACTCGTGGAAGGGCCGCGCGTAGCAGTAGCTACAACCGTGCTCACAGCCACGGTAGGGGTTGATGCTGGCATCGAAGGGAACATCGGGGCTGGTATTGCGAGCGATCACCGATTTCGCGGCGTCGCGAAGGAAGACCGTGGCCGGGGCGGGCTGCTCGGCCGGATCCAGCTCCGGGTCGAGCTCGACCTCGAGTCGCTCGAAACGACCTTTCGGGTTGCTCGCAACGCCTCGGCCTCGCAAGGCCTTCGATGGGGGTTGGGTCGTCAAATGCACCTCCGGAGCCAGCTCCAGCGGCATGATGACATCTTTTGCCTCGCCGGGGGCTCCGCCGAGGCGAGCCGACTCGGCATCGCCATGGGACGAGATGTCGCGTGGTGTAACCTTTCGAGACCATCGCCAAAGGGCACCTTCGAGCTCCCGCCAGGTTCCGACCCAGGTTCGGCGGCCCGTAGACGGTTCATCCGACGAGGAGATTGAGGAATGAGTGACGCCAACCAGGCCCGGAAAGGAAAGCAGACTTGGTACCGGGTGGCCGCTCCCGGCGATCTGCCGGAAAATCGAGTGAAATCCGTAACCTGCGGCGTGCAGACCATCTGCCTGACGCATTTCCAGGGCAAATTCGCCGCCCTGTCGAACCAATGCCCCCACCAGGGAGGCCCCCTCGGAGAAGGATCGATCGAGAACGGCATGTTGCGCTGCCCCTGGCACGGCTGGGACTTCGACCCTCTCACCGGTAAACCGCCGGGCGGGTATGACGACGGCGTACGGACCTTCCCCGTGGAGGTGCGGGACGACGGCGTCTACGTGGCCTTCGAAGAAGAGACTCCCCATGTGCGCACCGCCAGCGACGTGATGGCGGAGACCCTCACCGCCTGGGGCATACGGCAGGTCTTCGGCATGGTGGGTCATTCGAACCTCGGCCTGGCCGACGCTCTCCGCCTGCAGGAAGAGGCCGGCAACCTGACCTACTACGGCATTCGCCACGAGGGAGCGGCTTCGTTCGCCTGCTCCGCCTATGGCAAGCTCACCGGCCGCCCCGCCGCCTGCCTGGCGATCGCCGGCCCGGGAGCGACCAATCTCTTGACCGGCCTGTGGGACGCCAATGTCGACCGTTCGCCGGTGATCGCTCTCACCGGCCAGGTCGACACCCAGGTGCTCGGCCCCGGAGCCTTCCAGGAAATCGACCTGATGGCCGCCTTCGGCAAGGTCGCCCAGTGGAGCCAAACGGTGCTCCACACCTCGAAACACGCCGAGCTGATGAACCTCGCCTGCAAGTCGGCGCTGCTCAACCGGGGGGTGTCTCACCTCATCTTCCCCGACGAGGTCCAGAACCTCCCTGCCGAGGAAGGCGCCGCTGCCGGCAGCCCCGAGGGGCGGATCACCACCCGCGAGATCGCGCCGCCGGAGTCCGCTCTCTCCGATGCCGTCGACCTGCTCGCCCGGTCCGAGCGCCCGGTGATCATCGTCGGCCACGGCGCCCGGTTCGACATGCCGGCGATCACCGAGCTGGCCGAGTCCCTCGACGCCCCGATCCTCACCACGTTCAAGGGCAAGGGCCTGATCTCCGACCACCACCCGCTCGGTTGCGGGGTGCTCGGGCGCAGTGGCACACCGATCGCCAGCTGGTTCATGAACGAATGCGACTGCCTTCTGGTCTTCGGCGCCAGCTTCAGCAATCACACCGGCATCACCCCGAAGAAACCCATCATCCAAGTAGATTTCGATCCTCTCGCCCTGGGCAAGTTCCACCCGGTCGAGGTACCGGTCTGGGGCGAGATCTCGGTGACCGTCGACCTGCTCGCCCAACGCCTCGAGGGTCGCACGAACACCGTCGACCAGCGGCCGGAAGTCGCGCGCCGCTGGCAGATCTGGCGAACCGAGAAGGAACGCCGACTGGCCGACGATCGCGGCCGTGGGGTCAGCTCGGCCGCGATCTTCGCCGCCATGACCCGCCAGCTGCCCGAAGACGCCATCATCGCGGTCGACGTGGGCAACAACACCTACTCCTTCGGGCGCTACTTCGAGTGCACCCGGCAATCGGTCCTGATGTCGGGGTACCTCGGCTCCATCGGCTTCTCCCTGCCCGCCGCCATGGGTGCCTGGACGGCGACCCGGGAAGACGACCCCCGATTTGCCGGCCGGAAGGTCGTCTCCATCTCCGGCGACGGCGGCTTCGGCCAGTACATGGGCGAGCTCCTGACCGCGGTCAAATACGGCATGAGCATCACCCACGTGCTGCTACACAACGCGGAGCTGGGCAAGATCTCCAAGGAGCAGCGATCGGGGAACTGGAACGTCTGGCAGACCTCCCTGCACAACCCGGATTTCTCGAAGTACGCCGAGAACTGCGGCGCCCTGGGCCTCCGGGTCGAGCGCAAGGAAGACCTCGACGACGCCCTCGCCCGGGCCCTCGCCCACGAGGGGCCGAGCCTGGTGGAGATCCTGTCCGACGCCGAGCTCGTCTAGCCCGACTCGATCCTCCCGACGAGACGGACCGGGCCCGAGCGGATTTGTTCTACCATTGACCCCCATGGGAAGAAGTCCAGCCGCTCGGGTCGTTCTCCTACTGTTGATCGCTTCCCTCCCGCTCGCCCTCGGGGGATGCGGGGGGGAGGACGCGGGAGCACCGAGCACTACCGATGGGCCCGGCGCCGAGAGCGGGCCGAGGAACGTGGTGCTGGTGGTGATCGACAGCCTCCGGCCCGACCACTTCAAACGCAACGGCTTCCGGCGTAAGACCGCTCCGTTTCTCGAAGACCTGATGGACACCTCTGCGGTGTTCCGCAACGCGTTCTCCGCCGCCACCTCCAGCGCCCCGGCCACGGCCTCTCTGCTCACCTCTCTCTACCCGCCGAGCCACGGCCTGACCGAGAGCCGGGAGAGCTTCGAGCGCCGACGACGAACTCTCGAAACCCTCGGCGAGACGCTTCCCGACGCCCGGCCCCTACCCGCCGAGGTCGAGACCCTGGCCGAGCTCTTCGCCGCAGCCGGGTACCGCACCCTGGGCATCGTCGCCAATCCCGAGGCCACCGAGGCGCGGGGCTTCGGTCGCGGATTCCAGCAGTACAGCCTGCTCGAAGGCGGAAGCGCGAAAGACGTCACGGCAAGGGCACGGCAGTGGCTCACGGTCGACGAGAACGGAGAAGACCCGGAGCCCGGAGAGCCGCCGCCCACCTTTCTCTACCTGCACTTCAATGATCCACAGCAACCCTATGTCTACCGGCGCCCGTGGTACCGCGACTCCCTCGATCCCGAGAAGCAGGCCCGCTCGGCCTACGCCAGCGAGATCAGCTACACCGACAAGGCTCTGCGCGAGCTCTACGAAGAGCAGGGTTGGAGCGAGGATACGCTCCTGGTCGTGACCTCCAATCACGGCGAGGAGCTCTGGGACCACGGCGGAACCGGCCACGGTTTCAGCCTCTACAACGAGCTCCTGCGTATCCTCTGGCTCATCCGTGGGCCGGGCGTGCCGAGTCGCACCATCGAGGCCAATGTCCACCTGGTCGACATCGCACCCACGGTGCTCGACCTCGCGGGCATCGCCTTCGAGCCGCGAGACGGCCTGTCGCACCACCACCTGCTCCAGGAGCATCCTCCGCGGGGTGTGGTCCACCGACTGCGCGGGCGGACACTCTTCGCCCACCGCGAGCGCCACCGCACCACCCCCGGCGGAACCAGCGATCACCTGCTCTCCGCCATCCGTGGCCCCTACAAGCTGATCTCCGGCCCCGGGACCGAAGAGCTCTTCCACTGGATCGAGGACCCGACCGAGCAGCAGAACCTTCTCGACCAGGTGCCCGAGCCTCCCGAGGCGGCCGACCTGCGGCGCGCCCTGGAGGTCTTTCGCGAGACCTTCTTCGTGCCCGAGGCGGCAGACGATTCGGAAGATTCGGAATCCGTCGGCGAGAAGCTCGAACGCCTGCTCCGAGAGAGCGAGGCGACCCCTTCGGAGGCGGAGCCCATCGATGGCTGAGAGCCGGAGCAGCCGCCGGAGGCGAGCGAATTCGAGTCGGCTGGCGGGGCTCCTCGGCACGGCCTCGCTGGCTCTCGCCCTGCTCACCTCGGCCGAGCCACCCCTGGTGCCGGCGACCGGCGGCGCGGCCCCCGGATATGTGGACGACCAGGTCTGCGCCTCCTGCCACGGCGAGATCTTCCGTGCGTACCAGGAGGTCGGCATGGCCCGGTCGTTTTTTCGCCCGAGCCGGGAACGAGAGATCGAGGACTTCGAGAAAGGCCACTTCTACCACGAGCCTTCCCGCAACCACTACGAGATGATCGAGGACGACGGCGAATACCGCCTCCGTCGCTACCAGATCAGCCCCTCGGGCCGAGAGATCCACGTGAAACAGCAGGACATCGACTGGGTCCTGGGCTCGGGCAACCACTCCCGAACCTATCTCTACCAAACAGAGATCGGCGAGCTCTACCAGCTGCCCATCGCCTGGTACTCCCAGGCGGCATCCTGGGGCATGGCCCCGGGGTACGACCATCCCGAGCACTACGACCTGGTACGGCCGGTGCAGCGGGAGTGCATGTTCTGCCACAACGCCTACCCCGACGTGCCCGCGGGGAGCGATGTGTACGGCCAGCCCCACGTCTATCCGCAGGATCTGCCCGAGGGCACGGGCTGCCAGCGCTGCCACGGACCGGGCCAGCGACACGTGGAAACAGCCCTCGGCGACTCTCTCGGCCTCGACGACCCGGCCTCGACGATCGTCAATCCCGCGCGCCTCGAGCCCGGCCGTCGCAACGACGTCTGTTACCAGTGCCATATGCAGCCTTCGGTCGCCCTGCCGGGCGTTCGTCTCTTCGGGCGCGGAGACTACTCCTTCCGCCCGGGCCAGAAGCTCTCCGACACCTTTGCCCAGATGGAGGTCGTGGAAGAGAACGAGGAGGGTGAGAACCGCTTCGAGATCAACCACCACCCGTACCGGCTGGAGCAGAGCCGTTGCTTCCAGGAGAGCGCGGGGGCCCTCTCCTGTCTCAGCTGTCACGACCCTCACCGCAAGGTCCCACCCGAGAACCGAGTGGCCCACTTCCGGGCCGCCTGCCTCGAATGCCACAGCGTGGACAGCTGCGGGCTCGAGGCCATGACCACGGCCGACCAGCCTCCGGCCCGGGACCCGCAGGACTGTGCCTCCTGTCATATGCCCAGACATCGCACGGCCGATGTCGTGCACGTGGTGATGACGGATCACCGCATCGGCCTCTGGCCGGACCTCGACGCCCTCCTCGCCCCGAGAGAGGAAAGCGACCCGGTGATCGTCGACGTGAAGCTCCTGCGCCCCGAGGAGGGCCCGAAGGGCGACCTGGCCGAGATCTACCGCGCCACCTCGGTGCTGCGGGCGGGAGGCGGTCTCGAAGCCCTCGAGCACCTGGCATCGAAGCTGGCCAGACATCCGCTCGACGAGCTCGAGCCGTGGCTGCGGCTGGCCCGTGGCCAGCTCCTCTACCACCCACCCGCGGCGAGCATCGCCACGCTCGAAACGGTGCTCGATCGGTCTCCGGGCCATCCCCTCGCCCGCGAATGGCTCGGCCTCGCCCACTCCAGGAACCGGGACCTCGACCGCGCCCGGGAGGTCTTGCAGGCGCTGGTGCGCACCCACCCCGAGCGCCCGGAAGCGCGGTTCAACCTCGGCCGGGTGCTCATGGCCCAGGGCCGGCTGGACGAGGCGATCGGCGAGCTCCGGGCCGCCACCGAGCTACGCCCCAACCTGGCCAAGGCCTGGCACAGCCTCGGCGACGTGCACCGGGTGCAGAAACGGTTGGGCCCGGCCCTGGCCGCCTACCAGAAGGCCCTGGCGATCGATCCGCGGCACGAGGAGTCCTACACCTTCCAGGCCGCGATCCTGGCCGCTACCGGCAACCGACCGGCAGCACGGAGCCTGCTCCGCCACGGTCTTTCGGTCCTTGGCGAGTCGGCCTCTCTCTCGGCTCTGCTCGAACGCCTCGATCCCGAGCCCGGGGCCCGATCCCGGACCGATTCCCGGCGCTGAGCCCGTTCCGGCACGAAATGGGATCAACGGCCACTCTCGGGGGGCGGAGACCGTTGCATTCCTCCGGTTTCCGCGAGAGGATTCTCATGGACCACTCGTTGCACTCGCGACCCCCGAGGTGGGTCCATGGATCGAACCCTTGACTCAAACGCCCAGGATTCGACCCATGGAGGCAGCTGGAGAGTCCATCTGCCGCGGGAGACGCCATGACCGATTCCATTCGCCCAGCTTCCACCTACAGCCGATGCACCCGGATCGTGGCCGCGGTCACGCTGGCTCTGCTCTGTGCCTCGTGTGCGACCACCCGGCTGCCCCCCATTTCCAGCCAGGGAGGGTCTTTTGCCCCGCTCGACGACGAGCTGGCTCTCTGGTACGAAGCACGAGAAGAAGAACGCAAGCTCCTCGAAGAGGTCGTGCTCTACGACGACCCGCTCCTCGAGCGTTACCTGGAAGATCTGGTGGACGACCTTACTCCGTCGGGCATGGCGGCAAACTCCGAGGTCGAATACCGGGTGCGGGTGATCGAAGACCCGACCCTCAACGCCTTCGCCTATCCCCACGGCTCGCTCTACGTGCACACCGGGCTTCTCGCCCGGATCGAGAACGAGTCCCAGCTGGCGACGATCCTCGGCCACGAGATGAGCCACGTGGAGCTGCGACACATGGTGCGGCACGAACGGAGCGTACGCAACAAGCGGATCGGCTTTGCCGCCGCCTCGATCGCGGCAGCGCTGATCCTGGCGCACGAAGAGGCCGACGCCTGGTGGGACGGCGACTACCACGACGCGGTGCGGGTCGGGATCCTGGCGGATCTCCTGGTCGGCCTGGGGCTGCATTTCGCCTTCATCGCCTCGGTGAACGGCTATGGCCGGGGGCTCGAGATCGAGGCCGATCACAGCGCCTTCGCCAAGCTCCGGGATGCGGGATTCGATCCCCACGAGGCGCCTCGGGTCTACGAGATCCTGCAGGAGGAACGCGGCGAGTCCCGCGATGCCGAGGTCTTCTTCTTCGGCAGCCATCCCCGGTTGAAACAGAGGACGAAGAACGCCCGGGCGTGGCTGGCCGCGAATCCCACCACACCGCCCGTGGAGGCGAGTGACCGCAGTCGCTTCGATCACCGGATCCGGCCCGTGATTCGCGACGACGCCCGCCTCAATCTCGAAGCCGGGCGTCTGCACCTCGCCCAGCAACAGCTGGCCCTGGCCCTGAGCATGATGCCGGATGATCCCGAGACCCACTACCTCTTCGCCCGGCTCCTGACCGCGGAGGCCGAGCATGCGAACGACCCGGAAGATCGGGTCGGCCTGATGGAAGAGGCGCGAGCCGCTCTGTTCGAGACCCTGCGCCTGGAGCCCGACCACACGGCCGCCCATCTCGAGATCGCCCGGATCGCCTACGAGCAGGAACGCTGGGAAGAGGCTTGTGCCGGGTTTCGGAGATTCTGTGAGCTGCAGCCAGATTCCGAGGAGCGCGACCGCGTTCTCGGCGATCTGCTCGAGCTCGAGGCCGAAGGCGCCTGCACCCAGATTGCCGAAAAGAGCCCCTAGCGGGGCCTACTCCATCAGATTCCGGGACCCGGGCTGGAAAGAGCGGGCGGGTTCCCTTTCCTCGGCTCCGGAAGGTAGGATCCGCCCATGAACCAACGGACCCTTTCTTCCATCGCCCTCGCGATCCTGCTGGGATCGACCGCCTGCACCGTTCATCCACCGGTCGAAGACCCATCCTCCGAGCCTTCGTTTCTTCCCGCCGCCGCGGCGTTTGTCGTGGCGGGTGAGCAGTTGCTGGCGATCGACCCCGGCCAGAGTGAGCCTTCGCCGGTGCTCAGCTCACCACTCCTGCAAGACGTTCGCGCTCTCACTCGACAACCGGGAACCGGGGATCTCTTCGCGCTCACCCGCGGGGACGACTCGCCTCACCTCGTGGTGATCTCCCATCGCGACGGCACCGTGCGGGAGGTGGGCCCTCTCCTGCTGCCGCGGATCACCGTAAATGTCGCCGACGCCCTCGCCTTCGACGAGACCACCGGCCGGCTCTACGCCGCGGGAGGGGTCTACCACTTGTCGGACCTTCTGATGGAGATCGATCCCGAGACCGCTGCGGCCCGGCGGATCAGCCGCATCACCGGCACCCCCCAACGCGAGCTCGATGCGCTGGTCTTCGTGCAGGGCCAAGCCTTCGGCCTCGATATCGCCATCGATTCGGGAACCCTCGTCCGGCTCGATCGCGAGACCGGCCGCGCAACGCCTCTCGGTTCTTCCTTCGAGGCGAAGATGCAGGATCTCGCCTGGAGCCCTGGCCTCGCCGGTCTCTGGGGAGTGACCGGAGAAGGAGTGGCGGCCCTGACTCTCGGAGGCACCCTCGGCGTGTCGCCCTGGTCCTCGGGTAGTGATCCGGCCGGCGCCCCCTGGACCGCCATTGCGGCGGTTCCCGACCCCAAGACCATTTTCGCCGATGGCTTCGAAACCGGCGATGCTTCCCAGTGGAGTCAGGACCGGGCCAATCCCTGACCCGCTCCCGGGTCAGTTCACCCCGAAATCGCTTCCACCACCATAGCCGCCGCCACCCCCGAAGTAGTCCTGGATCCTGCGCAAGCGTTCTTCGTCCTCGGCGGACGGCTCCGCCTCCGCTTCTTGCCATTCCTGGGCAGGATCCACCCAGATCTTCTCCTCCGTCAGCTCGGTGAAACGCTCGATCTCGTCGATCAGAGGGCTCAGCTCTCCGACCTCGTGGAAACCGCCACGGCTGGTGACTTCCTCCGGTTTGATCAGGAAGAGCCGGTTCTTCGCTCGGGTGACCGCCACGTAGAAGAGCCGCCGCTCTTCCTCGAACCCTTCCGAGCCCCGCACGGCGCTGTAGATCGGAAAACGGCCCGCGTTCATCTGTAGCAAGAAGACCACCTTCCACTCCAACCCCTTGGCCGAGTGTACGGTCGAAAGGGTCATCCATTCGTCTTCGGGGTCGTCCGAAGGCTGCCGACGGGTGAAGTCGGGGGGATCGATCGCGAGGTCGCTGAGGAAGGCCTCCGGCTCTTCGTAGCGAGCAGCGATCACTTGCAGGGCTTCGAGATCTCGCAGTCGCTGCTCCGAGTTGTCGTACTTGCGCTGCATCCATCGCTGATATCGAGAGAAGATCTTCTCGAGCCGATCCGAAGGGTTCCCATCGAGCTTGCGGACCAGGGAAACCAGAGACCGTAGAGACTTGCCGTACCGCGGGCGACGCCAGGCATCGTCTTCGAAGAGATCCAGGTCGCCCGAGGCGTCGAGCACCGCCTGGGCGATTTTCTGAGCCGTCTTCGGCCCGATCCCTTCGAAGAGCTGGAGAACCCGGAACCAGGCCGCCGCATCCATGGGATTGAGGCTCAGCTTCAAGATCGCACAGACGTCCTTGACATGTGCCGCCTCGACGAACCTCAGACCGCCGAATTTGCGAAAGGGGATGTTCCGGCTCTTGAGCTCGATCTCCAGCAGATTCGTGTGCCAGGCAGCCCGCGACAGCACCGCGATCTCCTGGAGCGGCACCCCTTCTTCCCGTAGCTCGAGCACTGTTTCACACACGAACTGAGCCTGGGCGTATTCGTCGTTCGTGCGCACGAAGACCGGCCGCTGATCGCCGGGCTCTTCGGTGAAGAGGCGCTTTGCGTACCTCTCTTTCGCCTTCTCCAGGATCGCGTTCCCGAGGCTGAGAATCGGCTGAGTGCTGCGGTAGTTCTGCTCCAGGAGGATGGTCTTGGCGTCGGGGAAGATCTTCGGGAAATCGATGATGTTGCGAAAGTCTGCCCCGCGAAAGGAATAGATACTCTGTGCGTCGTCGCCGACCACCATGATGTTTCCGTGCCCCGAAGCCAGCAGAGCGGCGATGTGAGCCTGGATTCGATTGGTGTCCTGATACTCGTCGACCAGGATGTGGGGGTAGGTCGAGGAAAGGCGTTGGCGAACCCTGGGCTGCTCCACGAGCAGACGGCGCAGATAGATCAGCAGATCGTCGTAATCCATGACGTTCTGGTGCTTCTTTCGCTCCTCGTACCCTCGGTGGAGAGTCTCGATGGCGGCCAGATCATCGATGAATTGGGGAGCTTCTTCGTCGACCAGCTCTTCCAGAGGTTTCTGGGTGTTGATGTGTTTCGACCACAGGGAGAGGATCAGATCGGCTCGCGGAAATCGGCGCCCCTTCTGCCCGTATCCCCCCTCGGTGCGCAGGATCCCGATCATGTCCACCGCATCGGACCGATCGATGATGGTGAACCCGCGGTCGAAACCCACGTGTTGTGCATACCTGCGGAGCACGAGATTGGCGAAGGAGTGATATGTGCCACCGGCGACCTTTCGACACCTCTCGTCGAGCACCTCGCTGGCTCGCCGAAGCATTTCCTGGGCGGCCCGGCGGGTGAAGGTCAGAAGGAGAATCGACTCCGGAGCTACCCCCTGCTCGACCAGATGGGCAACCCGATACACCAGAGTACGAGTCTTGCCGGTTCCGGCGCCAGCGATGACCAGGTACGCACCGGTGCTGGCGGTCGCCGCTCTTCGTTGCGCCTCGTTCAGCTCGTTCTGGAAATCGATGGTCTCACGCGAGGCTCTGAGACCTGCCCTGGCATCTTCGACCATGGCCCCACTCTACCGCCAAACCGATCAAATCGTTCCGCTGTACCGCTTTCGGTCGGAAGCCACCAGGCCAATGGCAGCGGCCAGCTCGACGGCATCGAGCACTCCTTTGTCCATCAAGAGCCGAACGATGCCGAAGACTACCGACCGCGGGTCCTTTCCGGCCAGCTCCAGGATTTTTTCCGCCTCCGCCGCATCGCCGGGTAGATGCGCGCGCCGCTCCGGGCCGAGTCGCCCCGAGGTGGATGCGATCTCACGGTGCGGCAAACGGTAGAACTCGGCAAAGAAATCTGCCGGATCGATCTCTACCACTTCGAGAATCTGGAGGATCTGGTCGAACCGAAGCGACTTCTGCTTGCGGAACAGCTGGCTGATGTATGTACGCCCCCAGCCCAACGCTCGCTGCACTTTGAGCTGGGTATAACCCCGCTCGTGGATCTTGGCCCGCAAGAGGCTCAGTACGCGATCGACTTCTTTCTCGACCGCCATGATCTTCGCACTACCGCTGAGCACCTCCGGTGCCAAGGTTGGAGTTCGGGTCTTCATTCCCCAACACCTCCTAGTCTCGGTGGGTGTGTAGATGAGTGTCGAATCTGTATCGTTCTGTCGGACTTCTACCCGGACTGACCGTTCTCTTTAAGGAGAAATTGTTACGGCCGCCCTGTATTGCTCTCTAGTATAGAGAGATGAGTTGAACCATGCAAGTCTTTTTTCTTTTCCCCTCGGTCGGCTCCGGACGATCGTTCGCGTGGCCTGCACCCGGACGGACGGAGCGGCTCCGCCCGTCGACGGGCGAAGGAACGTCTTTCCTGGTG
Source organism: uncultured Thermoanaerobaculia bacterium (assembly GCA_964565225.1). Lineage (GTDB taxonomy): Bacteria > Acidobacteriota > Thermoanaerobaculia > Multivoradales > J023 > CAZMEL01. The sequence continues at coordinate 9,960 of CAZMEL010000003.1, read as the reverse complement.
CCAGTCAAAAGGCACAACTATCTGCGAGACCATTGACTCTGGGGTGACTTGAACAGAAAATCTTGGAATCGTGGTATCCATTTGCGGGAACAGGCGAGGAAAAATGTCGGCTCGTTTCCCCAGGGGGTAGATGAATCGAACGAGCTCGAGCTTTCATACCTTCGAGGTTTTCAAGAACGTCGTCGAGGAGGAGCGTGGCGATGCATCCCAATGACAGAAATCAGCTGGTCTTGCAGGCACTGGCCGAGGAGAGGGCGAGCCACGGGCACGGCTCGGCAGCAGAAATCGATCAGAAGCTCGGAAAGAGCGAAGGTTATGTTGGCCGGGTGTTGCGTGGCGAGATCGGCCTGCAGGTGGAAATGCTGTTCAAGATCCTCGATGCCCTCGACGCCGACCCGGCCGACTTCTTCGCCCGTTGTGTGGAGACTCGCATCAACCCCGAACAGGTATTGCTGAAGATCGAACGCCAGAAGGTCGGGCGAAATCAGCCCTGGTGGGTCGGGCGAACGCGGAAGGCCCTCGACCTCGCCAACCGCCCCCACCTTCTCACCATGGGAGAGCCGACCACCGCCGACAAGGATCTCGAGAACGAGCTCATCGACCTCGAAGAGCTGCGTTTCTCCTATCCGAACAAGGCCTCGGAGGCTTTTGTTCCGCTCCTGGATCGGGTGATCGAGCAGGCGATGACGAACAAGAGTCGATCAGCCCTGGAAGTGCTCGGCACGGCCATCGGGGTCGGCGCATCGATGGAACGGATGAACGCGAGCTTTCCCCAGTCGGCTCGTGCCCTCCGCATGGCCCTCGCCTTGAGCCGCCAGCTCTCTCTCGACAGCTTGCGCGCCGGTCTGCTGCAGCGCACCTCGTTCGTGGTGGGCGATCAGGCAGACTATCTGCTCGGCGTGGAGATCGCCCGCCAGGCCAGCGATCTCTACATCCTGCAGAACGACCCCAAGGGCGTTGGCAAGGCCCTGGTGGGACGAGCGGTAATGCACCTGTACCTCGAAGATCACCAGGCGGCGCTCAACGCCTACCACAGCGGCCTGTCGTACCTGGAAGACGACTCCTGGTGCTACCGGTACGCTGCCACGCAGGGAATCGGTCTGGTGCACATGCTGACCAACGATCTCCGCAGGGCCAAGATCTGGGCCGATCGAGCGGCGGCGATGCACAAGACCCAGGAAGGACCGAACTGGTGGCGCCTGATCTGGCTGCAGGGTGAAATCGCCCTCAAGGCCCAGGATCTCGACCATGCGATTGTCCACCTGCGCAGCGCCCGCGAAGCGTTTGCCGAACACGGCAATCCGTTCGACATCGCGGCCATCTCTCTTCAGCTGGCCAGAGCTCTCTTCGTTTCCGGCAGTGTCACCGAGATGCGCGGCATCGCGGCGGAGATGATGAGCCTGCTCAAACCGCTCCAGAGGCATCGCTTCGCCAGCTCGGCCATTCACGAGTTCGCAAGGGCCGCTCTGACCGGCGAGGTCACCCTTCGGCTCTTCGATCGGATCTGCTTCCAGCTGGAGAACGGCCGGACTTCGATCCGCGGCACGCAGATCCAGAACTGATACCCCTTCCCGACAGAAAACAGGCGCTTCTCCGTGGTCACGGAGAAGCGCCCCATGTCAGATCAACAGACCGCCAGGTTTCGACGACAACTCCGCGAGCTCACGGCCCTCGGAGATGGCGCAGCCTGGCCGCGAAGTAGAGTCACCGAGCTTCGCTCGACGGGGTGCAGAAGCCACCTCCTCCCTCCGGTTCGGCCGCCGGCCCCCAGGCAGTGTGGATCTCTTCACCCGGAGCGAAGGACGGATCGGTCAGCCCAAAAGGAACCGCGGTCGTGGCAATGGCGGAGGCCAGCGCCAGGGTCAGGGTCAGGGTCAGTAAGAGGTTGTCGTGACGGATCAGTGACATGAGTGCCTCCAACGAGCAGGGTTCACCGAAGAGCTCCACTGCCCTCCGATGTCTCTCGTTTCCGTAGACTACTGAATACGGGGGATTTCAGAATCACTTTTTGCCGTTGTATGGCTCATTTTCCTTGATTTTCTTCTTTTATGGGTGTTTTTTGGACCTATGAAGCGCCCAACCGTCCGTGACCTCGAGGTTCTCTTCCGACTCCTCGACCTCCACGCCCCCGATCTGAAGGCTCCTTGCCGCTGGCTGGTGGTAGGCCCCGACCTGGCCGCCGTCATCCTCGACGACGCCCGGCCTCCGGAGGTGGAAGACCTGACTCGCCTGATGCGTCTGATCAAGCAAGAAGGACCGCAGATCGAAGACATCGGGCTCTGGCTGGTGGCGGAGAGCGAGCAATCCGCTGCGACCCACGTAGAGCTCCAGCTCGATCAGCTGATCGAAACCAACCCCGAGAGCTGGGCACATCCGATCCAGGTGCTCGAACGCCCACGGGCCGACTTCGAGTCTCTCCTCAGGGCTTGCAAGCTTCGCCTCCTCAATGCGCAGGGGCCAAGGAAGGAACGCCTGGAAGGGGTGCACACCAAGCTCGAGACCTCCGTCCGGATCGCCACCAGCGCACGGCGGCGGCGCCAGGAGATGGCGCGCAAGAAGCAGAACCGCCTCCGCTTGGAGCGACGCCAGGGCTGATCCCTGAATCTCACAGGTGCGCAGAGGCTGGATTCGGGATAAGGTCGCTCCCTCGATCAGGAGCTTCACCCATGAGAGAACCGCTGGCGATCCTGCCTCTTCTGGCCACACTTCTACTCCCTCAGAGCCCGCTCCATGCCGAGCCTTCGACCCCGTTGGGCGAAGCAACGCCCAGGGTTCTCCTGGTCGGCGACAGCTGGGCCCAGTTCATGTGGTTCGACCGCTCGCTGCGCGACGTCTTTGCCGCCAACGGACGCTCCGATATCGTGGAGGTCGGAGCGGCGACGGCCCAGGGGGGCACCACGGCCGCGGAGTGGACGGATCCCGCCATGCTGCAGCTGATCACCGACGAGCTGCAGGCGAACCCCACGATCGACGTGGTCCAGCTGACCCTCGGCGGCAACGACTTCCTCGCCGGCCAATCCGAAGGCGGCTGGTGGACCGGCCTCTCGCCAGAAGAGACCGCGGCCCTCTTCGATCAGATCATCGCCGACGCCGAAGTCGTCGTCGACCACATCACGGGGCTGGACCGGGATCTGCAGGTCCTGTTCAGTCTCTACGACTTCACCAACTTCACCGACACCGTGAGTGGACCCTTGGGATTCTTCTGTGCTCCGCTGTGGAACGATCTCGGACAGCCATCACCCGAACAGGTCAACAACGCTGCCATCGAGCTCCAGAATCGCTTCGACCAGTGGGCAGCCGACAGACCCCGAGTCCTCAGCGTGGGCCATTTCGGCTCGATGCAGTTCTTCTTCGGATTTCCCGGCGAAGGGATTCCCCCCGGCCAGATCCTCCCGCCCGGAGATCCCACCCGGCCGAGCCCGGTAGAGTCCATGCGCCTGGGCGCGGACTGCATCCATCTCTCGGCCGCCGGCTACGAGATCGTGGTCCAGAATCTCTGGGATGTCTTCTACGGCAGCTGGTTCGGCGGCTCGGTCTTCCGCGACGGATTCGAGTCGGGGGACACGTCTGCCTGGTCGGCCACCTCGCCGTAGATCGCCGGTAGAGAAAAAACCTCAGTCGAGCGGCGGCGAGAACCGATCGCCGAGCTGGTAGCGCCCCCCGGGATGGTACAGAGACGCCGTGGAGGCGACCAGGTCTTGCGCCCAGGTCCGCCGGAGCAAGAGCAGGCACGGCTCGCCAGCCTTCATCTCCAGGTGTCGGCGGATTCCTGGGGCGGGCACTACCGCCTGCACCACGTGCTCGACCCGCCGAAGAGGAGCGACCCGGATGAGGTGCTCACTCGGCGTGGTCTTGGAAAAATCGACCTGGAGATACCCCGGAGCCGCCCCCGGGTGCACATAGCGATCCTCGAGCTGGATCGGCACATCGTTCTCGTAGTGCACGATCACAGTGTGGAACACCGGCGACCCCTGCTCGATCTGCATCTTCGCGGCCACCTCGGCCCCGGCGGGCTCCTCACCCACCGACAGGATCTGGGCATCATGACGGTGGCCCCTTCCGCGGATCTCGTCGGCGATGTTGTGGATCTCCAGAAGGTGCCCCTGCTGCCGCGGCTCGGCGACGAAAGTGCCGACCCCGGGCAGGCGGGTGAGGATTCCAGCGTCCGCCAGCTCCCGGACCGCCCGGTTCACGGTCATTCTCGAGACCCCTAGCTCACGCACCAGCTCGTTCTCCGAAAGAATCCGCTGGGCGGGAACCCACTCACCGGCCTGGATCCGGTCGAGGATGTACTTCTTCACCTTCTCGTACAGTGGAGCCACTCGGTCTGCCCCTCCGGTTCCATCCATGCTCATCCGTCTCTCCGTTCCAGGAGGCCGAGCTCCGGCGTCCGCCGGGCCAGAAATTGCCGAAAGCTTCCTTCCCGAACCAACGCACCGACGGCCTCGAGATCGGGCGCAAAATACCGATCCCGCTCGTAGAAGGGAACTCGTGCACGAATCAATTCTCGAGCCTCCTCCAGAGATTCCGAGGTTCGCAGGGGTCTTCGAAAATCGAGACCCTGCGCTGCTGCCAGCAGCTCTACGGTTACCACGCCAACGCTATTGTCTACCATTTCCGTGAGCCGGCGGGCAGCAAACGTCGCCATGCTCACGTGATCCTCCTGATTCGCCGAGGTCGGCAGACTGTCGACACTGGCCGGATGCGCCAGGCTCTTGTTCTCCGAGGCCAGGGCCGCGGCGGTCACCTGCGCGATCATGAATCCCGAGTTCACCCCTCCGTCTTCGACCAGGAAGGCGGGCAGATTGCTGAGATGAGCATCGATCAGGAGGGCGACCCGGCGCTCCGAGAGAGCTCCCACCTCGGCGATCGCGATCGCCAGCACATCGGCAGCCATGGCCACCGGCTCGGCATGGAAATTTCCGCCGGAGAGCACCTCCCCCGAATCACTGAAAACCAGAGGATTGTCGGTCACGGCATTGGCCTCGATCTCCAGTTTGGCCGCCGCGAACCGAAACATGTCGAGGCACGCTCCCATGACCTGGGGCTGGCAGCGAAGCGAGTACGGATCCTGCACGCGGTCGCAATTGCGATGGGATTCCCGGATCTCGCTACCCTCGAGGAGCTTGCGATAGGCCCTTGCCAGATCGATCTGTCCCTCCTGACCCCGGACAAGGTGGATACGCTCGTCGAAAGGCGCATGGCTCCCCTCGGCCGCTTCCACCGAAAGGCTTCCGGCCACCACCGCCGCCGCCAGCAGATCCTCGCCGCGGAAGAGACCCGCAAGAGCCAGGGCGGTAGACACTTGGGTGCCGTTGAGCAGCGCCAGACCCTCTTTGGCGGCCAGCTCCAGCCGTTCCAGCCCGGCCCGACGCAGCCCCTCTTCGGCCGGCAACACCTCGCCCCGGTGGCGAACCTCGCCAACTCCCAGGAGAACCGCGGCCAGGTGTGCCAGAGGGGCCAGATCCCCCGAGGCTCCAACCGAGCCCTTGGCGGGGATGCGAGGATAGACCTCCGCCCGCACGAGCCGTAGCAATGCCTCGACCAACCGCGGGCGCACTCCGGAAAACCCCTGGATGAGGCTCGTGATCTTCAACACCAGGATCAGGCGCACCACCGCGTCGTCCAGGGGCTCTCCGATCCCCGCGGCGTGGGAGAGGACCAGATTTCGCTGCAGATCCGCCAGGCTGTCTCCATCGATCCGGGTGCGGGCCAGCAGGCCAAAACCGGTGTTGACTCCGTACACTGTCGAGTCGTTGCCGATGATCTCGCGAACCGTCTTCTCGGCGTCCCGCAGCCGCGGCTCGACCTCGCGTGCCAGCTCCATCTCCGGCGTCGCCTCGAACACTCTCCGCAGATCCCCGAGTCCCAGGGGCACGGTGCCGAGGACGATCGGGCCCGAGCTCACCGAGGCTCTCCGGCGTCGAGAAACGGCAGATCGAGGTCGTGCTCGCGAGCACATTCGATCGCTTCGTCATACCCGGCACTGGCGTGACGCATCACCCCCGAGGCGGGATCGTTCCAGAGCACCCGCTCCACGCGACGGGCCGCGTCGTCGGAGCCATCGCAGACCACCACCAGGCCGGCATGTTGCGAGAAGCCCATTCCCACTCCGCCACCATGGTGGAGCGAGACCCAGGTAGCGCCCCCCGCACAGCTGAGCAGTGCGTTCAGCAACGGCCAGTCGGAAACCGCATCCGAACCGTCCTTCATCGCCTCGGTCTCGCGGTTGGGACTGGCCACCGAGCCCGAATCGAGGTGATCCCGGCCGATCACCACCGGCGCCGAGAGCTCACCCTTCGCCACCATCTCGTTGAAGGCCAGGCCGAGGCGATGTCGCTGCCCCAGGCCGACCCAGCAGATCCGCGCCGGCAGGCCCTGGAAGTGGATCCGCTCCCGAGCCATGTCGAGCCAGCGGTGGAGATGAGGATCGTCGGGAATCAGCTCCTTGACCTTGGCATCGGTGCGGTAGATGTCTTCCGGGTCCCCGGAGAGGGCCACCCAGCGGAACGGTCCGACGCCGCGGCAGAAGAGGGGGCGAATATACGCCGGAACGAAACCGGGGAAGGCGAACGCTTCTTCGACCCCTTCCTCCTTCGCCATCTGGCGAATGTTGTTGCCGTAGTCGAACACCGGAATCCCGCGCTCGTGGAAACCCAGCATCGCCTTCACATGCACCGCCATCGAGGCCCGCGACGCCGTTTCCACCGCCTTCGGATCGGACACCCGGCACCGCTCCCACTCCTCGACCGACCAGCCCAGGGGCAGGTAGCCGTTGACCGGGTCGTGCGCCGAGGTCTGGTCGGTGACCGCGTCGGGCAGGATTCCTCGCTCGAGCAGATCGGGAAAGACCTCTGCCGCATTGCCGAGAAGACCCACGGAAACCGCATCACCCGCCTTGCACGCTTCCTCGATCCAGGCCAGGGCTTCCTCGAGATCGTCCGTCGAGCGATCGAGGTACCCGGTTTCCAGGCGCTTCTCGATCCGGTCCTGCTGGCACTCCACGGCCAGCATCGACGCCCCGGCCATGGTGGCCGCCAGGGGCTGGGCGCCTCCCATGCCGCCGAGACCGGCGGTGAGGATCCAGCGCCCCCGGAGGTCGCCGTCGAAATGCTGGCGTCCCATTTCAACGAAGGTCTCGTAGGTGCCCTGTACGATCCCCTGGCTGCCGATGTAGATCCACGATCCGGCAGTCATCTGGCCGTACATCATCAGGCCCTGGCGGTCGAGCTCGTTGAAATGCTCCCAGGTCGACCACCGGGGCACCAGGTTGGAGTTGGCGATCAGCACCCGGGGCGCATCGCGGTGGGTCTTGAAGATCCCTACCGGCTGTCCCGACTGCACGAGCAACGATTCGTCGTCGCCCAGACGACGCAACGCCGCCACCAGCTGGTGATAGCTGCGCCAGTCGCGGGCCGCCCGACCGATGCCGCCATAGACCACGAGATCTTCCGGCCGCTCCGCCACCTCGGGGTCGAGATTGTTCATCAACATTCGTAGGGGCGCCTCGGTCAGCCATGACCTGGCGCTTCTCTCGGTACCTCTGGGGGCTCGAATCCCGGCGACTGCTTCTGCGGTGGGTTCTTCCGTTCGTACGACCGACATGGAATCCTCCTGGCTACGTCCAACTTGTCTATACAGGAAAATACAGAAACCTGCCCTCCCGAAACAAGCTTTCGATCGCATAATCTTCAGCGAATCGACCACCGAGGAATACAAATGACCTGGGACACGCTCTGGATCGACACGAATCTCGCCACTTTCGACGACACCGGAGAGCCCTACGGGCAGATTTTCGATGGCGCCATCGCCGCAAGAGGCGGAACGATCGCCTGGCTGGGCCCGAGGGAAGAGCTGCTGGCCCCCTACGAGCCCCTGGCGAAGAGAGTGATCTCCTGTGGCGGCCGCTGGATCACTCCGGGCCTGGTGGACTGTCACACTCACCTGGTGTTTGGCGGCAATCGAGCCCAAGAGTTCGAAGAGCGCCTCGGAGGCGCCAGCTACGAGGAGATCGCGCGCCGCGGCGGAGGCATCATCTCCACGGTCCGCGCCACTCGGGCCGCCCGCGAGGACGAGCTGCTCACCACCGCCCGTCACCGTCTCGACCACCTGCTGCGGGAGGGAGTCACCACGGTGGAGATCAAGTCGGGCTACGGCCTCGAGCTCGAAACCGAGCGTCGCCAGCTGCGGGTGGCCCGCCGGCTGGCCGAAGAGGCCCCGGTCCGGGTCCGCACCACCTTCCTCGGCGCTCATGCCGTGCCTCCCGAATACCGGGATCGGGCCGACGAGTACATCGACCACGTTTGTGGGGAAATGCTGCCCGCTGTCGCCAGCGAGGGCCTGGCCGATGCGGTCGATGCCTTCTGCGAGCCCATCGCCTTCTCCCCGCAGCAGGTCGACCGGGTCTTTTCGCGAGCCCGGGAGCTCGGCCTGCCGGTGAAGCTCCACGCCGACCAGCTCTCGGACTCCGGCTCCGCCGCCCTCGCCGCCCGCCACGAAGCCCTCTCCGCCGACCACCTCGAGTACACCTCCGAGGCGAGCGCCAGGGCGATGGCCGAGGCGGGCACGGTCGCCGTGCTGCTTCCCGCCGCCTTCTACACCCTGCGCGAGACCCAGGCTCCTCCGATCGACACTTTCCGCCGCCACGGAGTGCCCATGGCCGTGGCCACCGACTGCAATCCCGGCTCGGCGCCCGTGCTCTCTCTCCTGCTCACCCTCAACATGGCCTGCACCCTTTTCCGGCTGACCCCCGAAGAGGCCCTCGCCGGCGCCACTCGCCATGCAGCCCGGGCCCTCGGCCTGGCCGACTCCATCGGCACCCTGGAGGTCGGCAAACACGCCGACCTCGCGCTCTGGGACATCGAACGACCCGCCGAGCTCTGCTACTGGACCGGAGCCAATCCCTGCGCCGGAGTCGTACGCGGCGGCGAGTGCCGTGACGCCTGACCCCGGCCTTGCCGCTCGGCACGATACCGACCCTCGTTTTCGTTGGATCCATCAGAGCTTCGATCCCGATCCACAACCAGGAGGCAACCCATGTCCAAAGAATCGACGAACCGTAGATTCCAGCTCGCCCACTACCTCGCCGTGCTCGCCATCGATTGGGATCGGCGCGAGGCTTTCCTGCGCAACCCGAAAGACGAGATGTCGAACGCGGGCCTGAACGACGAGGAAATCAACCGACTCGACCGACAACAGATCCACGATCTGCTCGGCTATCTGCGTGCCTTCGGTCCCAAACCGGCGATCGACGAGCAGATCGGGGAAGGTTGAAATCCACCCGGCGATCGACGAGCAGATCGGCGAGGGTCAGGAGCCCTCACCCCCCGCCTTGACCAGGCCCGCGAGGTAGGCCAGCAGCCTCGAGATCGCCACGTCGGGGCGAGAGCTCTCTCCCTTGATCTGCAACTCGGTTTCGAGCACCCGCCAGGGCAGGGTGGAGAGCTCTTCGCGGCGGATCCGGGAGGCGGCGAGGTAGGCCCGGTGGAGACGAAACGGGTGCAGGCCGGCCAGCGGGTTTTTCATCCCGTCGGGAAGGCTGCCCTGCAGCGCCGGGGCCCAGCGGCTCTTGAACTGCTGGTAGCTGCGCACCCCGGCCGGAACCCTCTGCAGCCGAGCGATACCGCCCACGGCCGCCAGCTGGCGACAGAAAGTGGCCAGCAAGCTGAAGAAGGAGAGGCGGGTTGCCATCAAGTCGTCGGCCGAGCCGATCAGGCGGCGGAACCGGGCCATGGCTTCCTCGCCGCGGCCGTTGCCCACGGCGTCGAGAATCTGCCACACGTCTTCCTCGCCACGATCCTCCACCGACTCCACCACCAGCTGCCGCTGGATGGTCCCGGTAGTGGCGAGGCTCGCCAGCTTGCGATACTCGCCAGCGAGGCGTGCGGTCGATTCGGCGTCGACCCGGCGGTTCTTCCACTCCCCCACCTGGCGCAGGGTGCGCCGGGCGAGCTCCTGAAC
>CAZMEL010000002.1:0-82501 GCA_964565225.1 uncultured Thermoanaerobaculia bacterium | reverse complement strand
TGCCGACTTCTTGTACGCGCGCCCCGCCCGGTTGCCACTCTCCCACATGCCATAGAGCACACGACGATGTACCGGCTTCAGGCCATCGCGAACATCCGGCAGGGCACGGCCGATGATCACGCTCATGGCGTAATCGAGGTAGCTCTTCTTGAGCTCCTGCTCGATGTCTACGGCTTGGGTTCTCTCGGCGGGAAAATCTTGCTCGTCACTCATGAATCTTCAGGTCCTCAACAGGCGGGGAGCTCGACCGGCCACTGGCTCGGGCAGGAGCACGTCCCCTCACTCGATCTTCTTCCGGGTTTTCGAAATATTGCCGAAAAATCTAGAGCACGAACGGTCTGCTAGACATCCAGGTTCTTGACGTCGAGAGCGTTGTCGACGATGAACTCACGCCTCGGCTCGACCTGGTCTCCCATCAACACGGTGAAGATGTCGTCCGCTGCCACGGCATCCTCGATCCGCACCTGGAGCAATGTCCTCTTCTCCGGATCCATGGTGGTTTCCCACAGCTGCTCCGAGTTCATCTCACCGAGACCTTTGTAACGCTGTACGGCGATTCCCTTCTTGGCGCCGTCGTAGAGCTTTTCCATCACCTCGTCCAGAGCCTCGTGATGGCTCTTTTCACTGCCGTTCTCGAGCACGAAGCTCTGGCACGCCAGTGCCTGCAGACCCTGAGGGTTGTTGGCCATCGATCGGTACTCGGCGGAAACGAGCAGGTTCCAGTCGATCTCGACCATACGATCGACCCCGTCCCGCCGGCTCCGAAACCGGATGAGGTGGGTGCTGTGCTCTTCGTCCCGACCCACCGTAACTTCGTGGAAACCCGAGCTCTCGAGGCGCTCACAGACCGCTCGAACCAGCGTTTCGTCGTTCAGGCTCTCTTTTTCCAGCAAGCCGCCGAGCAGGCTGATCTTGATCGCCTCCTCGGGGATTCCCCGCGCCGCCAGCCGATCGAGATCGAGCCGGATCTTGTCGATCCGGTTCAGGAAATCACCGAGCTTGCCGCCGCTCAATCCCTCGCCCTGCTCCGGATCACTGCCGTTGGTGCCGAGGTAGAGATGCCAGTTGTCCTGGATTCGCTGGATAAGGTGCTTCTGGTAGGCGAAGTCGTCTTTCAGGTAGCGGAACTTCTTTCCTTCGGAGACCTTGTACAGAGGTGGTTGGGCGATGTAGAGGTGCCCCCGTTCGATGATCTCCAACATCTGCCGGAAGAAGAACGTCAGGATCAGCGTCCGGATATGGGAGCCGTCGACGTCGGCGTCACACATGATGATGAGCTTGTGGTATCGAAGCTTCGAGATGTCGAAATCTTCGCGGCCGATCCCCGTGCCCAGTGCCGTGATGATCGTCTTGATCTCCTCGGAACCGAGCATCTTGTCGAATCGGGCCTTCTCGACATTGAGGATCTTTCCCTTGAGAGGGAGAATCGCCTGGAACCTCCGATCCCGACCCTGTTTGGCGGAGCCTCCCGCGGAATCACCCTCTACCAGGAAGAGCTCGGCTCGTTCCGGATCTCTCTCGCTGCAGTCCGCCAGCTTCCCGGGGAGGTTGGAGCCGTCGAGCGCTCCTTTGCGCCGCGTGAGCTCCCGCGCCTTGCGCGCCGCTTCCCGGGCCCGCGCCGCTTCGATGCACTTGTCGATCACCCGCCTGGCGATCTTCGGATTCTCTTCGAAGAAGGTGGACAGCTGGTCATTGACCACCTGCTCGACCCAACCCTTGACCTCCGAGGAGACCAGTTTGTCCTTGGTCTGGGAGGAGAATTTTGGATCCTTGATCCGAACAGAGACGACCGCCGTCAATCCTTCGCGAACGTCGTCGCCCGTGAGGTTCTCTTTCAGCCCCTTGGTGAGCTGGTTCTGGGTCGCGTAGTTGTTCACCGTTCGGGTCAGGGCCGAGCGAAAGCCTACGAGGTGGGCACCACCGTCCCGATTGTTGATGGTATTCGTGAAGCAGTAGGTCTGCTCCTGGTACCCGTCGGTCCAGCGCATGGCGATCTCGATCGTTTCTGCACCGGTGCCGTCGTCGCGTTCTTCTTCGAGAAAGATCGGAGCGGGATGCAGCGGTGTCTTGTTGCGGCTCAAATGCTCGACAAAGCTCTTGATGCCACCTTCGTACTGGAAATCCGAGGTCTTGCCCGACCGCTCGTCGGTCAGGCGGACACAGATTCCGCGATTCAGGAACGAGAGCTCCCGCAGCCTCTGGGAAAGGGTGTCGAACTGGAACTCCAACACCGAGAAGATCTCGGAATCGGGTACGAACCGCACCCGGGTGCCGGTGCGTTGGCTGGTTCCGATCGAGCGGATCTTCTCCTTCGGAAGACCTCGCTGGTACTCCTGGTACCAGACCTTGCCATCCCGCCGGATCTCCAGCTCCAGGCACTCCGAGAGCGCGTTGACCACCGAAACACCGACACCGTGCAGGCCTCCGGAGACCTTGTACACGTTGTTGTCGAACTTGCCGCCGGAGTGGAGCTCCGTCATGATGACCTCGGCGGCGGAACGCTGCTCTCCCTCGTGAAAATCTACCGGAATGCCCCGCCCGTCGTCTTCCACGGTCACGGAGTTGTCGCTGTGGATTCGAACCTCGATCAAAGAGGCGTAGCCGGCCTGGGCTTCGTCGATCGAGTTGTCGACGAGCTCGAAGACCATGTGGTGCAGACCCGAGAAGTCATCGGTATCTCCGATGTACATCCCCGGACGTTTCCGTACGGCCTCCAGGCCCTTCAGCACCTTGATGCTGTCGGCGGAGTACTCCGGGCTGGTGTTTCCCGGAGTCGGCTCTGGAATCGAATCGTCAGCCGTTACAGGATCGGACAATTGAGTACCCTCGGACAACTTTCCTCTCCGTTGAAGCTCTGCGCTCGCTGCCTGCCAGGGATCCCGGACATCGGGCCCGTCCACACTTGCGAGACGCCGGAACCGGGAATCAATGTCCTCATACTATCACAGATCACAACCCCTCCAGACCCCCTGAGAGATCGCTGTAACCAATTGAAAACAAAAGAAATAGAAAAAACAAACCCATGACTTTCAAGCGCCGAGAGCGCCATTCTCGAAGCGCCAGGTGGATCCCATTTTCAGCGGAATCCAGATTTGCGGCCGATTCGAGGTTGCCAGGAGCTGCTGGGACTCCCCGTAGAAGCGCCAGAGACCGGCCAACCGACGAGGATCGAGCTCGGTATCGGCGTCGTCGAGAAGGTAGAGAGGTGGGCGTTCGGCCCCGGTGAGGAGCTGTCCCTGTGCGGCCAACAAGACCAATCCCAGGGCCTTCCGCTCGCCGGCAGAGGCGACTCGACGAATACCATGGCCGTCCCAGAGAATGCGCACCTCGTCACGATGGGGCCCGAGAAGAGGTCTCTGGAGCTGGCGTTCTCGGCTCGCGGCGTTCATGAGCTCGGAAAAGATCTCCTCGGCACCCTGCTCCCCGCAACGTGGCGAGCACTGGTAGCGCAACCGGATCGGCGGGAACCCGAGGTCGCACACACCCAACACTTCTTCGACCGCGACCTGCAGACGGACCAAGTACCGGGACCTCTGCTCGATCACCCGAGCAGCCGCTTCGGCCAGTAGCTGATTCCAGGTCTCCAGCTCACCGCCGCCCCGCTGTAGGAGATGGCGCTTCTCTTCGAGGGTTTGCCGGTATCGATTGTAGATGTCGAGAGTGCGTGGCTGCAGGCTCAAGATACCCCGGTCCAGGAATCTACGGCGCTCCGCCGGCGGACCGATCAAGATCTCGATATCCCCGGTCGTCCAGCAGACGACCGGAAGGACCGCGAGATGCTCGGCCAGGGATCCCTGGGTGCCGTTGACCTGTCGCTTGCGGCCGCCTCCGCTCCACTCGACCTCGAGCCGGGTGCGGACCCGACTCTCCACCTCCCCCGAGACTCGGAACTCCGAGCCTCCGTGTCGGCAGCAGTCCGCAATTCGAGAGGTGCGAAAGCTCCGGGTGGTGGCCAGCAGGTAGATCGCTTCCAGGAAGCTCGTCTTGCCGGCGCCGTTGTCACCGAGAACGAGGTGGGATCCGGATCCCATGGAAATCCGAAGGGGATCCAGATTGCGGAACCCTCGGGCTTCGACCTCGGTCAGCACTCCTCGACCCGATCAGCGCAACCCGGCCCGTGCCGACCTGTTCAGAGGCGGATCGGCATGATCACGCAGACATACCGCTTCTCGAGGCCATCGACAGGGTAGGTGATGCACTGCGAGTTCTCGTCCTTGACCTCGAGCCGAACCTTCTCGGTCTCACAGGCGGAGAGGAACTGGCCCATGTAGTCCGGATTCACGCCGAGGGAGACACCCTTGCCATCGAAATCGCAGAGAACCTCCTCGCGAGCCTCGCCGAGATCCGGATTCGCCGCCGAGAACACCAGCTGCCCCGACTCCAGCTCCATTCGGATCGCCCGGGTGCGGTCTCCGGTCAGCAGGCTGACCCGATGGATCACCTCGGCCAGCGCCTTGCGATCGACCACGACCAACTTGTCGTTGTCCTGAGAGATCACCCGGTCGTAGTCCGGGAAGGTTCCCTCGAGAATCCGGCAGATCAGCTGCCGCCGACCCACCGTGAAGGAGAGGTGGTGATCGTTGCGCCGGAAGATCAGGTCTTCCCCCTCGAACCGCTGGAGCTCCTGGAGCGCCTTGCGCGGAACCAACACACCCTCGGCCTCTTCGACGTCGTCCACCACGGTTTCGACGAGGGCGAGCCGATGGCCATCGGTGGCGACGAGGACGAGAGACTCCTCGAGGAACTGCATCAGGGCTCCCGCGAGCTGGAACCTGGATTCCTCTCCGGAGATGGCGAAGAAGATCTTGCCGATCATGTTGCGGAATGTCGGGAACGCCAGGCGGACGGAAGCGTCACTCTCCACTTCGGTGAGGGATGGGAAGTCCTCGCTCGGAAGGCCTCGGATCTTGAAGATGGAGTTTCCGGCCAGGATCGTCAACATCCCGGGCTGGTCGATCCGCAGGGTCACCTCCTCTCCCGAGGAGGCGCGGATGATCTCGAGAAGCTTCTTCGCCTGGATGGCGATCGATCCTTCTTCCTTGACCTCGGCCTTGCACCAGGAAGTCAGAGAGACTTCGAGGTCGGTGGCCGCGAGGCTGAGATGTCCCTCTCCTGCCTTCAGCAGGATATGGGAGAGCACCGGGATCGTGGTTCGTCGCTCGACGACCCCTTGCATGGGGGCAATCTCCCCCAGGAACTCAACACGATTCAAACGAGCTTCCATCGAGCAAATCTCCTATGAGGATATGGAAATTATCATAGACCCAATAAGAGTCTCTAATCGTCGCTGTGGATTTGCGGAAAGTCCTCGAGAAGTGAGGATCTCCGGGGCTCTGGACTGTGGAAGAGTCGTCGGCGAGCCCTGTCGATCGCTGTGGAAAGTCTGCGGAAAATTTCCGGGGTCGAAGAAGGGCGGTAGAAATCCACAGGTTTTCCAACTCGAATTCCGGAGACTTTTCCGTTGGTTTTCCAGAGGGCATCGGAGGCGATTCTCCGGGCTGGAGAGAGGTGCTCGGAAGCCTTCGAAGGCCTCCGATTCGGCACGATCGAGTCGTCCGTGTCTCAGGCGAAATGGTCGATCAGGCTCTGGATGGTGCGGTCGAGATCGGACTCTTTCTGGCGCAGGGAGTCGATCTTCTTGACCGAGTGCATCACCGTGGAGTGATGTTTGTCGTTGAATTGCTTCCCGATGTCGGGATAGGAGAGGTTGGTCAGCTGCTTGCAGAGGTACATCGCGACCTGGCGGGGAAAGGCGATGTGTTTCGAGTTGTTCTTGCTCTTGATCTCGCTGACCTTGAGGCCGTAGTGCCGGGAGATGAACTTGATGATGTCACCGGCCGTGACCTGGTGGTTTTGCGGCAGGATGTCGCGCAGGGTGTCCTTGGTGAGATCGAGGGAAATGGGTCGACCGGTCAGCTTGGCGAAAGCGACCACCCGGGTCAGAAGGCCCTCGAGCTCTCGAATGTTGGTCTTGACGTGTTGGGCGATGAAGAGCGCCACGTCGTCCGGCAGGTCGATGGCCTCGATCTCGGCCTTGCGCCGTAGGATCGCGATCTTGGTCTCGAGCTCTGGAGGCTGGATATCGGCGATCAGACCCCATTCGAATCGACTGCGCAGACGCTCTTCCAGGGCGGGGATTCGTCGTGGAGAGGAGTCCGACGAAATGATGATCTGCTTCTGGCTGGTGTAGAGCGTGTTGAAGGTGTGGAAGAACTCTTCCTGGGTTCGCTCTTTGTTGGAGATGAACTGGATGTCGTCGATCAGCAGGACGTCGATGGTCCGGTAGCGATCACGAAAGGCCGGCATCCGATCGAAGCGGATCGAGTTGATGAGCTCGTTGACGAACTGCTCCGCCGGCAAGTACATCACTCGCAGATTCGGATGGCGTTCGATGATGTGGTGACCAATTCCGTGCATGAGGTGGGTCTTGCCCAGACCCACTCCACCGTAGAGGAACAGCGGATTGTAGGAATGGGAAGGGCTCTCGGCAACCGCTCGGGCCGCCGCGTGGCAGAATTGGTTGGATCCACCGACGACGAAGTTCTCGAATCGATACCTGGGATCGAATTGGGAAGACGCGGGCAGAGGAGCCGTAGATTCTTCCGTAGAATCGAAGGTGAAGAGCACCTCGACCGGATCTTGGAGATCCGCCACGGCTCGATCGACCGCGGGGCGATAGCTCTGCTCCAGCGTATTGACGAACTGTTGATGAGGCGCTACCAGAACCAGACGGTTTGGATTCTCGGATTGAACCCGCAAGGGAACGAACCAGGTCTCGAACTCTTCGGGATCGAGCTGGCCTTCCAGGTGACGCTTCAAAAATGTCCAGCGGGAAGACTTCATGAATGATTCGAGACACCAGGTATCCACAGGTTTTCCACAGATTGTGGAAAACTTGCGGCGAGGTCATTGTATGTGCAATCAGGATCAATCGCCGCACGAAGTCGCGCGTTCCCGAAAGGCTGAGTTCCCAAGTCTAGTCGAGAGCCGAGGGAATTGAGAAGGGCTTGAGGTCAGGAAGTTGGTGAGTACAGAGAAAAAAAGTAGTAGGCGAGAGACGATTCCTTCGATCGAGGATTCACGATCTCGATCCGATGCCCTCCGGCTCCTTCGTTGGTATGACGGAGCCCGGCGAGAGCTTCCCTGGCGAGAGACCAGCAATCCCTATGAAATCTGGGTCTCCGAGATCATGCTGCAGCAGACCCGGGTTCGGACGGTCATTCCGTACTATCGAAGGTTTCTGGAGCGTTTTCCGACCGTTGACGCCCTGGCAGCGGCTTCGATCGAAGAGGTTCTGGCTTCCTGGTCGGGCCTGGGGTACTACCGTCGGGCCCGACAGCTGCATGCCGCGGCGCAGCAGATCGAAGCCGGAGGCGGGAAAATTCCCGAGACCTATGCGGAATGGTTGACCCTCCCGGGCATCGGGCCCTATACCGCGGCGGCGATCGCCAGCATCGCATTCGGTGAATACGTCCCGGTGCTCGATGGCAATGTCGAGCGTCTGCTGACCCGGCGGCTGGCCTGGGAAGGGGAGCCGAAGAAGGCGGCTGGCAAGAAGGTGCTCCTGGCCGCCGCCGCCCGGCTGCTCGAGCCGAGCCGGGCCGGCGATAGCAACCAGGCTCTGATGGAGCTCGGCGCCAGAATCTGTATTCCCAGGGCTCCGCGATGTGACGAATGTCCGCTGCGCGAAGGGTGCCGAGCCCGGATGGAGGGAGATCCGGAACAGTATCCGACAGCCAGAAAACGCAGACCGACGGAACGGATCGATCTGGCGGTGGCGGTGGCTCGCCGGAAAGGGAAGATCTTGATGTACCAGCGACCGAAGGAGAGCTCTCTGATGGCCGAGCTGTGGGAGCTTCCCAATGTGCCGACGGAGCAGGGAGCGAATCGAGAGAGTGGGCTCGAATCCGACTTGAGCGCGCGCTATGGAGGGGTCTGGACGCTCGATCCCCTGGGACTCCTGGTCGAGCACCAGGTCACCTTTCGGGCGTTGAAGCTCCACCTCTACTCGGCGGTGGTAGGAGATGGCGGCGAGGTGGGAGAAGGTCTCGAGGCGGCTTGGGTGGATCCCGCCGATCCCTCGGGATTTGCGATGTCGTCGATGGTGAAGAAGATCCTGGATCGCTTGCCGAGCGATCGGTAGGGAGGCGGCTGGATCAGGGGATCTGCAGAGATTCTCCAGATCCGGCATTGAAGATGTACCAGCTCACCAGCTTGTCGTCGATCTCTCGCAGCCGCTTCGCTACCAGATTGCAGAGGATCGTCAGGAGGCGGAGCGAAGAGACTTTCTGGATGTCGAGGATCCCTTCGAGCACTTCTCGTGGAATGGCCAGCACGACCGCACCTTCTTCATGGGTCTTGGCATCGGCCGAACGCGGCTGGTTGTCGATCAACGCCATCTCGCCGAAATAATCTCCACGTTCGAGGAAGGCGAGAGCTTCTTCTCCGGAGCCGAGGATCTCTTTGCTGATCATGACCTTGCCGTCGAGAACGATATACATGTGATCGCCCTGATCCCCCTCGCGAAAAACGTAGGTGCCCGGGGCGAGCTTCCGTTCCTTGGACAAGGTCGCGAGGAAGTTGATCTCCATCGGAGAGAGCTTCTGCTCCCGAAAGAGATCGCGTTTGGCGCCGACTCCGACATGGAATTCCTCTCCCGGAGAGCTCTGGAGCTCCTTCTGCGATGGAGGCATCTTCGCCTTGGTGAAGAAATGGGCCAGAGTCTCGTTGGTCAGGCGGAGCTTCTGGGAAAGACTCTTCCAGATCGTCCAGTAGAGCGCCAATGCGAAGCGTTTGTCCTCTTCCATCACCTTGGAGGCGGCTGCTTGGTGGATGGTGAAGAGGGTGGTATCGCCCCGGGCGACGGCATCTCCCGAACGGGCATGGTCGTCAACGAAGCTCGTCTCGCCGAACAAATCTCCAACCGCCAGGCTCGCCAGGGAAAAGTTCCCGTAGGGAGTGTCTCGTTGGATTTCGATCTTGCCGGCATCGACCAGAAAGAGGTCTCGACTCGAGTCGCCCTCTTCCAGAATCTTGGTCTCTTCGAGATGTCGGGCCACGGAGATACATTCACCGATCTGCTCGATCTGAGAATTCGAGAAATGGGAGAGGATGTCGAATTGCCGAAGACGAAGATAGGTGTCCACAGGTCGAATGTCCTAGCCTGGAAAAGCAGCAGCCTGGTGGATTTTCCAGGCTAGTCGAGCGATTTGCCTTGTCATCATAACAGCTCGAGCTGAGCCGGAGAGCGGAGCCTGCGATGAACCTCGGTCTCGACCGAGTCCAGCCAGTCTTGGCGCGGAATTCCTTCGAGATCCAGGATCTCGAGACCACGTTTTTCGACTTCGAGCTCCAGGCGGTCGTGTACGGCGAGCTGGAAGGAAGGGTCGGTGGAACGAAGGCCATCGGCTTTCGGATCGTCGAGCACCGGGACCCAGACCAGGAGCGAATACGAGTCGAGCCAGCTGGAGACGAGGGAATCGAGAGTGGGCTGACTACCGGATGAAAGGAGCAGATAGACGAAGTTGTCGAGCACGCTGCGATCGCAGATGACGATGTCGTTTCGTTCTCCGGAGATGACCTCCTCGGCGATCTGCACGTGGAGAATCCAGGTTTGAGCAGCCAGGGTGGTGTTTCGGTTGATGGGCAACGGGCAGCGCCTGGCGATCTCGCCCACGACGTCGAGGGAGAAATCCCGGGCTTTCAGTCGCGCCGCCAGGCCGTAGCAGAGAGTGGTCTTCCCCACTCCGTGGCTGCCGATGAAGGCGATCTTGAAGCAGTTGTTCATCGCCGGTCTCCGGAAAGCTGAAGGAAGATCTCTTCGAGGATCTCGAGAGAAACATCGAGCTGACGTCGATGGATGGTCAAGGGCGGAGCGAGCTGGAGCACGGTTCCCTTCGGACCTCCTGCCAGGATCAGGATACCCTTCGAACGAGCTCGGAGCATCGCCTGGCTCGCATGTTCGGCGCTCGACATCTCGAAACCCCAGAGCAGACCTTGCCCTCGAGTCTCGCGAAGCACCTCGTAACGATCTGGCCAGGAAGAGCATCGCTTCTGGATCTCCGCACCCAGGCTCGCCGCTCGGGCCACCAGGTTCTGGTCGCGGAGGACATCGAGGGTCGCCAGGGCCGAGGCACAGGCGAGGGGATGGGCCACGAAAGTAGCCGTGTGCCGAGCCTCGCCCGAGGTCTTCCAGGCACGAAAGATCTCCTTGCGCCCGAGGACTGCTCCGATGGGGAGGCCCCCGGCGATCGCCTTGCCACAGACGATCAGGTCCGGAATCAATTCTTCGCTCTCGGTTGCAAAGAAGGCTCCGGTTCTTCCGCCGCCGGTGAAAACCTCGTCGGCAATCGTGAGGACACCCGATCGCCGGGCCATTCTGAAGAGCTCCGAGAGCCATCTTCGTGGAGGAATCAAGACCCCTTCTCGACCGACGATGGGCTCGAAGAGAATCGCGCCGAGATCGGAGTGCTCGGAGAAGACTCGTTCCAGCTCGGCTATCGGGCAGCCGAAGGGCAGGCGGAGGCAATGCTCGTGCAGGTGCTCTGTGAAAGGCTCTCGAAATTCCGGACGAGAGGTGGCCGAGAGCGCTCCCAGGGTCAGGCCGTGATACGAGGGATCGAAAGCCAGGAACTTCGGTCTTCCCGAGAAGAGAAGAGTGGTCTTGAGTGCAATCTCGACCGCATCGGCGCCGGAGACTGCAAAGTAGGTCTGTGCTTCGGGCATCGGAGCGATTGCATTCAGGCGTTCGGCCAGATCGATCCGGATCTCGTGGCCACAGACGTCGCCGAGGCCGTGGATCAGCCGCTCCGATTGGGAGCGAACGGCTGCGACGACCTCGGGATGGCGATGCCCGACCGCGGCGACTCCGAAGCCGGCTGTCAGATCGAGGAAGCGGTTCCCGTCGACATCGAGGACATTGGAGCCGAGGGCCTCGTGCCAGACGATGTTGGGCTGGTCTCGATAGAGAGTATTGATGCCCGGAGGCTCGGCTCGGGCGAGCCGAGAGCTCAGCTCGAGGGATCGGGGCCCGGGGGGATCGACCAGGATCTTCGGTAGGAGATCGCCGCGGCGGAGGTTGGACCGGGTAGTCTCGGCCATTCGGTGGTCCAGGTCGAGGGATCAGAGAAGCTGACGGCCGGCGAGTGACCGTCCGAGGGTCACTTCGTCGGTGAATTCGATATCGGCCCCGACCGGCATACCGAAGGCCAGCCGGCTGACCTGGATTCCCCGGGGTTTGAGGAGGCGAGCGAGGTACAGAGCCGTCGCCTCTCCTTCGACGTTGGGATTGGTTGCCAGAATGACTTCGCGTACCTCGTTTTCTTCGAGGCGTCGCAACAAAGAGTCGATGGTGAGGTCTTGCGGACCGATCCCCCGTTGTGGGGAGAGAACCCCGAGCAATACGTGGTAGAGACCGCGGTGCTCACCGGTTCGCTCGATGGGTTGAATATTGAAAGGCTCTTCGACGACACAGATCTGCTGCCGGTCTCTCTCTGGATCGGAGCAGATCGAACAGGGATCTACGGCGGTGATGGAGTGGCAGCGGCTGCAGTGGAAGAGCTGATCTTTGACGTCGAGGATCGCCTGCGAGAGGTTTGCGGCTTCCGGCCGGGAAACTCGAAGCAGGTGGTGTGCCAGCCGATTGGCCGTTTTCGGACCCACTCCGGGCAGCCGCGCGAGCTCACCGACGAGCCGAGAAAGAGGATCGGACATGGGCTAGACGCCTACATGGATCGAATTCTTGGCATGTACGAAAGGATCCGATCCATGGATCCACCCTTTGGGCTGCGAGGAGCGGTCCACTAGAAAAGGCTTGGGAGATTGGTCGCTAACGAGCCCACCTTGTGCCGCAGGGTTTCGTCCATCTTGCGACTGGCCTCGTTGACCGCGGCGACGATCAGATCTTCGAGCATCTCCGGATCTTCCGGATCCATTGCTTCGGGATCGATCTTCACCGCCAGCAGATGTTTGTGTCCGTCCATCTTCACGGCCACGATGCCACCTCCGACACTGGCCTCGGTGATGGTCTCGCCCAGCTCTCGCTGCATTTTGTCCTGCATCTCCTGGGCTTGTTTGAGGAGCTTCTGCATGTTCACGATCAGGTCTCCTTGGTGCTGGGTTGCACGCTTTGAATCGATCCGCCGAAGACCTCGAGGACGGCTTTCACGGTCGGGTGGTTTCGGACTTCCTGGAAGGGCTCGGTAGCGGCGGCGGGTTGTTCTCGAGATGAGGAAAGCTTCTGCCCATCGTACCAGTCCCAGGCATCTTCGCGTCCCCAGATCTCGGTCACGATCTGATCGAAGATCTGGCGATTCGACGCTCTCTCGAGGGCACTCTTGAGCTGAGAGTCGGACCTGGACACCAGAAGCCGCCCGTCTTCGGCCTTCAAGGGATTGCGTTTGAGGAGCGGTCGCAGAGAGGGGCGTTTCGAGCCGATGTCGCGGAGCAGCTTCGGAATCCGGTCCGCCTCGGCGACCGCAACCGGGGTGATGGTGGCGGCTGCTTCCGGAGCCCGCGTCTCGACCTGGAGGGGAGCTTTCGGTGGTGAGGTTGCGATGTTGGCTCCGGAGCCGGAGGAACGCCGCGGCGGAGAGCCACCGCTCGGCCCGGGCGTCGAGCTCGGTGGAGCGCCGCCGGAGAGAACCTGTTCGATGCTCAGAACCTTCGGAAGCTCCGCGGCCCGTAACCAGGCCAGCTCGAGGGCCAGGCTCCCGAACTCACTTCGGCGAACCGAAGGCTCGCTCGACAAGAGGAGCTGGGTGATTCGCAGCAGATTCTCGTATCCGGCTGGTTGTACGATCTTCTCGAGGGATCGAGCCTCTTCGAGGGGTAGATCGACCTGATCCGGGCTGCCGTCGAGAACGAGATGAAGAGCATCTCGGGTGAATCCCAGAAACTGGCTGAAGACATTGTGAGGATCCCAGCCGTTGGCTTCGATCTCCCGAACGATCTGTGAGATCTCCCGACTTCGGCCGCCGATCAACGCCTCGAGGAGGCGAAGGAAGACGGCGGTATCGAAACCACCGAGGAGATCCTTCGCGTCTTGATCGGTGATCGAGCCGTTGCCGAAGGTGGCGAGTTGGTCCAGCAGAGCCACCGAGTCGCGAACACTTCCTTCCCCGGCTCTGGCGATGAGTCGGAGCGCGGTGTCGCTGGCCTCGATTTCTTCCGCTTCGCTGATTCTCCCCAGATGTTTGGCGAGAACGGCAGAGGGGACTCTGCGGAACTGGTACTCTTGGCAGCGCGACAAGATGGTGGCCGGAACCGCATCGATCTCGGTGGTCGCGAAGATGAAGACGAGATGCGGCGGTGGCTCTTCGACGATTTTCAACAAGGCATCGAAGGCCTGCCGCGAGAGCCTGTGAACCTCGTCGAGCACCACGACCTTGTAGCGATCGCGGGCGGTTCCATACCGCAGGCTCTCGGTGAGCTCTCGAACCTGCTCCACCTTCGAATAGGTCGCGGCATCGACCTCGAGGAAGTCCATGTCCTTGCCGGAGGTGATGTCGAGACAAGGCGGACACTCGTTGCACGGATCGGGCGCCGGCTTCTCCGGGTCGGGACCCCGCTCACAGTTGAGTGCCTTGGCGAGGACTCGGGCGGCGGTGGTTTTCCCGACACCACGGATTCCCGAGAAGAGGTAGGCCTGTGCGATTCGGTTCTCTCGCAAGCCATTGCGCAGCGCCGTGACGATCGGCTCCTGGCCGACCAGGCTGGAGAAATCTTGCGGCCGCCACTTCCGGGCGAGAACTTGGTAGCTCATGAAGGCTTCTTCGCGCAGATGATAGGAAAGGCTCTCGAAACCGAGGAGTGGGCCGATCGACCAGGGGTGGATTCGGAGAATTGCCTGGAATCCACACCGAATCGGCCGGTGAGTGTCAGTGGGATTGGCATGGATTGAGGTCAGAGGAAGGCCGGTGGACCGCTACTGCGGCAACGGCCCACGAAGGGCTCCGGTGAATCTGCAGCACCCGGCGCGAGTACCTTATCGCTGCTCCCTTCCGGGCCTGACGAGGTTCGGTATCGTCCGGTGCACAGGACCCGAACCCTTCGTGGGCCGTTGTCGATCTTCAATAGTACGGGTTCCGCTTGGGGTTGTAAAGAAGCCCCCACCGAGATTCGTCGACGATTCGGAAGTCGAATGTTTACCCTCGGACATCCTTCGGCTATCATACGCCCTCCATGGCGGGAGGTTCGATACAGTCCCTCGGATCTCGAGTCCAGGAAGACGACCACAGATGGATGTCTGTGGCTCTGGAAGCCGCCCGGGAGGCGGCCGCGCTCGGGGAAGTTCCGGTCGGCGCGGTAGTGGTCGGAGAGAGTGGGCTCCTTGCCCGTGGATTCAACCGACGAGAGATCGATCGAGATCCATTGGCTCATGCCGAGATGCTGGCCATCCGGGGAGCCGCCGAGAAGATCGGCAGCTGGAGATTGATCGGCTGTACGATGTACGTAACGCTGGAGCCTTGCGCCATGTGTGCCGGAGCTCTGGTGAACAGCAGGGTCTCGACGCTCGTCTATGGAGCGAAGGATCCGAAAGCGGGTTACTGTGGCTCCCTCGGTGACCTGGTCAGGGATCCGAGCCTCAACCACCGCCTGGTCGTTAGGCACGGAGTCTACGAAGAAGCTTGTGGAAGTCTGCTGAAGAGCTTCTTTGCAGAGCTTCGAAAGAGGCCCAAAGGGAAGCGAGCTCTTTGAAGTCGGTGATCTACGATCGCCGAAGAAGGAAGAATCTGGAGAGGTGTCCGAGTGGCTGAAGGAGCACGCCTGGAAAGCGTGTGTAGGGGTAACTCTACCGAGGGTTCGAATCCCTCCCTCTCCGCCAGGGAATTTTCGACGAATGCTGGTAGGCAGATGCCTCGCGTTCGCCGAGTCCTCGTCGAAGCTCTCTCGAGAACCGAAGGGTTGGTTTTCACCGCGGTTTGCTGTGGCAGACCGGAACACTGAACGACCCTTCGTCATCGAGCCTCCGAGGATTCCCGAAACAAGAGTCGAGGAGAGGTGCCGGAGTGGTCGAACGGGGCGGTCTCGAAAACCGTTGACCGCGCAAGCGGTCCGTGGGTTCGAATCCCACCCTCTCCGCCAGAATCAAACGAGGTCGTAGATGGGAGCCGAAGCGCTCGCTTCCTGGAGGAGATACCGAAGTCGATGGTCGGCTTGCCGGAGGATCCTCTTGACGACCTGCGAGTCGACCGTCTAGAGTTAGCGGTTCCTCGCCCAACCGTCGAGGTGCGTCCAGTTTTAGAGATTCTCGATCGGTGAGGGTGTGCTTCCGGATCCATCCGAGAGCTCGAGAGCCTTCCGATGAGGATGACGCGGAAAGGCCGTAACACTTCGACAGAGCAGATCGACAAGTAGCCATTTAGGGACCATCTTCGAGATAGGACTTTCATCGTGAAACGGACATTTCAGCCGAATAATCGTCGTCGAAAGAAGACCCATGGATTCCGTGCCCGCATGCGCACTCGACAGGGCCAGGCCATCATCGCCCGCCGCCGCCGCAAAGGCCGCAAGCGTCTATCGGCCTGATTCCGAGCAAGGACGCTGCTTGCTGTCCGATCAGAGCCTGAGACGTGAGCAGCGGCTCCGGCGTCGGGTCGACTTCTTGCGTTGTTATCGACAGGGACGCAAGAAACACGGATCCCTCGCATCTCTCCACTTTCATCCCAATGCCCTGGATGATTCCCGGCTGGGGATCACCGCGAGCCGGAAGGTCGGCAACTCCGTTGTCCGTCATCGGATCAAGCGAAGAGTCCGCGAGATCTTTCGCCGTTCGGAACGGCGAGCCCAGCTGGCCTCGCTGGATGTCGTGGTCCACCTCAAGCCCTCATCGAGCCGAGCCAACTTCCAGGAGCTGGAAGGCGAAATCGAAAGGCTTCTCGGCCGTCTTCCTTCGACGGCGAGAGTCCGCGAATGAGAGGTCTCGTCGCGGGAGCCCTGGTCTTCTACAAGCGGTACATCTCACCGCTGATCCCACCTTCCTGCCGATTCTCTCCAACCTGCTCGGAATACATGAGGTTGGCCGTGCTCAAGTACGGAGTCTTTCGCGGTGTCGGCCTCGGACTGGTTCGTCTCGTCCGGTGCAATCCATTCCTCCCGGGCGGGATCGACCTCCCCTGAATTCGAATCAGCTCCAGATCATGCGTAGAGTCGGGCTTGTGCCAGTGACTGCTGTACGAGACCGTCTTACAAGCCCATGAAACTCTAAGGAAGAGATCTCAGTGGAAAACCGCCGACTGCTCCTAGCTGCATTCCTCTCCTTTCTCATTGTCGTTCTCTGGAACTTCATGTTCCCTCCAACTCTTCCGGAGCCGCCGGAGCCGCAGGTTCGAGAAGCTCCCCTGGAAGAAGCCGCCGAAACGGAGAGAGAGGTGATTGGATCGGAGGATCCTTCATCTGGAGAAGAAGAGGTTCGAGAGAGTCCTGAGCCTCAGGTTCCTGCCGAGCCTCTCGAGGAGATCGCGGCATCAGCGGAAAAGATGGTGGTGCTTTCCAACGAGAGGGTACGGGCAACTTTTTCCAATCGCGGAGCCCAGCTGGTTTCCTTGCAGCTCCTGCAGGAGCTGACCTCTGAAGGGGATCCGATCGAGATGGTGCGGGATCGTGGAACCGACCCCTATCCCTTCTCCTTGGTCGTGGACGGAACGAGGTCGCACCGTCTGAACAGGGCTCTCTTCACCAGCGAGCCATCTTCCGGAGCCGAAGGAGATCAGGTTCGATTTCGGCATCGGAGTGCCTCTGGCGATGCAACCAAGACCTTCTCGCTGGATTCGAGAGGATTCCTGCAGGTCTCGGTCGAAGTGGCGAACCAGCGACATTGGAGCCTGGTGCTGGGTCCGGGGTTGAGAAATCTCGATTCGAAAGAAGCAGACAACCGTTACCTTCTGCGAAACGTGGGATATCGAAAGGCTGGCTCGGTCGAGCTCTCCGCTCCAGGCGATCTCGAAGAGGATCTGTTCGTCTCCGGAGCGGGTCTGAGCTGGGTATCCCTCGAAGACAACTTCTTTCTCTTTGCGGCGGTCCCTAGACAAGGGGTTGGAGAAGTAGTGATTCGCCCGGTGGTGCAGCGAATGGAGGTCGTCGAAGGTGAGCCTCGCTTCTTGCCCATGGGGTCCGATCCCGGTGACGAAGAGCTCGTCGAGTCCCAGTTGATTCTTCTCAACAGCTCCGGGGAACGGATGGAGCTCGAAGCCTACGCGGGTGCCAAGCGTTACAGCACCTTGCTCCAGCTGCCCCACGGTCTGGAAGAAACGGTGCACTGGGGTTTTCTCGGATTCCTCGCCAAACCGCTCTACTTCGGGCTCGAGTGGATCTACCAGGAAGTCGTCTCCAACTATGGTTGGGCGATCATCATCATCACCTTCATCATCCGCTTGGTCTTCCTCCCTCTGACCTACAAGAGCCAGGAGTCGATGACCAAGATGCAGGAGCTCAATCCGAAGATCCAGGCGATTCGGAACAAGTACCGAAGCAAGATGAAGGACAAGCAGGGTCGTCCGAACCTCGATGCCCAACGGCAGATGAACGACGAGGTCATGACCATCTACAAACAAGCGGGGGTCAACCCGGCGAGCGGCTGCCTGCCCGTCCTCTTGCAGATGCCGGTTTTCTTTGCACTGTACAAGCTGCTATCGACTGCAGTGGAGCTCCGGAATGCTCCTTGGATCCTGTGGATTCAAGATCTCTCCGCGTCCGATCCCAAATGGATACTTCCACTGGTGATGGGTGCGACGAGTGTTCTGACACAGAAGATGATGCCCAGTGTGGCGGACCCGGTGCAGAAGAAGATTCTGCAGCTCATGCCCATCATGTTCACAGTCTTCGCTTTTACGTTCCCGAGTGGTTTGGTGCTCTACTGGGCAACCAACAATGTCCTCACCATGCTCCAACACGTTCTGATCACCAAGATGAAGAAAACTCCGGCTCCGGCCTAGGGTAGGTGAGAGGAACAGGAGCTCGACGTTACCATCTAGTGGAAGCTGTCCTTCAGAGGTACTCAAGAAATGGCGCGAAAATTCTTCTCCGGCAACTCCATCGAGCAAGCAGTGCTCCAGGCTGCTAGTTACCATGGAATCGACCCTGATCGAGTTGCCTACCGGACTCGAGACAAGAAACATGGTTTTGTCAATGTCCGGAGGAAGGTAGTGATCGAGGTGGACCCGGAGTCTCCTGCCAAGGAGGACCGATCGGTCGACGTGCCCGTTTCTACCGATTCGACACCTTCCGATTCGACACCTTCCGATCCGGCACAGATCGAGACCTTTGCCGCAGAACCATCGACCGATCCGTCACCGGTCGACTCGGCGCCAGAAGAAGAAAACCAGCGATCGTCTCGAGACGATGTCGTCGTTCGGGTCGTCTCCGAAAGGGAAGAGTACGATGACGACATTGAAGAAGGAGACGAAGACGAGTACGAGTACGAGTACGAGGACTATGACGATGACGAGTACGATTCGGATCCTGAGATCGCGGCATTCGAAAAGGCGATCGACCGGACATTAGATGTTCTGGGCCTGGACCTGGAGAGTTGCGTTGAGAGGAAGGGAAAGGTCTTCGAGATCGATCTCTCGGGAGAAGACCGCGAGTTTCTCCTCGATAGAGATGGAGAGTTGCTGCGTTCCCTGAACCATCTACTTCCCAGAGCGGCAAGAGGAATCCTCGGATATGGCCTGTCCTGCCGGGTCGATTGTGACGGGTTTCGAGACTCTCGAGACGAAGAGCTGCAGGAGCTTGCGGAGAAGGCTGCCGAAGAAGTGAGAAGGGAAGGGGAGAAGGTCACGCTCGAGCCCATGAACCCGGCAGATCGACGAGTGGTTCATCTCGCTCTGGCGGAAGATCCCTCCGTTGTCACTGAGAGTGAAGGGCAGGGCTTCTTGAAGAGCGTATCGATCTTCCCGGCATGATCTTGCCAGGACTTGAAGGACTTGTGCCGATCTCGTCGGACGTTGAACAACCTTGATGTTTCACGTGAAACATGGGCAGCATTCTTCCCCCTATTGACGAGGATCTCTTTCTTGAACGCCTGAAGAATTGGGATCGGCATTTCGCTGAGAACCATCTCAGGGAACCTTGCCTCGAGAATCGACCCCGGATCGAAGCTTTCGATCCGGGGTTTGGTTTCTTGAGAGAACATTTCCTGGAGATGAGGAAATGGAATCCACGGGTGTCTCTGATCGGCCCCGGGACAGCGGATCAGATCTTGGATCGGCACTATGGAGAATCCCTGGCAGGAATCTCATTCCTCCGACCATCCGACCGAACTCTTGTAGATGTCGGTTCCGGAGGCGGATTCCCTGGTTTCGTACTGGCCGCAGTAACTTCCAACCTCACCGCGTTCTTGATCGAGCCCAAGGAAAAGAAACGTCTCTTTCTCCGCTCTGCGATTCGGCGCTGTCGAAGGATCTCATTGCAGGAGCACAAATCTCGGGAACACAAATTGTTGTGCCATGTGATCAATGGTAGAGTTGATGCATCGATTCCGGTAGGTCTCCCCGAAACAATTGACGTCGTGACGAGCCGAGCTCTGGTTTGGACACGAGAAATGTTCGGTCTTTTCTTGGAGGTTTCCCCCTCCGTCCGGTTCTTGCTCTGGAGTGGGGAAGAAGATCCTGATCTGCCAAGAGAACTGAGTGTTGGCCGCGAATTCCCGCTTCCGGGGTCAGACCGACGCCGGATCCTGGAAATCTGCACCTCCCGGTAGGGAAGTGCTCGAAGGTGAAGGACTGATGGCAATTTTTGTAGCACTGGCGAATCAAAAAGGTGGTGTTGGAAAGACCACAACTGCGATCAATCTCGGCGCTGCCCTGGGGGTTCTCGAGAAGCGGGTCTTGATCGTGGATTGTGATCCCCAGGGAAATGCAACTCGAGGCATTGGGGTCGATGCGAATTCGTCCCACCTCTACCATGTGCTCAGCGGTGAAAGCTCCCCTTCCGAGGTGGTACAGAAGACGGAATTCGCCGGTCTCTCCGTGATCCCGGCGAATCGTGAGCTTGTAGGTGTCGAGGTAGAATTCGTCGGTGCCGAAGGATGGGAACATCGCCTTCGCAAGGCGCTCCGGCAGCTCGATGGAGACTTCGACTTCATATTCCTCGATTGCCCTCCATCGCTCGGGCACTTGACGGTCAATTCCCTGGTTGCAGCCGATCGGATTCTGGTGCCTTTGCAGTGTGAGTACTTTGCTCTGGAAGGGATCAGCGAGCTGGTAGCGACCGTCCGAAGAGTGCAGAACCACCTCAATCCCAGTCTCGATATCGGTGGAATTGTGCTCACGATGTATGATGAAAGAACGAATTTGTCCCGAGATGTGGCCCAGGAAGCTCGCCGATTCTTTGGAGACAAGGTCTTTCAAACGATGATTCCTCGGAATATTCGGCTAGCGGAAGCTCCCAGCCATCGTGTGCCGATCTTCCAGTACGACATCAAGAGTCGTGGAGCAGAAGCCTACCTGTCGATGGCTCGCGAGCTCTTGCAGAGGATTTCATGAGCGCAAAACGTCGAGGTTTGGGGCGTGGGTTGGATGCCTTGTTGGGATCTGAGCCTTCGCCACCCCAGAAGAGTGAAGACGTTCGTGAGAGTGTGGGTATTACCTCGCTCAAGGTGACAGACCTCGAACCGAATCGTTTTCAACCGCGAAGCTTCTTCGATGAATCGGGACTCGACGATCTGGCCGAGTCCATTCGGGCCCAAGGGGTTGTCCAGCCGATCGTCGTCACCCCGAAGGACGATGGAAAATTCACCATCATTGCCGGCGAACGCCGTTGGCGAGCCTCCCAGAGAGCAGGCCTCGAAGAGGTTCCCGTAGTAGTTCGGGAAATTGCCAACGACCAGCAGTTGTTGGAAATGGCACTTGTGGAGAATATCCAGAGGGCTGATCTCAACCCGATCGAAGAAGCGGAGGCCTATCGAACCCTGGCAGATAGCTTCGACATCTCCCAGGAAGAGATCGCATCTCGGGTGGGCAAGGGAAGAACTACGATTACCAACGCTCTCCGTCTCCTTCGGCTCCCTCGAGAAGTACAGGATCTCTTGCGAGAAGGCAGGTTGACGGCCGGGCAAGGTCGCCCGTTGCTGGCAATTCCCGATCAGGAACAGCAGGTCGAGCTGGCAGAACGAGCCGTCAACGAAGGTCTGACGGCTCGAGATCTGGAGGCTCTCGTATCGAAGCCCAAGACCGAGCCAGCTCCCACTCGGGAAACGAAGAAGAATGAGCTGGATGTGAATACTCGAGCCGCTCTCGAAACTTTGACCAAATCCCTACAGACCAAGGTAGATATCAAGCGGCGAAAGAAGGGGGGAACCTTACAGATCTTCTTTCACTCGGAAGAAGAATTGATCCGCCTCTACGACCGACTGATGCAGGGGAACGACTGATGTTCAAAGGATCGAATACGCAGAGTGATCTCAACGGAGTGCTCGACGCAGGAAGTCATATCCATGGCGAGCTTCGCTTCGAGAACCGATTCAGCATGAGAGGAAAGCTGACGGGGAGTGTGTCTGCAGGAGGGATTCTCGAGATCGGTGAGGGAGGAGAGATCGATGGGGAAGTGCGGGTGCGAAGGGTTTCGGTCTCTGGAACGGTGCGAGGATCGATTCACGCTTCCGAACAAATCGAAATCTTCTCTTCGGGTCGGGTAGAGGCCGATCTCTTCACACCTTGCCTGAAAATCGAAGAAGGCGCCTTCTTCGAAGGTAGCTGTGTCATGAAGGGTGAAGACAAGAAGCCGGCAACCCAAGGGCCCCAGAAGGTTACCGCAATGCCGATGGGCAAGCGTTGACGTTGCCGCCATCCTCGAGAAAGGCCTGGTCTATGAGTCCGGGTCCGACAGAGTCTCGTACGAAGGGACCAGGGTCAACGCCTGGCGAGCCAGAAAAGCGGGCTCGAATGCGTCTGTCAACACGTTTCCATCGAGGTCTCGCGCGATCGGTAGACCCATCCCGTAGAGAAGTGTAGGAACCAGGTCCACGAGATGCGCGGGTTTGGGCATGGCACCCGCACGAATCCCATCACCGAGAAAGAGCAAGACTCCGTCGGGTGCACCATCGATGTACCCTTCGACGGCCGTTTGTCGAAGGAGCCTACGCCTCAGCTCTCTCCAGCCTCTTGGTCCCTCGACTCCATGGACGGAAACCAGAACCAGTAGCCGAGGCTCGGGCATGGCGGCCCAGATCTCTGCGAGGATTTCATCGATCTGGGTGTAATAGGCGCTGAGCTGCTGAGAAGCTTCTTCGGCCCCCGGAGCCTGTATGCCTTCGAACTGTACCGCGGAAAAGCCACCAAAGTACTGCGAAGAGACTTGCCCCAATCCCGGGAGCATCAGAAAAAAGGCGTTGATCTGCGGATCCTGGTCCAGAAGAACCGAGCTTAGATCTCGGCGCCACAAGTCTTGAGCGAGTGATTCGAGAACCGCTCGCGGAGGTCGCGGTCCGAATCGATCCGAGAAAACGGGATCGATCTCTTCGATCCGGGTCCGAAAGAGCCGAGCTCTCTCTCCGAGATCCTCGGGTACAACCAGGCCGGAAATCCCTTCTGTCGCAAAGAATCGATCGGGAAGCACCGTATGGACACCGGCTGGAGGTGGAGAGGTCAATGGCCAGCCGACGAGGCCTGTCGGAATACCGATTCGAGAGAAAATATCCCACAAAGAGAGATTTCTCGAGATATTCGAATCTGTAAGCTGTGGATCGGAAAGAACTCCCCAACGCTCGAACCCCACAGCGAGGGGCAAGAGCTTGAAGAACTCTTCCTCGGCTAGAGGTTTGGCACGGTAGAGCTGAGGACCGAACACACCATGTCGATTCGGAAGACGCCCGGTGGAGAGAGTCGTCCAGAGCGCGGCTTTACGAACCGGCCGGAGGGAACGCAACCGGGTGTGGGCTCCTTCCTGCAGGATCTGGCTGAAGAAAGGGAGTCTTCCTTGCTCTTCCAGGGGCAGGATCGCGTCGAAGGTCGCTGAATCCAATCCCACGACACCGAGAAAGGGTCGGGCTGTTCCTTCGAAAGTCGTGGCCCGTGGTGCCGGGCGTACTGTCGGCCGGAAAGCTACTCTGCGTTCCAGCACGACATAGATGGAAATCGCTGCCATCGCCAGGATGAGGAGCAGGCTTCGCTGTCCGAACGGTCGTTGGCGCAAGCGATGGATCAAGGTCGTGTAGAAGCAGACCAACGCGGCCAGAGTGAGCCAGATCGCTGCTTTGAGCAGGCGTCTGTGAATTCCCCAAGGCAGGAAGAACACGAAGTAGAGGGCGTGAACCCAGGCTGCCAGACTGAAGCTGGCGAGTACGAGGGTGACCGACGAAGGGAGCCAGGTTCCTGGAGGCAGAGGCTGACGGATCTTCAATCCGAGATAGATCAGGAAGCTCAGGGAACCGAGCAGGAAGCCGTAGTAGAGAATTCCTCGAAGAATGGACGCAGACTGAAAGGGAATGTGGGGGTTGAGGAAAAAGAGCAGCCCGGTGAGAAGGGCCCCTGCCAGCGCACCGGGGAAGAATCCCAGCGCGAGGGATCGGATCAACCGGGTCCTGGGGGAGCCGAGCACGTTCGCAGAGAATTCGTCAGAGCCCGGGGGGCCCGGGCTCTGGAAGAGTCGGGTCAGAGCAGGAAGATGTCGCGGTCGAGGTGGATCTTCACGTTCCAGTCGAAGGTGTAACCCAGCACATCGATCGGAACCGCGAACTCGACGTCCATGATGACCCGTTCCGGGTATTTCTTCACCCGGATCTGCTCCTTGGGGATCTCCAGATCGAGCTCGCGAGCCCGCTGGGCGATTCTCTGCTCGAACAAATGCTGTGGGCTACGAGGTTGGGTCATGGCCAGCTCTTTCATGTGGTCTTCGAGCTGCATGGAAGCAATCTTGACCGGAATGACCTGATACCCGATCAATCCACCGATCAAGAAGAGAAAGACCCAGAAGAGACAGCCGGCTTTACCCTCGCCACTCTGTCCGAATCTCCGCATAATCCTGTTCCTTTCTCGAGAGGTTCTGTTGGAATCAGTGGATCGGTTTCCCAATCCGACGCCACCGCCAATCGGAAAACCAGTCGCCAAGAGATCGTCTGGAGGATGGCATTGTATCCCAGATCTCGGGTACCTCGGATTCGATGGACCAATAGATCAGGAAGCCGCGCCCGATCAATGCTTTCTTCGAAACCAATCCAAAATCTCTAGAATCTACAGATAATTCTGAAGAATCACCGAGAAAATAGTAATGATTCTCGGTGACCTGCAGATGAATTGGAGGTGTTCCGGAGGGTTCCGGCTCGGAGATCGGCCCGCCTGGCTCCTGCCTTCTGACCCGAGATCGCTTTCGGTCGATTTCCAGCCGATCCCCGGGCAACCCGATACAACGTTTCACGAGATTGTTTCCGGTAGGAGACTTGAAGACCACTACATCGCCTCGGCGAACGTCTCGGTAGGGAAGGAACGGTAGTCTGTGCGGGCCATGCCCGTAGATCAGCTTGTTGATCAAGACATGATCCCCGGGCTGCAAGCCGGGTTCCATGGATCGCGACGGAACCTTGAATCCCTGGATCAGGAAGGTCCGGCAGAAAATGGCCAGAAGGGTGGCGAGAACGGTGCCGAGAAGGAGCTCTCGGAACAGATGGCAGCGAGGGGAGCTCTTCTCCTTCCGAGCTCTTCGTTCCCGGCTCTCTATCGAATCAGGCGAAACGATCGTTCCCATCGGGTCTTGGTGAAGAATCCCCCGAGGGTGTTCCGGATCTGATGGAGCTTGGTGCCCCAGCCTTCCCAGCTACCGTCGGGAGTCTCGCCGCCATAGGACCAGTAGATCATCAGCGCTCTACCCTTGAGGTAGTGCCGGGGTACGGACTCCCAGAATCGAGAGTCATACGACTCGTCTCGATTGTCTCCCAGGAAGAAGTACTCGTCGGCCGGAACCGTGTAGGGCCCGAAGTTGTCGCGATTGCGCTGCTGGCGGGTCAGATATCGGCGGTTTGGGAAAATCACCGATTCGCTGTGGATGGCATAGGCGGAGTCGTCCACGGCCTGGCCGTTGATGTGGAGCTTCTTGTTGACGATCAAGATCTCGTCTCCCGGCAGCCCGACACATCGTTTCACCAGGTCGGTCGCCGGGCTCTCCGGAGACCGGAAGATCACGATATCTCCCCGGCGTACCTCGCGAACCGGCGTCAGCTTCCGAAGGATCTCGGAATCGGTCTGTCCGAAGAGATACCGGTTGACGAAGAGGTGATCGCCGACCTTCAGGGTCTCTTTCATCGAGCCGCTGGGAATGTAGAAGGTCTTGATCAGGAACGTATTCGAGAAACCCAGAAAGATCCCGGCGATCAGCAAGGCTTCGAAATACTCTCGGACCCAAGACTTTGACTGCTCCATGGTCGGCGGATCCTAGCAGGTTTCCCTCGGAAGAACGGCGGGAAGGAGGGTAGAGGATCTTTCCCGCCGTCCAAATGGTTTGTCGCTACGAGGCGACGAGAATGGAGATCGATTCCGGGCGCTGTTTTCCCGAGCCTTCGCGGAATTCTCGAGACTCGGCAGGTCCCGTACGCCGAAAACGAGGAACGAGACCGCAGAGAGTCTTGACTCACCGAGGTGGCAACGAAGCAGGAAGAAGCCGATAAGCTACTTATTTTCAGTGTTTATATAAATTGTGCCTCCTGGCAGGCGTCTTGAAATACGGATCTCCGAACAAAAAAACGGAGGTTCCAATGCCAGAAGTCACAACTCTCTCTCCCGGACCATCTTTTGTCCGAGCTCCTACCTTCAGATTCGCCGATCGGTCGGCCTCGGGAATGTCGATGATCGAAGTTTCGATCTTTCTCCTGATCACCGGTTTTCTCTGGACCCTGACGATTCCGTCCCTGAGCCATTGGTGGTCCGGACTTCGGCTGGAGATGGCAGCCGGAGAGATGGCCGGAGAGCTACACCTCGCTCGTTCATATGCCGTGCGGAACCAGGCTCGGGTGGGTGTCAAGTTCTGGATGGAGCCAGACGGAACGGTCTACCAGAGGATCTATCGCGACAACGACGGGGATGGGGTTCGCTCTCGCGATATCGAGGAAGGAATCGATACTCCGGTGCGGCCGGCCCATCGCCTGGAGGGAAGAGTACGCTTCGGATTTCCCCCGGGAGAGCCACCGACCGACCCTGGAGACGGCCGGCTGCTGGATCGGCTCGAAGATCCCATTCGTTTCAACCGGTCGGATCTGGCTTCGTTCTCCAGCAACGGGATGGCGACACCGGGAACGGTCTATCTGACCGATGGTCGACACCACCTCGCGGCCGTTCGGATCGCGAGTCGTTCCGGCAAGATCAACGTCTTGAGGTTCGATCCGGAAGCTCGAAGCTGGCGTTGACTCGGCAGGCGGAGTTGCAATAGGTTCGGCCCATGGCTGCAATCCTCATGGTGACGACGGTCGGCGACGAAGAGCAGGGAAATCTGATCGCCCGGGAGCTGGTTCTACGGCGCCACGCCGCATGTGTGAACATGCTGCCGGGGGTCAAATCCTGCTATCGCTGGAAGGGCGGCATCTGCCGGGACAGCGAGTTTCTCCTGATCATCAAGACGATGGAGGAGGAGTACGACGCCGTCAGCCTGGCGATCCAGGAGCTTCACAGCTACGACGTGCCGGAGATCCTGGCCTTCAACATCTCCAGGGGTGAGCCCACGTTCCTCGACTGGATCGCCAGCAGTCTCGACAAAGAAGCCGACTTCGGAGACGAGGAAGAGCTTCCCGATCTCGAGAATCTCTGATCGATCAGAACATTCCGAGCTCGAGCTGGGCCGCTTCCGACATCATGCTGGGGTTCCAGACCGGATCCCACACGACCTCGACATCGACCTCTTCCACGCCTTCCACACTGGCGACCTTGGTTTCGACCTCGCCGGGGAGGATACCGGCTGCCGGGCAGGCGGGTGAGGTCAGGGTCATCTTGATGTCGACCCGTCCGGCGTCGAGCACCTGGACGTCGTAGATCAGGCCCAGCTCGTAGATGTTGACCGGAATTTCGGGGTCGAAAATGGTCTTGATCTGATCGACGATCAGCTCGTCCAGGCTCTTGGCCTCCGGGGTCGAAGTCGCTTGTTCTTCCATGGAATGTTCTTCCGAAAATCTGAAGGGTTAGTGAGCTCTACTCGGTGCTGATCGCGGCCGAGGTCTCGCTCTGGCGAAGAGCGGCTTGCAGGGTATGCCAGGCGAGGGTGGCACATTTGATTCGAACGGGGAGCTGGCGTACGCCGGAAAGGGCCTCGAGCTTGCCGAGACCGTCGACCGATGGATCTTCCTTCTGGTCGGTCATCAGGCCGTGAAACTTTTCGAAGATCTCCTGGACCTCATCCAGCGGCTTTCCCTTGATGGCCTCGGTCATCAGGGACGCCGAGGCGGTGGAGATCGCACAGCCAGCGCCTTCGAAACCGACCTCCTGCACCACTCCATCCTCGACTCGTAGAAAGACCTTGATCCGGTCGCCGCAGAGAGGATTGTGGCCACTGGCTTCGTGGCTGATCTCGTCGGGAGCGGAGAAGTTTCGCGGCCGGCGGTAGTGGTCGAGAATGATCTCCTGGTAGATCTCGCGTAGATCGCTCATTCTGAAAAAATCTCCACGACCTGGCCAAGCCCTTCGACCAGGCGGTCGACCTCTTGGTGGGTGTTGTAGAAGGCGAAGGAAGCCCGAGCTGTAGAAGCCACTCCGAAGCGTTCCATCAGCGGTTGGGTGCAGTGATGACCGACCCGGACAGCGACTCCTTCTTGATCGAGGATGGTGCCGACGTCGTGGGCATGGACACCATCGAGCAAGAAGGAAACGACAGAGGTCTTCTCCCGAGCCGTGCCGATGATCCGGAGCCCCGGGATCTCCTGCAAGCGACGGGTCGCATAACGAAGGAGGCTCTGCTCGTGCGCTCGCACCTGCTCGGGATCGAGGGCCGAAACGTAGCGCATGGCGGCGGCGAGGCCGATCGCTCCGACGATATTCGGCGTGCCGGCCTCGAATCGGTGGGGAGGCTCGTTGTATTCGGTGTGCTCGAAGGTGACCGACAGGATCATGTCGCCGCCACCCTGGTAGGGCACCATCGATCGCAGGTGGCTCTCCCGGCCCCACAACACTCCGATTCCGGTCGGACCGAAGAGCTTGTGACCGGAAAGGGTGTAGAAGTCGCAACCAAGATCCTGGACGTCGATCCGACCGTGCGGTGCTGCCTGGGCACCGTCGAGCAGGGTCGGGATTCCACGCGCTCGAGCCCGCTCGACGATCTGCCGCACCGGATTGATGGTGCCGAGAGAATTCGAGTAGTGGACCATCGAAACGATGCGGGTGCGCTCGCCGAGCAGGGCCTCGTAGGCTTCGAGGTCGAGATCGCCGCGGTCGTCGATCGGAGCAATCTTCAAGACCGCACCGGTCTCCTGGCAGAGCATCTGCCAGGGCACGATGTTCGAGTGGTGCTCCATGGTCGAGAGAACGATCTCGTCGCCCGGCTGTAGGCGAGGCCTCACGAAGCTCTGGGCGACGAGATTGATTCCCTCGGTGGTACCGCGAAGAAACACGACCTCCTCGCGTTTTTCCGCGCCGAGAAACCGACGGGCCTCTTCGCGGGCCTGCTCGTAGGCTTCCGTAGCTCGCTGCGAGAGCGTGTGCACACCTCGGTGGACGTTCGAGTAGTCGTACGTGTAGGCATGGGCAACCGCATCGATCACGGCCTGCGGCTTCTGGGCCGAAGCGGCATTGTCCAGGTAGACCAGGGGTTTGCCGTGAATGATCTGACCGAGCCCGGGGAAATCCTCTCGGATCCGTTCGACGTCGAACCGATCCTCATCGGCGAAAGGAGCCACTCCGGGCTCTTCTCGGGCCTCGGAGATCGCTCCGAGCTCGGTCGTGCTCATACCGCCTGCCTCACGATGTCTCCTTTGGGGAGACGGGTGAAGAGGAACTCCTCGAGATCCTTGCGCACGGCCTCGAGACGGATCTCGTCGACCACCTCACCGGCGAAGGCATAGGTGAGGAGGCTCTTGGCCGCATCTTCACTGATTCCCCGGGAGCGGAGGTAGAAGACGGCCTCGTCGTCGAGGTGGCCGGTGGTCGAGCCATGGGTACAGCGGACATCGTCGGCGAAGATCTCCAGCTGCGGATTGCTCTGCACCAGGGCGTCGGGCGAGAGCAGAAGGTTTCGGTTCGACTGTTTCGCGTCGGTTTTCTGTGCGTCCTGGTGCACGAAGATCCGGCCGTTGAACACCGCCCGAGAACGGTCTTCCAGGATCCCTTTGAACAGCTCGTAGCTGTGACAGTTGGGCTTGGCATGATCGACCCGCATGTGGTGATCGACGTGCTGGGTTCCTCGGGCGAGGTACAGACCGTTCAGCGTGCAGTGGATGCCCTCGGCGTCGAGCATGGCCTGGATGTCGTTGC
The DNA here is from genome assembly GCA_964565225.1 of uncultured Thermoanaerobaculia bacterium. GTDB lineage: Bacteria > Acidobacteriota > Thermoanaerobaculia > Multivoradales > J023 > CAZMEL01. The sequence continues at coordinate 53,126 of CAZMEL010000002.1, read as the reverse complement.
GGACCAGGGCGCCACCGTGGTTGATGGAATGGGTGAAGAAGTTGGTGTCGCGCTCGAGGTAGATCTTCTGGGTCGCCACGTGAAATGCGTCGAGGCTCTCGTGGCCGAGTCGGTAGTGATCGACCACGGAGTTGGCCCCGCCGACGATCTCGGTTACCGGACAGTTGAAGTACCGCTCCCCGGGGAGTCCTCCGAAAGTCTCGACCACGGTCACCTGGCTGCTCTGCTCGGTGACGATGAGGTTGCGAGGATACGAAACCGTGGCCTCACCCTCCTCCGATGTGCCGAGAAAGATGGCATGAATGGTCTTTTCGACCACCACGTTCTTCGGCACGTGCACGAAGAGGCCGTCTTCGATGTGGGCCGAGTTCAGGGCCACGAACGGATGATCACCGTCGGCATGTTTTCCGAGATGCTCCGTGACCCGGTCGGGAACCGTCTCGAGAGCCTTGGCCAGACTTCCTGCGAAGACTCCCTCGGGGAGGTCTTCGATCCGGGAGAGCTCGGGCCGGAAGAGGCCGTTGACGAAGATCAGCTCGCAACAATCGGGCAGCCGAAAGGGATCCAGGTCACCGGGAGCCGCCGAGAGTGTGCCACGGCGGAAGGTGGAACGCGCGATCGGGCGGACATTCGTCTTCCGCCATTCCTCCTGCCGAGGGGTGGGGAAGCCCACTTCTTCGAAGCGCTCGAGTCCCTGACGCCGGAGCTCGACGACCTCGCTCGGCTGAGAGCCCAGGCGCTGGGTGAAGGAATCGTAGTCGGCGACAAAGGGAGAACGTTCTGCTATGGCCTGCATGTTCGTCTTCGTCCTCAGGCGGTGACCGCTTCGGGAGTGCCGGCGACTTCCTGCTCGAGCCAGGAGTACCCCTTCTCTTCCAGCTCGAGAGCGAGCTCCCAGCCGCCGGAGCGAACGATCCGTCCATCGATGAGCACGTGGACCACGTCGGGTTTGATGTAGTTGAGCAGCCGCTGGTAGTGGGTGATCACCAGGAAGGACCGCCCGTCCGATCGCATGGCGTTCACACCCTCGGAAACGATCCGTAGCGCGTCGATGTCGAGACCGGAGTCCGTCTCGTCGAGCACAGCCATCTTCGGCTCCAGCACCGACATGTGGAAGATCTCGTTGCGCTTCTTCTCACCTCCCGAGAACCCATCGTTCACCGGGCGGTGCAGCAGAGCTTCGTCCATCTTCACCATCTTCATCTTCTCGCGGACCAGCTTCAGGAAATCGACGGCGTCGATCTCGTCCTCACCGCGGTGCTTGCGAATGGCGTTCAGTGCGGCCTTCAAGAAGTAGGTATTGCTGACGCCGGGGATCTCGACCGGATACTGGAAGGCGAGGAACAGGCCCTCCCGGGCTCGTTCTTCCGGGTCGAGCTCTAGCAGATCCTGGCCTTCGAACGACACCGAGCCCGAGCTGACCTCGTACTCCTCACGGCCGCTCAAGACCTGGGCGAGGGTGCTCTTCCCCGAGCCGTTGGGCCCCATGATGGCGTGGACCTCTCCGCGGCCCACTTCCAGGTCGATTCCCCTGAGGATTTCCGTACCTTCGATTCCTGCATGTAAGTCATTGATCTTCAACATGATCCGTATCTTCTCCGAGAGCTTTTCGATGGATTCGCAAGAGGCCACCCGCCATCGATTCCGGCGGATGGGCCGTTGAGTTCACTGGGGATTCCCGATCAACCGACGCTGCCTTCCAGGCTGATTTCCAGAAGCTTTTGTGCCTCGACCGCGAACTCCATCGGCAGCTCCTGGAGCACGGTCTTGCAGAAACCGTTGACGATCATCGAAACCGCTTCTTCGGTGTCGATTCCTCTCTGGTTGCAGTAGAAGATCTGGTCTTCGCCGATCTTGGAGGTCGTCGCCTCGTGCTCCATCTTCGCGGTCGGATTCTGGACATCGATATAGGGAAAGGTGTGGGCACCACACCGGTCTCCGATCAGCATCGAGTCACACTGGGAGAAGTTGCGAGAGCCGTCGGCCCCCTTGAGGATCTTGACCTCACCGCGGTAGGTGTTCTGTCCTCGGCCGGCCGAGACACCCTTCGAGATGATCGTGCTCTTGGTGTTCTTGCCGACGTGGATCATCTTGGTGCCGGTGTCCGCCTGCTGGAAGTTGTTGGTCAGCGCCACGGAGTAGAACTCGCCCACCGAATCGTCGCCCTTCAGGATACAGCTGGGGTACTTCCAGGTAATGGCGGAGCCGGTCTCCACCTGGGTCCAGGAGATCTTCGAGCCTCGGCCGGCGCAGAGACCACGCTTGGTCACGAAGTTGTAGATACCACCCTTGCCTTCCTTGTCTCCCGGGTACCAGTTCTGCACCGTGGAGTACTTGATCTGGGCTCCTTCCATGGCCACGAGTTCGACCACCGCGGCGTGCAGCTGGTTCTCGTCTCGCATCGGCGCGGTGCAGCCTTCCAGGTAGCTGACGTAGCTGTCGTCTTCGGCCACGATCAGCGTGCGTTCGAACTGGCCGGTGTTCATGGCGTTGATCCGGAAATACGTCGACAGCTCCATCGGGCAGCGCACGCCTTTGGGCACGTAGACGAACGACCCGTCGCTGAACACCGCGGCGTTGAGCGCAGCGTAGAAGTTGTCGGTGTGGGGGACCACCGAGCCGAGATACTTCTTGATCAGCTCGGGGTGGTCCTTGACCGCCTCGGAAAAGGAGCTGAAGATGATCCCCATATCCGCCAGCTTGTCTTTGAACGTGGTCGCTACCGAGACACTGTCGAAGACCGCATCGACGGCCACTCCGGCAAGCATTTCTTGCTCGTGCAAGGGGATTCCGAGCTTCTCGTAGGTAGCGAGGATCTCCGGATCGACCTCGTCGAGGCTCTTGGGGCCGTCATCCTTCGACTTCGGAGCGGCATAGTAGTGCGCGTCCTGGAAATCGATGGGCGGGTAGCTGATGTTCGCCCAATCCGGCTCCTGAAGGGTCTGCCAGTGGCGGAAGGCCTTCAAACGCCATTCCAGCATCCACTCGGGCTCTTCTTTCTTGGCGGAGATCATCCGAACGATGTCTTCGTTCAGTCCTTTCGGTAGAGTCTCCTGCTCGATATCGGTGACGAACCCGAACTTGTATTCCTGTTGCGACAGCCGTTCGATCGTTTCGGCGGTAGATGTCATGGATGGCTCCTTGAAAATAGAAACGGCACCAGAGTTTTCAAGACCTTACGAGGCAGCTAGCGGGTACTTTGCATCGCCCGTAGACGATTCAAGTGAAGGCAGGCTCTCCTCGGTCGATTTTCGTTCGAAGAAATGAGGGCTGATCGGGTTGCAGAGCTCGGCGAGGGAGATCTGCTCGAGAGCCTGTCGAACCGCATGGTTGATGATCTGCCAATGCCCTCTCAGGCGGCAGGTGTTCTCCTGGCTGCAGACCCCGGGGGTGTCGGGAATACACTCCGTGAAGGCGATCGGGCCATCGAGGGCCGAGATCATGTCGGCCACGGAGACTTCCCGCGGATCCTGGGCGAGGGAATAACCACCCTTGACTCCGCGATGGGAATCGAGAATACCTTCGCGACCCAGGAGCTTGAGGATCTTGCTCACGGTAGGCAGCGGAAGCCGGGTCGCTGCCGCCAGCTCGGGGGCCGCAAAACGTCGGGTTGCCTGGCTGGCCATGTGGGTCAGGAGAACGATGCCGTAGTCGGCCTGTTTGGTCATTCGCAGCATGAAAACCTCGTTCGATGAAAGAGCAAGGCTTCGCCCGCCCCGAAAAGCCGGGAAAGTCGAAGAAGCGCTCTGCGAAAGAATCGATGAGAACCGGGTCTTGGATTCCGAAGGCGAGCACTTGAAAAAGTACCATCCCGGTCCTGTATTGAAATAGTACCAGAGAGGTACCAGTTGTCAACCCTCGATCGTCGACTCTCGGTCTCGCGATCGCCGCAGGGATCTTCAGGTCTGGTCCAGCACTGCGCGGACTTTCGCCGCAAGCTCGTCGGGAGTGAACGGTTTGGGCAGGAAGGCGGCCTTGCGTTCGGTGATCAGCCGCACTCCGGAGTGGCTATCGGTGTACCCGGAGATGAAGAGGATCTTCAGATCCTGGTAGCGCTCTTCCAGCTCTTCGGCCAGTGCCGTTCCACTTCTCTCGGGCATCACCACGTCGGTCAGCAGGAGATCGGGACGGACTTCCAGGGAATCACAGATCGCAAGGGCCTGCAGAGCGCTGGCAGCCTGGAGCACCCGATATCCCTTGAGCTCGAGCACATGGCGGACCAGAGCCCGGACGGCCTCTTCGTCTTCGACCAGCAGGATGGTCTCGTTTCCCAACAAGGAAGGAGAGGGGGATCCGGGCGTCCGGGTCGTTTCGAGCTCGAGGCGAGGGAAGTAGATCTGAAAACGAGTGCCCGAGCCTTCTCGGCTCTCGACCTCGATATGGCCTCGGGCCTGTTTCACGATACTGTAGACCATCGCCAGGCCGAGACCGCTGTTGTGCCCCGGTTCCTTGGTGGTGAAGAAGGGCTCGAAGAGCTTCTCTCGGATCTCCCGGTCCATTCCCGTTCCCGTATCTTCGACCATCAGCCGGACATAGGCTCCCGGAGCCGGGCCCTCCGGTGTCTGGGGGACCAAGGCATCTCGGGGCAGCCGGACATTGCTCGTCTCCAGGAGCAAGTGGCCACCTCTCGGCATGGCATCGCGGGCGTTCACGGAGAGATTCAAGAGAACCTGCTCGATCTGTGCCTGGTCACCGTAGACGGGATCGAGGTCGGGCTCCAGCCGGGTCTCGAGCACGATGTCTTCGCTCAGCACCCGTCGCAGGAGCTTCTCCATCTCGAGCACGACCTGGTTGATCACGAGCCTGCGTGGCGCCACGACTTGGTGGCGGCTCAGAGTGAGGAGCCGGCGGGTCAGGTCGGCCGCCTTCTTCCCGGCCTTGCGGATCTCCGACACGGATTCGACCATCGGATCCGTACCGTCGAGCCGCGCGAGCACGAGCTCGCTGTAGCCGTTGATCGCGGTCAGCAGGTTGTTGAAGTCGTGAGCGACTCCACCGGCCAGCCGGCCGACCGCCTCCATTTTCTGCGACTGCCGGAGCTGCTCTTCGACCTTCCTCTGATCGGTGACGTCGCGGACGATGCCACGAAAGCCGATGATGTTTCCGGCTTCGTCGAAGACGGGTGAGGCGGTCTCTCGAACTCGGAGCCGTTTGCCGGTCCGGGTCTTCAGCTCGAGCTCGGCGTCTTCGATGAAACCTTGCTCGGTGAAGAGGTCTTCGAGGCTCTTGCGGTCCGGCGGATTCCAGTAGAGATCTCGGCCGATGTCGAGCCGGAGCATCTCTTCCTTGGATTCGTATTCGAAGAGCCGAACGCCAGCGGCGTTGATATCGAGCAGCTCACCCTGCAGAGTGCCGATGTAGATCGTGTCGCGAGAATCTTCGAAGAGGCGGCGGTATTTCTCTTCCGAGCTCCGCAGGGCTTCCCGGGCTCTCTGCCGTTCGCTGCGATCTCGCGCATTGACCACGAATCCCTGGATCTCGGGATCCTCCAGGTGGCGGCTCACCGCGGTTTCGAGGAAAACCCAACGGCCTTCGACATGTCGAAAGCGCAGCCCACACACCGAAGTGCTCTTCGCCAGGGCGTCTTGCAGGGAGCGAAAATCCTCGGGGTGCACGAGCTCGGTGATCCGGGTACCGATGAGGTCTTCTTCTCGCCACCCAAGGACCGTTCGGGTCGCCGGGTTGGCATAGGCGAAGCTGCCGTCGGCCGAGAGGATGCACAGGATGTCCAGCGAGTGCTCGACCAGAGCTCGGAGCCGTGCCTCGTTGCTCATCGATTCGATGGTCAAGGAGACTCGGGCGCTAGTCGGTTCTTCGGATTGCTGATCAGCTGCGCCACCCAGCGCAGGTCTTCGGTGTGCTCCAACATGATCTTGAGCATCATGGTCAAGGGTACCGAGAGCAACATGCCGACCGGCCCCCAGATCCAGCCCCAGAAGATCAGGGAGAGGAAGACCACCAGGGTGGAGATTCCGAATTGCCGCCCCATCAGGTGGGGCTCGACGAAATTACCGAGCACGAGATTGACGAGCAGATACCCGAAGCCCACGATCAGAGCACGACCGGGCCCCATCTCGATCAGGGTGAGCATCATCGCGGGGATCGCCGCGATGATCGAGCCGAGGCTTGGGATGTAGTTCAGGAGAAAAGCGATCAGGCCCCAGAGCAAGGGGAAATCGACCCCCATCCACAACACCCACAGGTAGACGAGAAAGCCGGTCGCCAGGCTGATCAGAGTCTTGATGATCAGGTAGTGCTGCACCTCGCGGCGTGCCTTGGCCATCCTCGCCAGGTCGTCGGACGTCCATCCCAGCGCGAGCTCGAGCCGCCTGGGAAATCCCGAGCCTTCGAAGAGGATGAAGACCATCATCAGGAAGATCAAGAGGAGCCTGGTCATCAGGGAAGCGATACTGCGCAGGGTGCTGCCCACCAGGTCGAAGACGGAGCTGATGTCGATCAGACTGATGTCCTCCGGCTCTTCCAACACTCCTGCAGCTTCATCGGAGGGAAGATCCCCGGAGGATTCGATGGGTGCTCGCTCCTGCAGCCAGTTCAGCTCTCGAGTGTTGACACCGAGCCCCTGCAGCCATGTCAGGGTCTCGGTGGCCTTGGCTTCCAGCCTTTGTTGGTAGAGGGGCAGGGAGTCCGAAAAAGCTCGCACCGAGCCACCGATCAACAGCAGCATCACGATCAAGACCGCGAGATTCGAGAAGACGGTCACGAAGACCGCGATGGGTTTCGGAATGCGATGCTCGACCAGCCAGCTCAACAGCGGTGAGCTGAGAACCGAGAGGAAGATCGCCACGATCAGCGGCAGGGCGATGGGTTTGATTTCTCGCAGGCCGGCGACGACGATGACCACCGAGGCCGACACCATGAGAAACCTGGCGCCGCGATGCCGAATCCCAGCTTCCATCATTCGTTGCACAGGATCCATTCCAAACCATTCCGAGACCCGATCGACCCGATCGAGCGCAGGAAGAATCTACCACCAATGTTCTGCCGGTGGTGTGGACGAGGGAATAAAGTCCGTGGGGATGCGGGAACAGGCCGCGCAGAGGCTCGATGCTCGGAGACCTCTGCCGGCCCATGGGGCGCTCCGAACGGCGCCGATCTTCGACCGGGTCCGTTTCGGACGGCTCGGATTCTCAGGTCTCGGCCATCTCCTTCACCCCTTTGAGGGCGCGGATCTTCACCACCCGGCGTGCAGGCTTGGCCTTGAAGACCATCTCTTCGCCGGTCAGATAATTGATACCTTTCCTCTCTTTCGTGGCCTTGCGGGTCGCCACGGCAAATTTTGCGAGGCCCGGCAACGTGAAGGTCCCGACGGCACGTTTCTTCAGGTGTCGATGCATGAAGTACGAAAGGGAATCGAAGACCGCAGCGATATCTTTCTTGGAAAGGCCCGTGTCTTCGCTGATTGCGGCATAGAGTTGTGCCTTGGTAAATGCCTGGCGGATAGCGGTGACCTTCCTCGTCTTGTCTTCTGCCATTTCTCCTCCGCTCGCGTCTGATGGTCCCGGTGAGCTCGCGCCGTAGACGGGTCGAGCTTCGCCAATGTTTCGAGGTCCAAGGCACCGGCGATGCAAAGATCACCCTCCTGGATCGGCCTGACAACCCTCGACGGGCCGGAGAGCCGAGATCCACGGAAACAGCCGATGCAAAGTTCTAGATCCTGAAACGGATCGTAGCGTTTGGGTCCTTCGAGCGCAAGGAGAACCGCGGATTTCCACGGTTTTCCAGGGGCAGGAGAGATCCGTTCAGTCGAGGTCCCAGGGGCGGACGGGCGGCTCGTCGTCCGGAGACTCTTCCGCCTTCTTCATCGCTTCCTGGAACTTCTCTTCCAGGAGCCGATCACGATCCTTGAACGCCGTAACCTCTCGTTGAAAGATCTCCTCGGCTCGATTCCTGGAATCGTCGAGTCCGGCGAGCAGGTCGTCGAAGTCCTTCTTGGGCTCGCCCTTGTCCGGGGAGGCCTTGTGGAAGAGAACGGTCCCCGTGGCGACGTCGATGGTCAGATCGGAGCCGCAGTCAGGGCAGGTGACGGTGATTTGTCCTTCGCCTTTCACGGAACTTATTCTAACCTTGAAGGGTCCTTGCCGGAACAGGGAGGAATGCGGTGATCGTGCAAGGCCGTACCTCGTTGGAGCCACCCCGCCCCGAGACGACCTCCCCGGAGCTCGCTTGACACGGCCAGGGGGCTCGGTTAGAAAGAAGATCTACCCACCGATGAACGGAGGTCGATATCGATGAAGTGGAGACAAGCGAGAGGGCTCGCGGCTCTTGCCATAGGCTGCTCGGCGTTCCTGATGTCCGGGTGCAGCGAGAAGGTGACCATGATTGGAGCTGTCGTGCCGATTTCTGGCGAGGACAGCACCTACGGAATCGCGGTCAAGAACGGTATCGAGCTCGCCTTCGAGGAAATCCAGGCAGAAGAAGGCTATACGCCGGCCCTGGAGCTGAAAATCGTGGACAGCGAGAGCGATCCGGAAAAAGCGAAAACCCATACCAGCGAGCTCTATAGTGAAGGGGCCCTGTTGTTGATGGGTGGAGTCACTTCGGCGGAGGCCAAGGTCATGGTCTCGGTGGCAGACGAGTACGACCGGGTATTGATCTCGCCGAGCGCTTCGAGCCCCGATCTCTCGGGTCTCTCGAGAAGCTTCTACCGAATCTTTCCGTCCGACTTCGCAGCCGCCAGCCGGATGGCTCAATTCGTATCCCAGGACCTCAAGATCGAGGAGGTCGTCGTGGTGGCGGAGGAGCGGGAATACGCGAAGGGTATCCAGAACGCTTTCCGAACCGCCTACGAGAACCTCGGCGGCTCGGTCATGGAAGTGATCGAGTTTCCCACCAACACCAGCGAGTTCTCGGGTCTCATGGAGCGGGTGCTGACCCTCGAGCCAAAGGCCGTGTATCTGACCGCCTATGGCCAGGAGGTCGGCGCCATGGTGCAGGCGCTGCGGAAAGAAGATTACAAGGGAAAGATCCTGACCACCAGCGCCTTCGCGTCGCCGAATTTCATCGTGCCGGTGGGTGAGGACGCCGCGGGAGTGATTCTCACCCAATCCGTGTTCGAGCTCGATAGCGACCACGCCCACATCAAGACCTTCGCCGAGAGCTACCAGGCGAAGTTCGGTGAAGCTCCAGACATCTATGCTGCCCACGGGTACGACACCATGAAGGTGGTTGCCGAGGCGCTTCGGGGCCGGGCGCCGCTGCCGAGCGAGGTGCCCAAGGGGCTGCGCGACGTGAAGGACTTCCCGGGGGTGACCGGCAGCATCAGCTTCAACGAGAAGGGTGATGTTCTGAAGTACCCGCGGATCTACATCATCAGCCGTGATCTGGTGCTGCAGGACTACAACGAGCGGGTTCGCAAGCAGCAGGACGAGATCCGCAAACGTCGCGAAGAGCTGAAGAAGAAGCTCGACGCCATCAATCAACAGGCCAAGCAGATGAGCGACGGCTAGCGCCGCCGGTCGCTACACGACTTAGAATTTATGCTCGAGGGGTGGAGGTCACCTTCGCCCCTCGCTGTTCTCCCAAATTCTCTTTCCCCAAGATCCGCGCCCGTTCGCGGAGTGGAATCCATGCTCCGCGTCGCCCTTCGCCTATTTCGCTATCGCAGCTTGCTGCTCACCCTGACCGCTCGGGAGCTCAAGGCCCGGTACCGAGGCTCCGCGTTGGGGTATGTCTGGTCGTTGGTGAACCCGATTCTCCTGCTGGTGGTCTACGCGTTCGTCTTCGGTACCATCTTCCAGCCGAGAGATCCGAACGTCACTCCCTACGCTCTCTTCCTCGCCACCGGTGTCTTTCCCTGGCTGTGGGTCTCGACCTCCTGGATGGAGGGGACCAATACCCTGCTGGCCAACTCGGGCCTGATCCGCAAGGCGTCCTTCCCGGCGGAGATCCTGCCGATGGTCTCGGTATTTGCCAATCTGGTGCACTTCGCATTCGCCCTGCCGGTGGTCGTGGTCGGCTCGCTCTACTTTCGTCAGAAGGGACTGGAGGTAGGTGGCTGGAACGGGCTGATGGCGCCGTTGGTGGTGCTGCTGCAGATTCCGCTGGTGGGGGGGCTGACCCTGAGCTTCGCCGCGCTCAACGTGCACTTCAAGGACGTCAAGGACATTCTGTCGAATCTCCTGACCCTGCTCTTTTTCATGACTCCGATCCTCTACACCCTGAATACTCTGAAGGGATATCCCTGGGTCTATCGCCTGGTGGCGCTCAATCCGATGACCCCCTTCACCGAGGCCTACCAGGCGTTGCTCTTCGAAGGGCGGATTCCGGAGCTTTCTTCCTGGCTGATCATGCTCGCCGTGGGACTGGTGGTCTGGTTGGTGGGAGCCTGGATCTTCGATCGCCTGTCCGAGACCCTGGTCGAGGCGGTATGAATCCCGCGATTCGTGTCCGTGAGCTCCACAAGCTCTATCGCCGCAGCTCCTCGGGCCGTCACCTGCGGACTCTGAAGAGCGCTCTGCTGGAACGGAGCCTGGTGCAAGGTATCCGGCCGGAAGATGCGATCACCGCCCTCGACTCGATCTCCTTCGACGTCGAGGCGGGTGAGGCGGTCGGGTTGATCGGCAGCAACGGATCGGGCAAGTCGACTCTACTCAAAATGGTGGCCGGAATCCTCAAGCCGACCTCCGGCCAGATCGATGTCGAAGGGCGAGTCGCGGCCCTGATCGAGCTGGGAGCGGGGTTTCATCCCGAGATCTCGGGTCGGGAGAACATCTTCATCAACGGGGCGATCCTCGGCCTCGCCCGGCGCGAGATCGAGCGCCGATATGACGACATCGTCGAGTTCTCGGGCCTGGCCGACTTCATCGAAGAGCCGGTCAAGAACTACTCGTCGGGCATGTATGTGCGCCTGGGATTCTCGGTAGCGATCCATACCGATCCCGATGTCCTCCTGGTCGACGAGGTGCTGGCCGTGGGCGACGAGGCCTTTTCTCACCGTTGCCTGCGCCGGATCGAAGAGTTTCTTGCGGGAGGAAAGACCCTGCTGCTGGTGAGCCACTCCCTCACTCTGATCGAGGAGATCTGCGATCGGGCGATCTGGCTGGAGAAGGGCAAGCTGCGGATGTCGGGGCATCCCCGCCTGGTGGCCGATACCTATCGCCAGTCGGTCGCCGAGGCCGAGGGGGAAGCCCACCGATCGGCCAAAGAGCAGCGCGAGGCGGAGGAAGGCGAAGCCCAGGAGGCCGGCGCGCCGGAGCCCGACGAGGCCGAGTCGGCGGAGGTGCTGCGTTGGGGCTCCCGAGAGGCCGAGATCGAACGGGTGCGAATCCTGGTTGGGAAGAAGGAGGACTACCACTTCCACTCGGGAGACTCCGTGGTCTTCGAGATCGAGATCGCTGTCCATGAGCGACTGGAGGATTTCGTGTTCGGGATCGCCATCTCGACTCCGCGGGGCATCGTCTGCTGGGGAACGAACACCGACCTGCTGGGCCTGGCGCCGAAACGGCTCGAAGTGGGGAAGGTGAAGGTGGAGGTCGACTGCCCGGAGCTGCGTCTCGCGCCAGGGGAGTATCTGGTCGACGTGGCGATCCACACCCGAGACGGTGCTCCCTACGACTATCGCCGGAAACTGGTATCTTTCTCCGTCACCTCGTCCGCGCGGGGCGAAGGTCTGTACTTTCCCGAAAACCAGTGGCGCTTCCACGGCGATTTGCATTGGGACGATGAATCGACCTGAGGCGGCCTTCGGATAGGAGAACGACATGTCGGATCGAGAAGCGGCCAAGGGTATGAACGTCAAGATCACGGACGAAGAGCTTCGGGGCCGATATGCCAACCTCGTTCGGGTCAGCCACACCCGAGAAGAATTCGTGCTGGATTTCATCAACATGTTGCCGCCCCAGGGCGCGGTTACGGCTCGGGTGATCACCAGCCCGGGCCATCTGAAACGCCTGATCCAGGCCCTGGCTACGAACCTCGAGATCTACGAGCAGAAGTTCGGCTCGATTCCGGACTCGCCCGAGCCCACGGCGGGCCCGGTGAATTGAGCCGGGCCTCGGAATCGAGGAAGTCATCCCATGCTCCTGCTCAGCACCGGCGGAAGGGTCGAGCCGACTCCCCTGAACGAAGCCCTGCGGCGTGGCCTCGCACCCGATGGGGGGCTCTACGTCCCCCAGGCACTCGAGCCCCTTCCTGCGGAATTCTTCGAACAATTGCCCGAGAACGACCTGTTGGAGATCTCCGAACGGGTCGTCCACCATCTGCTCGGAGACGATCTGACTCGCGAGCAGTGCCGAGACCTGGTCGGCGAGGCGCTGGATTTTCCGATCCCGCTGGTCGGGCTTTGTCCCGGAATCTGGATTCTCGAGCTATTCCATGGCCCGACCCTGGCCTTCAAGGACGTCGGAGCTCGTTTCCTCGCGCGCCTGCTGGCCCGAACCTCGGATCCCGAGCGGCCGGCGACCGTCCTGGTGGCGACCTCCGGCGACACCGGCGGCGCGGTGGCCAGAGCGTTCTTCGGAGTCCGGGGAACGCGGGTCGCGATCCTCTATCCCCGAGGCAAGGTCAGCCCGGTGCAGGAGCGGCAGTTCACCACCCTCGGCGGCAACGTACAGGCATATGCCGTCGAAGGTACCTTCGACGACTGCCAGCGGCTGGTGAAAGAGGCCTTCCGCGACCAGGAGCTGGTCGCGGCTCTCGGCCTCACCTCGGCGAACTCCATCAACATCGGCCGCCTGCTGCCACAGGTTCTCTACTACTTCCATGCTGCGGCCCAGCTGAAGAGGCAAGACCCGGGAGAAACGAGTGATCTCCTCTTTTCGATTCCGAGCGGCAACTTCGGCAACCTGACCGCCGGGTTGATCGCCCGGCGCCTGGGCCTCGAAGCTCGATTCCTGGCGGCGACCAATCGCAACGATGTGGTGCCCAGCTACCTCGCGAGCGGGATCTTCCAGCCCCGAGACTCGGTGCGCACCGTTTCCAACGCCATGGATGTGGGCAACCCGAGCAACTTCGCGCGGATTCTGCATCTCTATGAAGGGAAGATCGAGGCTCTGCGTCGAGACGTCCAAGGGTTCGCCTTCGACGACGAGGCGACCCGCGCCGCGATTCGCGAGATCGAGGCGGAGACCGGCTACGTGATGGATCCCCACACCGCGGTGGGTTACCTGGCTCTGCGGGAAGCTCTCCCAACCCGATCCGGGCCGACCCGGGGAGTCGTGCTGGCCACCGCTCATCCGGCGAAGTTCCAGGAAGTGGTGGAGCCGGCGATCGGCCGGCAGATCGAGCTGCCCCCGGCCCTCGCGGAGCGTTTGCAGCATCCCGTCTTGAGCAAACCCCTCGGGAAGGATCTTCCGGAGCTCGTCTCCCGGCTGCGGCAGTGGACCGCCGATCTCAACGCGCTCGCTGGGCCAGGCGCCAACGCGCCAGGGTCGAGCGAGGAGTGAAGCTGAGGAGCGCCGGTAACAGGAGCAGATCTCCTACCACGGCGAGACCCACCGCGAGGGCGGTGAGCAGGCCGAAGCGAGCGGTCGGAGCAAAATCCGAGAAGCCGCAAACCCCGAATCCCGCCACCAGGACGACTCCGGTCAACACATAGGCCGGCGCCGTGATCTCCAGCGTGCGGGCCATTCCCTCCTTGGCTCCGCGGCGGGCTCCCAGGCGCCGGAAGTGCCCGAGAGTGTGCAGGGTGTCGTCGACCGCCAGGCCCAGGGCGATGGAAGCCACCATCACCGTGGCGATGTCGAGGGGAATGCCCACCCAGCCCATGACCCCCAACACCCCGAACACCGGCCAGAGGTTCGGAAGCAAGGAGAGCGCCGTCAGCCGGAAACCGGGCAGGAGCCCACGCAGGATCAAGGTGACCGCGAGAAGGGTCAGCCCGAGGGAGAGACCCAGCGTGCGAATCAGGTACCCCTGCGCTTCCAGCAGGAGCGGCAACTGCCCCGTGATCGCAATCTGCCGGTCGGGAAAAGAGCGACTGGCCTCCTCGAGGACGACTCTCTGCAGCTCGGCGAGCTCCTCTTGCCCGACGATCGGCACGAAGACCGAAACGCGGGTGGAGATTCCGTCCGGAGAGACCAGAGCCGAGTACAGCTCGCGGCCCTCCGAGCTCTGGCGCAGAGACTGCACCACCATGGCGTCGCGCGCCGCGGGGGCGAGAAAAGGAACCAGCTCGAGGCCCGGCGCCAGGCCGCGGACGATGGTCCCCAGGCTGAAGACCCCCAGGATCCGCGGATCCGCCGCGGTGAGCCGTTTCCCCAGATCGGCGAGGCGGCCGGGGTCCCCTGGGGCCATCTCTCCCTCCGAGCTCTCGAGAACGACCTCGATCGAAGCGGCGCCGATGCCAGCCGCCTGCAGGGCCTCGATGTCCTGCCGTACCCGGTGGTCCTCGGGCAGGTAGCGCAGAGCATTGCTCTCGACCTGGAGCCGCGGAAGGCCCGCGAGCGCCAGGCCCGCGAGGAACACGGCGCCAAGAAGCACCCCACTGCGATGGCGGCAGGCCCAGCGACCCCAGCGGTAGCCGAGCTCGGAGCTCTCGGCACCCGGATCTCGACGGGATCTCGGTGGCGCCGGCCCGGCCCAATGCACCAGCAGCAACGGTAGAGCCGTGAAGGCGATCACCAGCATCACCAGCAGGCCGAACGCGGTCCACAAGCCGAGCACGCGGACCGGCTCGACCGGGCTCACGCCCAGGGAGAGGAAACCCACCAGGGTCGAGATTCCGGTCCAGAGCACCGACCAGCCCTTGTTCCGGTAGGTCTCGAGGCAGGCTCGCACGGGCTTCTCACCGGTCGCTCGTCGGCGCCGGAAGTAGAGCAACAGGTGCAGGCCCGTGGCGAGGGTGATCACGTAGAGAAGAGGAGGCAAGACCGCCAGCACCAGGTTGAGTTCTACTCGCAGAGCTCCCATTGTCGCCAGGGTCACCAGCTCACAGAGTCCGACAAAGGCGAGCAGAACGAGAAGGCCGCGAAGGTCTCGTAGGCTCAGAGCCAGGAGCCCGGCGGTGAAGAGCAGCAGGAGCGGAAAGAATCGGGTCTCGATTTCTTTCGAGGATCGGTCGAGAGCCCGGTTGAGCACCGGCATTCCTACCAGCCGGGCTTCGATTCTCGGGCCGAGGGAGGGGAGGAGAGCCTCCAGCTCGCCGAGGGTCTCAGCCGTGGCCCGGGGACTCCGGCTCTCCAGCAAGACCAGAATCGTCGCCTGGGAGCCACTACGGTCGATCAACCCGAGAGAGCGATGGAGAAGGCTATCGAGGGTGCTCTCCCGATAGGCCCCGGGGTCTTCGGGTGGCCAGCTCTCCTGCGCATGCGCGAGGCGAAGACCCACCACCCGGGCGATGCCGGGAACCTCGACGAGCTTCTCTTCGAAGTCGGCCAGGCGTCGGAGCCCTTCTCGAGTCCAGAGGTCCGAACCCTCGACGAGGACTCGCAACGCCTGGTCGGAGCCGAAGGTCTGCTGGAACTCCTGGTACCGATCGACGGCCTCGGAGCCGCGGACGAAGAAGGCCTCGGGAGAGTTGTTGGTCTCCAGTCGTAGCAGGCCGGGTATGCAGAGGGCGGCGAGCCCGAAAAAAACAGCGATCCATCCCCCCCTTCGAGCTGGCCGTTCGAGCACGGCGGTCGCCATGGTTTCCACCGCCTGCTGGAGGCCTCGAGGCTTTCGTTCCGGCGACCTCTCGGGTTGTTGTGGGCTCGGGAAGATGGGCGAAGCCTCAACCCGCGGCAGTGGGGGACGCCGGAATCTCGATACCCTGGGCGCGCAGCTGCCGACTCACCTCCGTGCCCCAGCCGCGGTTGGCGAGCGGACTGGCCGGGCTCGGGTGGAGGATCCGACCGATTTCGAGGTCGAGCCCGGCGAGGGCCTGGCGTGCACGTTTCTCCGCCCAGGCGCCGATGCCCAACACTCGGCGGACCCCGAGAGTCGCCACGATCTGGTGCAGAGCTCGGTCACAGGGATCGAAGAGTGCCTCCCGCTCCGCCGCCTTCAGCTTGTCCGGGGTGAGATTTCTCCCGCCCTCCTCGAGGAAGAGCAGGGGGCAGTAGTTGGTGATGAAGAACCGCGAGAAGAACGCTTCCGGGGTTCCAAACGTCTCTTCGGCCCACTTCCAGACCCGAACCCCGCTGACCTCGTCACGGTGGCAGTCGAACCCGGTGACCGGTCTCTTGGGGTGCTCCCGCACGGGTTTTCCCACCTCACCCGCGGCGCAACCCAACCACTCCTTCACCGGGGTGATCGCACCGAAGGGAATGCCGGTCTGGGCCATTCCCCAGGGGCCGGGATTCATTCCCACCCACAGCACTTCCGGCCGCAAGCCTCCGAAGCGATCGAGGAACCGCCAATGGGGCTCCGCCGCATATTCGAGAGGGTTGTAGACGTAGGCGACCGGCGCCGAGAAGCGCAGGAGAGAAAGGGCGGCGGCGAGCTCTGCCGTGATCTCTTGAAGTCCCATCGCCACGGATCTTAGACGAAAACATCCCCTGCGGGCACGAGAGGGCTATGATCTGCAGACAAAGATCCGTTCGAACAGGTGGTGAGCCATGAACCGAAGCCTCGAAGAGAAGTCGACCGAGCCGTTGCCCCGTGGCCTGGTCTTTTTTGCGCGGAGCTCTTCCCCTCGCTACCGCCGTAGGCGATGGATGTTCGTCGTCCTGTATCTCGCGATCAGCATGTTGGTGATCTGGCCCATCTACCCGAAGTTCGCCGCGCCCCAGCCCTTGATTCTCGGCCTTCCACAATCCCTGGTCTGGATCGTCTTCGCCCTCGGGCTGATGTTCCTCCTGCTGCTCTGGTTCTTTCTCACCGAAGAAGAGAAGGGCTGAGATGGACCAGCAGACGATCATTCTCCTGATCTGTGGTGGTTATCTCTTGGCGACCCTGGCGATGGGCCTGGTGCCAGGCCTGCGAGTGTCCAAGAGCATCGCGGGGTATGTGGCCGCCGACCGATCGATGGGATTCCTGGTGCTCTACTTCGTGTTGGGAGCCTCGGTTTTCTCTTCGTTCGCGTTCCTTGGAGGCCCCGGATGGGCCTACTCCCGAGGTGCCGCGGCCTTCTACATCATCGCCTATGGCGTGGTGGGAATGGTTCCGCTGTACTTCTTCGGGCCGCGGGCCCGGAGGCTGGGGCAGAAGCTCGGCTTCGTCACCCAGGCGGAGCTCCTGACCCACCGCTTCGACAGCCGGAGCCTCTCGGTCCTCCTTTCGCTTCTCAGCGTGGCCGCGTTCATTCCCTATCTCACTCTGCAGATGAAAGGGGCGGGCTTGATCCTCTCGACCATCACCGAGGGGCGGGTGTCCTTTGCCGCGGGTGCGGGCATCACCTACGGCATCGTGACGATCTACGTGCTCTGGAGCGGGGTGTTGGGTGTCGGCTGGACCAACCTCTTCCAGGGGCTGTTCATGATGGTGGTCGCCTGGTTCCTGGGTCTTTACCTACCCTGGCAGCTCTACGGCGGCGTTGGTCCGATGTTCGAGCAGATCGAGGCCGCCCACGGCGAGATGCTCCGGGCTCCGGGCCTGAGCGGCTCCGGAGAGCCCTGGAGCTGGGCCGCCTTCAGCTCCGCCGTGGTGGTCTCCGGATTCGGCTTCACCATGTGGCCACATCTCTTCATGAAGAGTTATGCCGCTCGCAGCGACCGAGACCTGCGCAGGACCGTGGTGTTCTACCCGACCTTCCAGGTCTTCCTGGTGCCGGTCCTGCTGATGGGCTTTTGCGGAATCCTGGCGTATCCCGGTGTCAAACCCGACACCATCGTGCCGTTCCTGCTGACCCAGGTCGAGATGTCGCCGATTCTGGTGGGGTTGGTTTGTGCGGGAACCCTGGCCGCCTCCATGTCGACCGGAGACTCCATTCTGCACTCCGCCGCCTCGATCGGGGTGCGCGACGGTCTCTGCCAGCTCTTTCCCGGGATCGAAGACCATCAACAGCGAAGCTGGATCCGGACCCTGGTCCTGGTGCTTTCGCTCACGGCTTTCTATTTCGCCGTGTTCTCGGAGATCAGCCTGGTCGCGCTGTTGCTGGGGGCCTACGGCGGAGTGGCCCAGATCTTCCCCCTGATGTTCGCCGCCTTCTACTGGCCCCGAGCGACCGGTGCGGGAGCTCTGGCGGGTCTGATCGGTGGGATCCTGGTCAACGTCCTGTTCCTGGTGCGACCGGAGCTGTCTCCGATTCCGGGAATGCACGAAGGCATCTACGGCCTGATCGCCAACGTCTCCCTGCTCGTGGGAGTCAGCCTCCTCACCCCTCCCGACGAGCCGGATCGGGTATGGGCTCACGTCCGGGCCTGAGCCCGCGCAAGAGCCGGGGCAGGAGCGGAATCACGGTGCCGAGAAAAGGCTCCTGCCGGGAGTGGACCGCCAGCAGCCGAGAAAAGGTGTCCGGATCCCGGGCCAGGATCGAGATCAGCCGGCGCCGCAGGCTCGGAAAACGCTCGAGCCGGAGCAGGAGCTCGGTGGTGGCATCGGGAAGCCTGGCGATCCGGCGGCATTGGCGGCGATAGGGGCGCAGATCCGCCCGGGCCAGGGCATCGGCCAGCGCCGAGGCCTGGTGAAACGCCAGAGACAGGCCTTCCCCGGTGATGGCGTCTACATAGCCACTGGCATCTCCCACCAGAGCAACGTTGCGACGGGTCGGCGCCAGGGCGCGTTGCCGCAAGGGCCCGGAACCGCGATCTCGAGAAACGGCGGGTGCTTCTGCGAGGCGGTCTCGGAGCCTCGGGAAGGCGGAGAGGAGGGCGTCGAATCGAGCCTTGCGGCCGCTCCACAAGATCGCCACTCCCACCTCGTCCTCGGCGACCGGAGTGACATAGGCTTCACATTCCTCCGCCCAATACACCTCCACCTTCGGGCTCCAGGGGCGAACCCGGAAGTGTCGACGAACGCCGAAGCGTCCGTGCTCCACGGGCTCTCCTCGCCCTTCGAGCCCCACCCATCGCCGAACTCGGGAACGGAGCCCGTCGGCACCCACCAGCCAACGGCAGCCATAGACACCACGGGTCGTTCGAGCCTCGTCCCATCTACCATCGGGGCGGCAGCCGAGATCCTCGACCGCCGTTTCCCAGCATAAATCGACTCCGATCTGCTCGGCCCGCCGAAGGAGGGCCCGGTGGAGCTCGAGGCGGCGAATACCGAGGCCGTTTCCGCCGGGAAACGAGCCTTCCGCCACGAGATCGCCGTCGAGGTAGCGAATGCCGCGAAACGGAAATCCGACCTTCGAGAGGTCGACCCCCAGGCCGCGGAGGGCGGCCACGCCGTCGGGCATCAGGCCTTCCCCGCAGGCTTTGTCGATCGGTGGGCGTCGCCGATCCAGGACCCGTACCTCGAGGCCGTGCCCTCGAGCAGCGATCGCCGTGGCCAGGCCCGCGGGGCCGCCACCGATGATCAGGACGTCCGAGTCGGTGGCGGAGCTCAACGGTCCGAGTCTCGCCGCCGAGCCGGCCGCCGCTTCTTCCGCACCTTGTGGCGCCAGAGAGTCAGGGACGACTTCGCCATGGCACCGGCGAGCAGCAGAGGGGTCACGGCACGGGGAGGCTGGAGCTTTCCGCGGAGATGGAGAGTGAGCGCCTCGCGTCTCCGGAGCTTGCCCGAGGAGGTTCTGGGTAGGGTGCCGGGCGAAAGCACCACCACCTCGTCGGCACGCAGGCCGGTGGCAGCCACCACCGCGGCTCTGCACTCTTCGGGTAGCTTCCGGACCTGCTCTTCCGGAGCCTCTCGGCGGTGCTCCACGAATAGCAGCAGTTGCTCGGTGGGTCCGTTCTCGGGCTGTCGGCTCACCGCAACGGAACAGCCGATGCGCGCTCCGGGCACTCGATCGATGGCCTGCTCGATCTCGGCGGGTGAGTGGTTCCGGCCCCGCAGAATGACCACATCCTTGGCCCGGGAGGTGAGGTACAGCTCCCCTTCGTGCAGGAAGCCGAGGTCTCCGGTATCGAGCCAACCCTCGCGAAAGGTCGCACGGGTGGCTTCGGTGCGGCCGAGGTATCCGTCCATCAGGGCCGGGCTGCGCACCAGGACCCGGCCCACGCGGTCGTTCTCCAGCTCGACACCCTGCTCGTCGACGATTCGCAGAGTGACGCCTGGCAGGGGTCGGCCGACCGAGGCCAGCTCGAGGCCGTCGCTCGTGGCAACCGCCCGATCCTCGGACGCCAGCTGGGTCCGATCGAAGGTTTCGGAACGGAAGAGCTGGTCGAGGTCGGAGAAAGTGACGGCCAGAGTTGCCTCGGAGAGACCGTAGACAGGGGTCAGGGCTTCGGGGCGAAACCCGTAGGGCTCGAATCGCTGGAGGAACTGCCGCAGCACGGCGGGAGCCACGGGCTCGGCGCCGTTCAGAGCGACCAGCCAGGAGCCGAGATCGATCCCTTCGATCTCTCGATCTTCGATCTTCTCGACACAGAGGCCGTAGGCGAAGTTGGGTGCCACGGAGATGGTGGCGCGGAAACGGGAGATGGCCCGCAGCCAGATCGCCGGCCGGGTCACGAAGACCTCCGGGCCGATCAGGGTCAGGGTTCCCGGTCGCTCGAGAGCGGGGAAGATACAGCCGATCAGACCCATGTCGTGGTAGAGAGGCAGCCAGCTGACCCCGGAGTGCTGCACGGGTCCGGTCTTGGGCCAGTTGCCGTTGAGCATGTCGACCTGGGCCAGGATCGCGCGGTGGGAGAGCGCCACCGGCTTGGGGTCCACCGTGGTACCCGACGAGAACTGCACCAGGGCGAGATCATCCTTCGTGGGCTGGGCTTCCGCCGGGGCCGATCGCGGCAGCTCCGAGAGAGTGAGGCAACCCAGCGGCGGATCGGCGAGCTCGATGGTGCGACCGAGCAGTCGGCGTACGGTGGCAGAGGTGAGGATCAGCTCGGCGCCCGAAGCCTGCACCATGGCGGCGGTACGACGGTGGTATTCCTCCAGGCGGCCGAGCCTGGCCGGCGGATAGAGAGGAACCGGAACGGCGCCGACGAGCAAGATTCCGAAGAAAGCATGGAAGAAGGCCACCTCGGTGGGGTAGATCAACGCCACTCTCTGGCCCGGACGAATGCCGACGGCGATCAGGCTTCCGGCGACTTCCGAAGCCGTCTCCGCGAGCTCGGCCCAGGAATGGAAGGTCTCGTCTTCTCGGCGGTCGAGAAATCGCAGGCCCGTGTCGTGGTACCTGTGGGCCTGCCGCAGGAGATCGATCAGGGTTTCAGGAACCAAGCTTCTGCTCCACCACGGCGATCAAGTCGCCCACCGTCTCGATGGAGATCTCGTCGGCCTCGTCGAGGCGAACTCGGAAGTGGTCTTCCACCTCGGTGGCGAGGGTCAGGAGCTGGATGGAGTCGAGGCCGAGATCCTCCGCCAGCCGCAGGCTCGGGTGAAGGTCTCGTTCGAGGCTCAGCTTGTTCCGAGCGAGCTCGGCAATGGCCGACTCGATGTCCGTGGCCGCCTGTCTGCTCAAGGCTCAGTCTCCGTGGGTTCCCGGGACGAAACGTGCTTTCGAGCCCATGGTACTCCCGTAATTCGAGTGTTCCGCGAGCGCTTTTTCTTCCACACGAATCCGGGTGCGGAGCATCGCGGCGTTGGCGAGAGAGAAGACGAAGGCGGTGATCCAGGCCCCGTGCACCAGGGGTAGGGCGGCGATCTCCACGATGACGGCGAGATAGTTGGGGTGGCGGAGGTAGCGGTAGGGCCCGCCCGAGACGGGAGGCTCCCCGGGCACCACGTAGACCCTGGCCGTCCAGCGATCGCCGAGGCTGAAGATCGCCCAGTAGCGCAGCGCCATGGTGAGGGCCACGAGGCCGAGGGCGAGCCAGGAGATCACGGGGAGCATGGAGCGATCGAGGAGCCATACCTCCAGCGGACCTGCCACGAGGAATGCCGTGTGCAAACAGGCCATGACGCCGAAATGCTCTCCACCCACCTCGAACCCGCCCCGCGCTTCGAGGCTACGAGCGTTGCGGCGGGTGATCACCAGCTCGCCGAGGCGCTCCAGCACCACGAGGCCGATCAAGCCGAGAAACCAGAACCGGCTATCGGAAACGAGGTCGCTCAATTCACCACCTCAGGAGCACCAGCTCGGAGCAGAACCCCGGCCCCATGGCCAGCAGCAGCCCATGTTCACCGGGTCCGGGCGGGGTGTCGAGGATCTCACGGAGCACCAGCAGCACGGAGCTCGAAGAGAGGTTGCCCACCTCTCGCAGGCTGCGCCAGGTGGGCTCCAGGGCGTCGGCGGGGAGCTCCAGGGACTCTTCCATCGCCGCGAGCACCTTCGGGCCTCCAGGGTGGCAGATCCAGGCGGCGATCTCGTCGCGGGTCAGCCCATGTTCGGCAAGAAACGAGTCCACGTCCTGGCGGAGATGGTCGCTCACCATGTTCGGCACATCGGCCGAGAGCACGATGCGAAAACCCTCTTCGGAGATCCGCCAGCCCATCACCTCTTCGGTCTCGGGATAAAAGACCGAGCGGGTCGCGACCACCTCGGGGCCGCCGGCATCGATCTCGGCTCCTGTCACCACCGCCGCCGCGGCACCGTCGCCGAAGAGACCGGTGGCGATGAGATTCGGAATCGAGAGGTCGCGCCTCTGGAGAGTCAGGGAACAGAGCTCGACCGAGAGCAGAATCGCGGCCTTCTCCGGGGTCCCGGCCACGAGGTCGGCCGCCCGGGCGATGCCGGCCGCTCCGGCGACACAGCCGAGGCCGAAGATCGGCACCCGGCGAAGGTCTCGCGGAAGCTCCAGGCGGTTCATCAGGCGTGCGTCGAGGGAAGGAGTCGCCACTCCGGTGACGGTGACCGTCAACAGCGCGCCGATCTGATCCCAGCCGAGCCCGGAGCGCTCCACGGCGTCGCGAATCGCCTCGGCCCCTACCTCCTGGGCAACCCGGATCCACTGGTCGTTGGCCTGGCCCCAGGTCTCGAGCTCGTCATAGGCCTCGATCGGCAGAGCCAAATGGCGGCCACCGACCAGCACATTCTTGTGCAGCCGATCGAGTCGCTCGGGGTTGTAGTGTTGCTGGTTCCATTGATCCTTGAATGCCGCGAGCAATTCTTCCTGGCCGTAGTAGTGGGGCGGCAAGGCCTTGCCGACGGCTGCAATGCGCAAGATCAGGTTTCTCCGGGAGTTGGCTTCGGTTCGGGTGTCGTGTCTTCTTCCGTTTCCGAAATCGATTCGGCTTCCGGCTCTTCCGGCTTCTCTTCCTCCTCCACGACCTCGGTCCATTCGGCCTCTTCGGCCCTCTCGGCTTCCAGCTCGGCATCGAGCTCGGTGCGCCGGGCCAGCCAGGCGAGCGTCAGGCCACAGGCGGAGTAGAGCACCCACCAGCCGAACGCGAGGGTCCACCAGGGCTCCTGGGGCTGGCGAACCGCGACCACGATGGTGATCACGAGCAGCGGGCCGCGGAAGATCCAGGCCAGCCAGCCAGCCACCAGGCCATCGAGCCACCATCGCCCACAGCGACCCTGGGTCATCAGGAAGAGCGCCACCAGGCCGCAGGCTTCCACCAGCCAGGCTCCGAGCACCAGGGGCTCCGGCACCAGGGGCGGCTCGAGAACCGCCAGCTTGACCACCGAGCCATTCCGCGGCTCGAGATCCAGAATCTCCACGGTGAAACCGAAGAGCGCCAGCAGCAGGATCAGCAGAGGGAGTGCGAGGACGATGAATCGCAGCAAGATATCGCGATCCTAGCCGATCTCAGCCCCCGGGGCCAGGAAAGAGACAAGTCCCTAGCGAGGCTCGATGGAGGCGGCGTCGAGGCCGTCGAGAGTGAGGGTTTCGCTGCCGATCGGATCCAACCAGGAGCGCAGGCTGGAGGTCGAACGTCCCCACCCGTGCCAGGCGTTGGCCAGCCGCCCGAACCAGTCGGCCTCGCGGTTGCCGCAGGCGGCATAACCACCGTGCAGCTGGCCGACGACCCGCCGGTCGCGATTGAAGAGAGGAGCGCCGGAGGATCCCCCCTCCGTAGAGCCGAGATTCCAGGCCGAGACCCGCAGATGCGTACCACCCGGCAGGTACCGCTGGCCGAGGTGGGCGGTCGGCAGACCGGGGTCGAAGTCGAAGCTGATGCGTTTGGTGTCGGTGTTGGGATGGTGGATCACCACCGACTGTTGGGGCGCCTCTTCCGAGCGATCCCAGCCGGCGAAGAAGACGTCGAACGCCGGATCCGGGCGATCGTCGAGCTCGAGAAGCACAGTATCGGTAGGCGGAAAGGCGGCCCGGAAGATCGCGCCGGTCTGGAACTGCAACCCTGGCCGTACCGAAGAAGGCTCTTCCGAGCCGTTGCGGCAGCCTGGGTCTTGGTGATTCCAGATCACCACCACCGAGGCGGCGTTGGTCGGCCGGATCCCGCAGTGATTGGCGGTCAGAAAGAACGGCCGGCCGTCGAGGGCGGTGTTGTTGACCAGGAATCCGGTGCAGAAACGGACCCCTTCGATCGAGATCAGGCCCACGGATCGCACCTGGTCGTCCCACGGAGTGGCTTCCGAGCAGGCGACATCGAGGTGGCAGTGGCCGGCCTTGGGCTCGGGCTCACCGAACCCTGCATAGCCGTGATGCACCTTGGTGAGCTCGAGCTCCAGGTCGTCGATACGGTCGAAGGGAAGGACGAGCTCGAGCAGGAGGTCGTCACTCAGGAGAGGGGGTGTCCAGAGCTGCCGGTGTGTTTCGTTGTCCTCTTCCGTGAACGGGCCGATGACCGACGTTCCATCCGCGGAAGAGACGGTGAGCCGGCCCCCTTCCGGCATCCGGTAGAGGCCGAACGCGAGGCTCAGTGAGCGGGCGCCCTCCGATGACAGGCGCAGGCGCCAGCGGATCGTTACGGGGTCCGTGGGGAACCAACCGCCGTGGGACCAGGGCGAGATCTTCACCGGCAGAGCCACGGCAAAGTGGGGCACCGAACCTCGGCTCACCCGCGCTTCGTCCGCTCGCCGGATCTCCGTGGGATCGACCCGCGGCATTTTCACCTGACGAACATTCGCCAGCCGTTCGGCCGCAGACGGCTCCTGGGCCAAGCCTTGCATCGCCGGAGCCAGGCAGAGGGCCCTCAACAGCCAGACGCGGAGCCAGCCGCGAAGCGAAGGATCGGAAATCGATGGGAAAAAAAGCGCCATGAGGAAAGCTCGACGAAGGCTGCAGGTACTTCTCAAGGGGTTTCTGTGACCACCTTCCGCCCAGGCGACACACAACCGTTCGTAGTATATCACGATCATCAAGGACTCTGGATTCGGGAGAGCCCGCGCCTGCGAGGCGGTCGAGTGGCTTCGGCGAGAATAGGTCAGGAACGAAGCTCGGCGAGGTCTTCGAAGAGCTTCAGCGACTCGGGGTTGGCGAGCGCGTCGGTATTCCTGACCAGCCGACCGTGGATCACTTCGCGCACCGCCAGCTCGGTGATCTTGCCGGAAAGAGTGCGCGGGATGTCGGCGACCTGGAGAATCTTCTTGGGCACATGGTAAGGCGAAGCGTTGGCTCGGATCTGCCGCCGGATCCGGTCGCGCAGATCGTCGTCGAGCTCGAGCTCCGGGCGCATGCGAACGAAGAGCACGATCCGCACGTCGTCCTCCCACTCCTGGCCGATCACCAGGCTCTCCACGATCTCGTCGATCTGCTCGACCTGGCGATAGATCTCGGCGGTACCGATTCTCACTCCGCCCGGGTTCAGGGTGGCGTCGGACCGGCCGTGGATGATCATGCCGCCCCGAGGGGTGAGCTCGGCCCAGTCTCCATGGCGCCAGATCCCCGGATAAAAATCGAAGTAGGCGTCGTGGTAGCGGGAGCCGTCGGGATCGTTCCAGAAGGCCACCGGCATCGAGGGAAAGGCCTGAGTGCAGACCAGCTCGCCTTTCTCCGCCGTCTTCGCCACGCCCTCCTCGTCGAAGACTTCCACCTTCATGCCGAGGCCCCGGGTCTGCAGCTCGCCCCGGTACACCGGCGCGATCGGATTGCCGAGGGCGAAGCAGGAAATCAGGTCGGTGCCGCCGGAGATCGAGGAGAGGCAGAGATCGTCTTTGATGTCCCGGTACACGTAGTCGTAGCTCTCCGGAGCCAGGGGTGAGCCGGTGGAGAGAATGACACGCAGGGCGGAGAGATCGTGGTCGCGACGGGGAACGACCCCCTCTTTCTCCACCAGGGCCAGGAACTTGGCGCTGGTCCCGAAATGGGTGATCCGCTCGGCAGCGGCCATGTGGAAGAGGATGTCGGCCTCGGGTTTCATCGGTGAGCCGTCGTAGAGCACCACCGTGGCACCCACCGCCAGGCTCGAGACCAGCCAGTTCCACATCATCCAGCCGCAGGTGGTGTAGTAGAAGATCCGGTCACCGGGGCGGAGATCCGTGTGCAGCACCAGCTCCTTGAGGTGCTGGAGCAGGGTTCCGCCGGCCCCGTGCACCATGCACTTCGGAAGCCCCGTGGTGCCGGAGGAATACATGATGTAGAGGGGATGATCGAAGGGGAGCTGGGCAAAGTCGAGCGAAAGATCCTCACCGTCCGAATCCTCACCCAGGAAGTCCTCCCAGGCAACGGCCCGGGGGTCGAAGCTCGTGTCGGCGGCCTCGGGCTCGAGGTAGGGAATGACCACCAGCGTCTCGATCTCGGGAATCGCCGCGATCACCTGGCCGGCGCGTTCCAGGGAGTCGAAGGTCTTGCCGCCGAAGCGGTATCCTTCGGCGCAGAAGAGCACCCGCGGCCGGATCTGCCCGAAGCGATCGAGAACTCCCTTGCAGCCGAAGTCGGGAGAGCACGACGACCAGACCGCCCCCAGGCTGGTGGCCGCCAACATGGCGACGACGGTTTGCGGGAGATTCGGAAGAAAGCCGGCGACCCGGTCTCCCGGCTCGATGCCGTGGGCGGCGAGGGCCCGGGCCAGCCGCGCCACCTCGCGGCGCAGCTCGGCGAAGGTGTAGGCCACCTGGCGTCCGGTCTCGTTCCAGAACACCAGCGCCTCGCCGCCGCTCTCCTCCGGGTCCCGTGAGCGACGCAGAAGGTTCTCGGCGAAGCTCAGGCGCGCTCCCGGAAACCAGTTGGCTCCGGGCATGCGGGTGATGTCGTCCACCACGGTGGTCGCCCGGGTCGAGGCGACCACCCCGCAGAAGCTCCAGACCTTGGCCCAGAAAGCTTCTGGCTCCTCGACCGACCAGCGATAGAGGTCGTCATAACCTGCCACCGAAGGAACCTCGGCCCGTACCTCTTCCAAGAACCGTGTGAGATTGGCTCGCGCGATCCTCTCCGCCGAAGGCTGCCAGACCGGTCGGGGCACGATCGCTCAGCCTCCGACGATCCCTCGGCACTCGCCGAAACCGATCCGAGCCGCACCCTCGCGCTGGCAGGAGCCGCGCAGGATCACCTCGTCGCCGTCCTGCAGGAATCGTCGCACCTCGTCGGTGGGGAGGGTGATGGGCTCGCTCCCTCGCCAGGTCAGCTCGAGCAGGCAGCCGCGGGAGTCCTTCTCCGGGCCGGACACCGTGCCGCTGGCCATCAGGTCGCCGGGCCGCAGGTTGCAGCCCGCCGCGGCGTGGTGGGTGAGCATCTGGGCCGCGGTCCAGTACATGTGGCGAAAGTTTCCCCGGCTCAGGCGGTGCGGTGCGACCCCCTGGCTGCGCATGGTCTCGGTGCTCAGGTAGACCTCGAGATCGATATCGATCCCGCCGTGCTGGCGATTGCCCTCGGAATCGAGGTGGGGCAGTGGGCTCGGATCGTCCGCCGCCCGCTCGAAGGCCGGCACCCGGAACGGAGCCAGGGCCTCGTTGGTGATCACCCAGGGAGACACCGTGGTGGCGAAGCTCTTGGCCAGGAAGGGTCCGAGGGGCTGGTACTCCCACTTCTGGATGTCCCGCGCCGACCAGTCGTTCACCAGGCAGAAGCCGAAGAGCTGGGACTCGGCGTCCTCGAGCGGGATCGACCGGCCCATGGCGTTGCCGGGGCCGACGTAGAACCCGACCTCCAGCTCGTAGTCGAGCAGGCGCGACGGGCCGAAGGTCGGAGCATCGGCACCGTCGGCCAGGGTCTGGCCGTGTGGACGCACCACGGAAGCGCCGCTGGCGACGATCGAAGAGCTGCGGCCGTGGTACCCCACCGGCAGGTGTTTGTAGTTGGGCATCAGCGGGTTGTCGGGCCGGAACATGCTGCCGACATTGGTCGCGTGATGGATCGAGCAGTAGAAGTCGGTGTAGTCGCCGATGTCGGCGGGCACCTGGAGCTCCACCGAGTCCATGGGCACCAGGGCCCGGCTCACCGTTTCACGCTCCGGGCTGTCTGCGCGGAGAAGAGAAGAGAGAGCCGCCCGCAGAGCGCTCCACGCCTCGGGCCCCATACCCATGAGGGGATTCAGGGTGGGGCCGGCGCAGGCCCTGGCGGCTTCTTCGGCCTCAGCGGTGAGCAGGCCGAGCTCCTTGAGCCGGTACACGTCGACGATCTGGTCGCCGATGGCGACACCGACCCGGTCGTCGTCTCCCTGGCGAAAGACCCCGAAGGGCAGGTTCTGGATCGGGAAGTCGTTGCCCGGTTGGTTGGCGGACTCGACGAAGCTGCGGAGCTGAGGATCGTGGGTCGCGTTGGTCGAGGTCATGAATATCTCGTATGTCAGTTTTCGGAAGCGTCGATTTTCAAGGGATCAGAGCCAGCCGAGGCTCTGGAGGTCGGCCACCGGCTCGGCGAAAGAGCAGGAGCCGTAGGAATGGGCAAATTCCTGGCGGGAGGCCTCGGCCTCTCGGGGTGTCAGCTCCAGGGTCCGCCAGGTCCAGCCGTCTTCGGAGGCACGAATCGCGTCGGGAGAGCGCTCGTCCAGGAGGGCGACGATATCTGCTTCGGTCGTGAGCTGGCCGGAAGCGACCCAGGCCGACGCGAGGAACAGGTTGAGAAAGCCGTGCATGGTGCCCTGCTCACTGTCCTCTTCGTAGGTCAGAGGATACTCGCCTCGCAGGGGGTGGTGCAGGCCGGCGGTCGCCTTGAAAGGAACCCCGGCCCGGTGGGTGGCGAGGAGGAAACGCGCCAGATCCGCGGACGACGGAAAGGCGTCGTCGGTTACTCCGCCGGTACGAATCTTCGCCCGGCCGCCACCCTCGGCCACCGCGGCCAGCCAGGGAGCGAGCTCTTCCCGGTAGGGCAGCTCGAAGTAGACCTCCAGGCCGCTGAAGGCGGCGCTGGCGTCGGCCAAGGCCTCGGGGCTCGGTGGGCGGTGCTCGACCGCCTCGATCACCGCCCGCCCCGAGCTCTCACGATTGAAGCGGTCGATCGTTGCGCGATCGATTTCCGGATCACCCGCGAGAACGCTCAGGCGCCAGGGCTCACCGTCGCGCCAGAACGTCTCGGCCTCCGAGGCGAGCTCGGCGAGGCGCCCGACCGGAACGATGAAACGAGACAATATCCAGGAAAACTCGCTCTCGAGCTGGCGGGCGTACTCTCGTACAGCTGCCGCCATGGGCAGCTTCGCTGGGGGAAAGAGTCCGGCGTAGTCGATGATTCCCGAGAGGAGCTCGGTCGAAAGTGTGCGGGTCATTCGTCCACCGTGGAAACGTCGAGGATTCGAAGGGGCGGCTGGTCGATGCGGATCGCCGATGCCGCGGAAAACCGCAGAGTGATAGGCCATCCATCGAAGGCCATCATAAACAGACCCACCCGAAAAAGCGAAGGCCCGTCTCAACGAAAAGTCGAAACGGCGGCCCAGGCTTCGGAGCGCAGAATCTGTACGATCTCCGGCGCAAGGACGTCGCGGCTCGCAGAGTCGGTGGGAAGGCCTTCGGCGCTCTGGCCGAAGAGAGTAGAAAACAGCACACAGGCCGCCAGGTAACCACCGGCGAAATTCCCGTGGATCTCGTCGTCGCGATAGAGCTCGATGCCGGGATTTGTGGCCCGCAGGCGCCGGAACGCCTCGCCCGCGGGGGCGACCGCCACCTGCAGACGCTCCCCGAGCTGTCGGTTGGTCTCGGTGATCCGAGCCTGGGTCTCCGGCTTCGACCTCCTCGCCCAGGTGGAGTAGAGAATCGGTCGGGCGCCCGCCTCTCTGGCGGCCCGTACGAGGCGGGAGGCGGCGGTGAAGGTCGAGCCGCCGCCCGCGGCGAGGTGACCGCCGTGCTCCTGGAGGACCACGAAGTCCCAGCCGCCCTTGGCCATCATCGCGAGTGGAGCGTCGTCGTCGGTGCGGTCGGAGTGGCCCATCAAAGTCTCGCCCCCGCGAGTCGATGCCGTCGCGTCGATCTCCAGGCCACTCGACGCGGCCGCCAGGCTCTCGACGAGGGCCGGTACATCGTTCCACGACGTCTGGCTGTTGCCCACGAAGAGGACACGCAAGGGGCCGAGAGCTCTGCGCTCCAGGGCCGCGGGCAGCGAGAAGATGGCGGGCCGGCCGATCACCACCAGGTCTTCGTCGACAAACCTCTGCACCACGCCGTTGACCCCTTCGACGCTCCCGCCGCTGTGGCGGAGAACCCGAGTGCCCCTCGGGGTCTTGGCGACCTCCCAGCCGAAGCCGTAGAAGACATCTCTGCGCCCCGCCCAGGGAACGTGGGGAGCAAAGAGCTTGCTCTTCGCCTCTCGCGAGAGAATGGCGTCGGACTCGAGGGCAAGGTGCCAGCGGTAGAGATCGTCGACGGTCGAGAGCTTGCCGTCCATCTCGAGCGCGAGAATCGCCGCGGCGGTGAATGGTTTGGTGATCGAGCCGATGTCGAAGACCGTCTCCGCGGTGATGGGGGCTCCACTCTCCGGATCCGCCGTCCCGTAGCCGCGGCGCAGCACGATCTCACCCTCGTGGGCCACCAGCACCGCACCGCTGAAGCCATGGGAGACCCGGGACCGCAGGTACTCGTCGAGGGTCTGGGCCAGGTCTTCGTTCGAGCTCGCTGCTCGTCCGCTGGCCGGGAGCGCGAGGCACAGGCAGGTGCCGAGGAGAAGAAGAAGGAGGGTAGAGCGATGGATCCGCAAATCGAGCATGGGCTTCCCTTCGTGAGCGTCTACGGGGAACGTACCTCGGGGCCCGAACCGGTCACCGCTTCGATGGCCGGAGGGTGAGCTCGAGCACCGGGACCTCCCAACGGTCGCAGCGCAGCTGGCGCCGATAGGCGGCGTCGGAGTCCTCGGCCCGCCACCGCACCATGGCGACCACCCGGGCGGATTCGATCTGCTCCAGCCGCTGGCTCCAGCTCTCGGCGGACGCAGACGAAAGAGCCGCGACGACCTGGCCCGTCCCGTCGAGCACCACCACCTGGCCGTTTCGAGAGGCCAGCTGAACGGAGCGATGGGTTTCGAGGCTCGCGAGCCGCCGATGGATCGGATCCCCCTCCGGCCGGCGACCGGCGAAGCTCAGATAGAGGTCGCGCAGGCCGAGCAGTACGAAGCGGCGGCCGGCGATGGAGGAGGGGATCGGCGACGGTCGGGCACGGGATCGGTGGATCGCCGGCCCACCCAGGGAGGCCGAGTGGGGATTCGGGCGGACGCCCGACTCGAAGAGAACGAGCCGCTCCTTGGCTCGGGTCATCCCCACGTAGTAGAGGCGCCGCTCCTCTTCCATGCCGTCCCTGCCGCTGCGATTCGGTCCATGTCTCCAGCCTCCGTCGAGCAGCAGGACACCGGGAAACTCCAGGCCTTTGGCCGAGTGTACGGTCAGCAGATGCACTCCCGTCCCGGTGCTGGCGGCTCGCCCTCTCTCCGCGAGGGCTTCGTAGAGGAATTCCAGGATCGATCCCGCGGGCGCCGGGCCTTCTCCCGACTGCACGACCCACTCCCGGATCAGCTCGTCCAGCAAGAAAAACCAGGGATTCTCGGGTGCAGCTGCCGAGGCAGCGAGAAGGTGAGCCGGAGAGACGAGCTCTCGGCGACTCGCGGCCAGGGTATCGAGCACCCTCGTGATCTCTCGAATGCGATGGAGAGGCGGCAAGGAGCCCGAGGAATGAGACCAGGCCACCGGAATGCCTCGATGCTCCAGCACGGCGCGAACCGGCTGGAGCACGTCGTGCTGTCGGGCGAGCACTCCGACCTGGTGCCATTCCAGCTCCGGGTGGAGATGTTTCATGTGGAACAACTCTTCGGCCACCGCCGCGGCCTGGGTCTCCCGGTCGGGAACCTCGCGGATCACCACCCGACCCTCGGTCTCCGGGTCTCGGGTGGTCCATGGACCACCGGGTGGATCCTGGCGTTTGAGAGAGCAGATCTCGCCGGGATGCTCGGCCTTCATCCGGTGGGGATCTCGAGCGATCAACGAGTTGGCCGCCGCGATGATGTGGCCCGTCGAGCGGTAGTTCTCCACCAGGTAGGCAACCTCGGCCTCGTAGTCGTCCTGGAACCGGCGGATGAAACCCACGTCGGCACCGGTGAAGCTGTAGATGTTCTGGTCGTCGTCTCCGACCGCGAGCAGAGAGAGCCGGCGGTCGCGGTCGCTCTCGGTGCGGCCGGAGAGGGCAGAGACCAGCCGATACTGGGCTTCGTTGATGTCCTGGTATTCGTCGACCAGCAGGTGGCTGTAGCTCGAGGCGATTTCCTCGCGAATCTCATCGGCCGTGAGCCCGGCTCGGCTCGTGTCTTCCCGGAGCAGATCCACGGCGTCTTCGATCAGGCGTTGGAAATTCGGCGGCTCGAGAGACCGGGTCGAGGCCTCGGCGAGGGTTGCGAAGGAGGTTCCGGTGAGGCGCATGGCGAGGCCGTGGTAGGTCGAGACCGTCACTCCCCGACAGTCGTCGCCCACGAGTGCCTTCAGGCGGCGGCGCAGCTCGAGAGCGGCGTTGCGATTGAAACACAGCACCGCGATGCGGCGGGCCGGGATTCGGGCCACTCGCAACAGATAGGCACAGCGGTGCACCACCACCCGGGTCTTGCCCGAGCCCGGGCCGGCCATGACCAGCAGGTTGCGCTCCGGGGGAGCGGTGACCAGGGCCATCTGTGCCGGGTCGCCGAGGGATTCTACGATCCGTAGGAACGAAGCCTCGTCGGTCGCCCGCGCCAAGGTGGCCTCTTCGCCGGAGAAGTACCGCTGCTCCAGAGAATCGCGGGCGAGCTGGAAGTAGTCCTGCACGAACGCCAGGGCTCCCTGGATCGCCTCGATCCCCAGGCGGGCATATCTCGCCATCACGTGGATCTGGAAGGTGCGCTCGGAGAAGTGCTGGTCGAGGGCCTCGTAGTCGCGCGATCCATAGCGGCGGCCCTTGGCCTCGCCACGCAGGCGCAGGGTCATGGCCTGGCGGAACACGGCGAGGCCACTCTGCAGCTGAATCACCCCGAGCTCGTGCAGGAACATTAGGCCCTGCTCGGCAGCGGCCACGAAATCGTCGATCTGGGTCCGCAACACCAGATCTCGGCGTATGGTGTCGGTGAGATCCTCGAGGCCGAGCTCCACGAGCACCCGGCCTCGGGTGCCGGAAGGCACCGCGGCGAGCAGACGGTCGAGCGCCAGCTGGCCCAGGGCCCTGCGGCGCTCCGCGGCATCGTGCAGATCGCCCCAGGGGCTGCGCAGTCGGAGGCGATAACGAAAGCGCGAGCGGTAGGACCATTCCAGGAGACCTCGACCGGTGCCACCGCTCTCCGCCAGGCCCTGCAGGAGCTTGCGCAGAAGCGTGGGGTTGCTCTGGGAGAAACCGCGGTCGATCAACCGCTGGTTCACCAGCCGGAGCGAAAGCTCCAGCCAGTCCCCCGCCTCGGCGTCGGGCTCGGTTTCGGCCAGCAGGTCGAGCAAGGCCTTGTCGAGAGCACACAGGCTCGCGAAGGCGCGTCGCGAAGATTTCGCGCCTCCGAGATGCAGGGTCGCGGTGAGCTGGAGGCCACTCTTCAGCAGGCCGACCTCCGCCATGGTGTTCAGGATTCGCAACACCCGCTGGCTCGGGTGGTCGCGATCCCCCGGGGTCGGCTCCCAGCGCACGTCGGGGAGCTCGGCGATCTCGTCGGCGGTCAGCCCGCGATCGGGATCGGTGTGGATCAACGCGGCCAGGATCGCCGTCCAGCGTCTTCGATCGGCATTTCGCAGACCGAGCGTCGGCGCCAGGCGGTCGATCTCCCGGCGTCCGGCGGCCAGACTGTCGACCGAGAGCTTGCCCTGGAAGACGTGGGTCCGGTTGAGCTCTCGTTCGAGAAAACCGGCGCGCTCGAGCCAGGCGATCGCGGTCTTTACCTTGGTGTCGGCCTGCCAGTCGTCTCGGGAGAACTCGGTCTCCGCCCCATGGTCTCGCAGCAGCTCGGCGGTGGTCAGGCACACCAGACTCGGATCGGGAGCGGACCGGCCGGTCTGCTCCCGGCGGGTCCGCGCTCGCCGAGCCTTGTCGCGGGCATTGCGCACGGCGCGCAGAATCTGCGCGATATCCCTTCGGCTGAGGTGAGAGCCGGCCTGGAGCTTGAACTGGTGCTCCAGATCCTCGGGGTCGAAGAGCAGCACACACTCCGCCGGCTGCCGGTCGCGGCCCGCCCGTCCGGCTTCCTGGAGATAACTCTCCAGGGATCCCGGGATATCGGCGTGCACCACCAGCCGAACGTCGGATTTGTCGATGCCCATCCCGAATGCGTTGGTGGCGCAGACCACCGGCAGGCGTCCGGAAACGAAGTCGTCGAGAACCTCACGTTTTTCGGGAGCGGGAAGACCACCGTGGAAGACTCCGGATGCGATGCCCTGCTGCTGCAGGAGCTCGGCCCCTCTGGCCGCACCGCGCCGACTGCTGAAATAGACCACCGCCGAGGCGTCGGGGAGCTCGCCGAGGGTCGCTTGCAGCAGATCACGGATCCGGGCGATCTTCTCTGCCGCGCGGATCTCCTCGACCCGAAAGCCGAGCTCCTCCCGTTCCACCGGCCCTTCGAACACCTGGAGCTCCTGCCCGAGCTCCTCGGCGAAGTGGGTGAGGATCTCCTGGCGCACCGAAGCCTTGGCCGTGGCGGTGAACGCCATCACCGGTGGCGGAGAGACGCCCTGGCTCGTCGCCAGCTCGCGGAGGAAGCGCGCGGCGTAGAGGTAGTCCGGGCGAAAGTCGTGGCCCCACTTGGAGAGACAGTGGGCTTCGTCGAACACCCAGGCGGCGATCTCTCTCGACCTCACCGCGCGAAGAAACGAACGGTTCCGCAGCTGCTCGGGGGCGATGTAGAGAATTGCCACGTCGCCGAGCCGGACCTTTTCGAGCACCCGCCCTCGCTCCGGCGGCGAGAGCAGGCCGTAGAGGGCTGCCGCCGAGGAAGCACCGGTGGCGGCGTTCAGGTGGTCGATCTGGTCCTTCATCAGGGCTTGTAAGGGCGAGATCACCAGGGTCAGGAGCCCGCGGCGCTGGTGGCGCACGAGGGCCGGCAGCTGGAAGCAGATCGACTTTCCGGCACCGGTGGCGAGAATCGCCAGATGCGGGCGCCCTTCGAGGCCGGCGGTCACGATCTCGCGCTGCAGGCTCTTGCCGTCCGGCGTGGCCGGCCGAGGTCGGAAGGCCGGGAATCCGAAAAACCGCTGGAGCTGGGCTTCGGGATCGTGGCTGGTGCGGCAGAAAGCACAGCCGGCTTCGTGGCACGGATGCTCGCGAAGCTCGGCCAGGATCTCGATCACCTGGCCATGGCGGTAACGCACCCACGGCGGGAGCACCGAGCTTCCGCCCGCCACCTGCAGCCAGGCCACGGCGTAGGCCCAGGGCGGCGTGGGACGAAACCCGTCGAGAGCCAGCTGGCGCAGGGCACGGCGGCAAACCCGATGGGCGAGCCGGTGGAGCAGGAGCTCGGCGGCTTCCGGTACCGAGAGCGGAGCCTCCCCGCCGATGGTGCTCAGAGCCTCGGCGATCCCCCGGCCCTCGGGGACGGAAGCGAAGCAGGTGGCGTAGAAGGCGAGCTCTCCGGGCTCTCGCTCGGCCCGTTGCGCGAGCCGCACCCATTGATCTCGGAAGACCCGGGCCGCCAGTCGCGCGTCGGCCAGCGGGTTGTTGAGCTCCTGGCGGACGAGCTTGTAGTCCTTCACCAGGTGGTGGTAGGGATTTTCCGGAAAGGCGAGGGGAGACAGGAAAAGAGTGTCGACCACCGGCAGGTGATGGAGCGCGAGGTCGGGTGCGACCTTCTCGAGGACTCGCAGATCGTGATCGAGGAGGTTGTGGCCGAGCAGGAAATCGGCGCCGGCTGCCAGCTCGTCGAGCTCCTCCAGGGCCGCTGCGAGATCGAACCGGCCCTGGCGGGTCACTTCCGGGCCACCGGGTCCGAGGGCGGCGCCGAGCGCGAGAATCCGAGGCGGGCCGGAACCCTCGGGAGCGCGAGTGGTCTCCAGGTCGAGCAGCAGGCAGCGCTCCAGAAATCGGTCGGGAGCGGAGGGATCCCGAGCCATGGCGGGTCAGCTCCGGGAGCTGTCGTCGACCCCGAGGGCCGCCTCGGCCTGCAGAGTCAGCTCGTCGAGGAGGTTTTGTTGCTCTTGCCGCCGGCTCTCCAGCTCTTCGGTCGAGAGCCCCCGCGGAATGGTCTGCATCGGGCCCACCGCGAGAGCGATTCGGGTAAAGGGGCGGGGCACGATGAGGCGGTCCCACGATCCGATTCGCCAGAAGCTCCGGGCGGCGAGCCCCAGGGGCAGGATCGGAGCCTGGGTCATCTGGGCGAGCACGGCGACCCCCACCTTGAATTCGTAGATCGGGCCATGGGGCCCGTCGGGAATCATCACCGGCGAGGAGCCTCGCTCGACAATCGCCCGGTAGAGAGACCGCAGGGCCTGGCGGCCGCCACGGGTGGCGGAGCCGCGGATGGTGTGGAGGCGCCAGAACCGCGCGGTCTTGGCCACCAGCTCGCCATCGCGCGACTGGCTGGCGAGCACCGAGACCTCGATGTTTTCGCGAAACAGATCTCGGAGCACGAAGCGAGCCGCCAGAAACACCCGGTTGTGCCAGAAGCTCATCACCACCGGCCGGGGGTTGTCGTAGAAGCTCTGGAGATGCTCCCGTCCGGCCACCACCTCGAGGCGAAGGGTGCGGATCGAGAGCCAGAGAATGGCGCGAAGAATCCACGAGCCGACCGAGAGCAGCACCGGGGCGACTCGGGGATGTTTGATCAGGCGCACGCGAGAACGGCCGGGTGAGCGGCGAGGGATCAGGCGGTGCCGAGATTGGCGTTCTGGAGGTAGCCGAGAACGTCTTGCACGGTGTCCATCTTGGCGGCATCTTCGTCGGAAATCTCGATGTCGAAGGCCTCCTCGAGGGCCACGAGGAGCTGCAGGGCCTGTGGAGAGTCGATGTTCAAGTGAGCCACCAGCTCCATGTCGGGAGTGATGGCGTCGGCGTCTTTGCCGCTGATCTCGGCGAGAATCTTCAGGGCTTTGGTTTGGAATGACATGGTCGTGTCTCCGAATCGCGGTGCCGGGCCTTCAGCCCAGCTGCTCGATCTCTCCCCGCAGGTAGAGGTCGCGCAACTGGCGTCGTTGCACCTTACCGCTGGTGGTTTTGGGAATCTTGCCGCGTCGCACGAAGACGAGGTCGGCGAGCGGGAGGCCGAGGGTGCGGCCGATCCGGCTGCGGATCTCCTCGGCCAGGGGTTCGAGCCGGTTGCGATCACGGGTCTCCGCCTCGACCACCAGCACGGCTTCCTCACCGCCCGCGCCGTGGGAAACGGCAAAAGCTCCGGACCGCAGGGCGCCGCCGCCGCCGGTCACCTCTTCGGCCAGCCACTCGATCTCGTGCGGCATGAGGTTGTGGCCGCGCACGATGATCAGATCCTTGACCCGGCCGGTGAGGTAGAGCTCTCCCTCGTGCTGGAACCCGAGGTCGCCGGTGAGCAGCCATCCGTTCTGGAGGCATTGGGCGGAGGCTTCCGGATCGTTGTAGTAGCCGGCGAAGATACTCGGGCCCTGGACTCTCACCTCGCCGATCTCGCCGTCGCGCCGTCGTGAGCCGTCGGGCCCGGTGATCCGCACCTCCGTGTCGGCGATCGGAACCCCTACCGACACCACCTCGTTGCCACCCAGGGCGGCGGCGGCGAGCGGGTCGGCGTCGCCGGGCAGAGGCCGGGTTCGCATCCCCTGGCCGCGGAGATCGAAGGTCACCGCCAGGGTTCCTTCCGCCAGTCCGTAGCAGGGTCGAAACGCCTCGGGGCGAAATCCCACCGGCGCGAAGGTTTCGCAGAAGCCTCTCACGGTTTCGGGCCGGATCATTTCGGCGCCGGTCATGGCGTCGTGCCAGGAGGAGAGGTCGAGACCTTCGAGGTCGCCGGGCTTCAGCCGCTCGAGGCACAGCTGGTAGCCGAAGTTCGGCGCCGGTGCGAAGGATGTGCCGTGGCGGCCCAGGTGCTCGAGCCACAGCCGCGGCCGGGCGAGGAAGGTGCTGGGCTGGAACAGGTAGAGATCGTGCCCCGCCATCAGAGAGAGCAGCAGGCACCCCACCAGGCCCATGTCGTGGTGCAGCGGCAGCCAGGAGACCATGGAGTCCGCCCAGGCGTGGGTCGGGGCTCCATGCGGCGCGCCGATGGCGACGTCGCTCGCCATCGCGTTGTGGATCGCGGCGCGGTGCGGAATCATCACCGCCCGCGGAAACCCCGTCGAGCCACTGGTGAGCTGCAGGAAGGCGATGTCGTCGGGCTCCGGTTCCGGAGCGACCACCCGGGCCGGGGTCGTGCCCGCCAGCGCTTCGGCCGAGAGGCAGATCCGGGCCGAATGCTCGGCGCCCGCCCTTGCGGCTTCTTCCCGGTAGCTGGCGCTGGCGAGGAGGAACCGTGCGTCGAGCCGCTGCACCAGGTTCTCGACCTTCTGCAGGTGTGCCAGCGCCGCTCCCATGGCCGGGCCACGCGCCATGGCCACGGGCAGAGCGCCGCAGAGCATGGCGCCGAACCAGGCCTCGAGCCAGCTCCAAGAGGTCGGCAGGGTCAGGACCACCCGATCTCCGGGTCGGACCCCGAGAGCGGCCCAACGCCCTGCGGTGCGCTCGACGGCGGCGAGGAGCTCGGGGAAGGTTCGCCGCTCGTGCGAGCGGCCCCGGCCGTCGAAGATCGAGACCGTCCGTTCGGGAAAGCTGGCTGCCGCCGAGCGCAGAGCCGCCGGCAGGTGGGCAGGTGGATCGGAGAAGATGGGATGCACGATTTCGCCGCTCGGCGTCGAAGAGACCCGAGTCGAAGGGGTCGTCAGCTGCCGATCAGCTCGGCTTCCTGAGGGTTGCTCGCCGCGCTCTTTCCCGCCGCGACGCGGCGTCCGGCTTGAATCGATTTTTCCAGCCGCCAGGCGGCTTCTTCGCCGAGCTTGGCGGTGATCTCCTCGGTGTCGATTCCGATCTCCCGCAGCTCGGTCTCGAGCGCCTGGAAGATCGGCGAGACGCCAGCGAGCACATCCTGCAGGCGTTCGTGCAGGGTGGAGGAGTAGTTGCTGCCCTCTTCCGAGCCGGTCTGGAACATTCCGCTGAACCGGTCTTCCAGGTAGATGTGGTTGAAGCCGAGGTGGCGAGCCTCGTCGAGCAGGATGCCGTCGGAGATCTCGCTGAGCAGTGGATCGATGTCGAGTCGGCGGAACTCTTCCATCACCAGCTTGGCAAGCACTTCGCTCACCAGCACCCCGGCCAGCCACTCGGCCGGCTCCTGGGAGACGATCTTGCTCTGGAAGAGGTAGCCGGCGGGAAAGCGCCGGATCGACATGGGCTCGCGGTCGAGCCGCTGGTAGAACCTGGCGAAGAGCTCGGTATGGCGGGCTTCGTCCACCGCCCAGGTGGTGAGGTAGAACTGGCTCTCCACCTCCGAGCGCTGGCCGAGCACCGGAATCAGGCCCGAGACCGAATAGAGCGCCGCCTGCTCACCCATCAGGATCGGGGTCAGAATCCGCGCCAGCTGGTCCTTGAGCTTCCGGCTGGTGATCCGGTGGGGCGTGTCCCATTTGAGGTCGGCGGCCGACCACTGGGAGCGCAACGCTTTGTGCCAGATCTTCATATGCCGTTCCTTCGAGAGGTCCGGCAAGACTTTGTAGATTCTCATCAGGTCTCCATGCGGTGCACGATACCCGGAGTGTGGGGCTCGAATCCGGGCGATTCTTCGATCATACCGCTATCAACTAGGGACGCACTACATTAGGTCCGAACCGCGGCTCCCTCGGCCCCCACCGGCGAGACCCGCCGATCACATTCGATTCCCGCGTCGCACAGGGCTTCGGCCATGGCCCGGGAGGTGCCCTCGGCGGTCTCGGGGCTCTCGCAGAGGGCGAAGATCGTTGGTCCCGAGCCCGAGAGACTGCAGCCCAGGGCGCCACTCTTCCGGGCCGCTTCCTGGACCGCCGCGAATCCTGGAACCAGCGGTGCCCGCACCGGCTCGGCGATGTGGTCTTCGAGGGCGCGGGCGATCAGCTCCAGGTCGCCCCGGAAGAGGCCCGCGACCAGCGCGCCGAGGTTTCCCCACTGGGCCACCGCGGCGCGTAGGGGAATCTGGTCGCCGAGCAGCTGGCGTGCGGCCCGGGTCTCGACCTCCACGTGAGGCCTCACCAGGGCGCAGCTCAAGCCTTCGGGTACCGGAAGAGGGATCACGTCGGCCGGGTCGGGATGGCGGATCAAGACCAGGCCACCATGGAGAGACGGTGCCGCATTGTCCGGGTGGGCCGTGCCGCAGGCGGCCTTTTCGCCGGCCATGGCACAGCGCAGAAGCACGGCCCGCTCGGCACGGAGCTCGAGAAGCTCGTTCACCGCTACCGCCGCCGCCACGGCGCTCGCTGCGCTCGACCCGAGGCCGCTGGAAAGAGGCATGTGTTTGATCAGCCGGAGCTCGATCGCCGCCTCGATGCCGGCCGCCTCGAGCAGTGCCTGGACCGCCACACCGGCGGTGTTGCGGTCGGCCGCGCGGGGCAGACGACCGTCGTCTCCCTCGATCGAGGAAATCCGGACGCCTTTCTCGTCTCCCTCCAGGGCGACGATCTCGTCTCCGAGTCCTTCGATGGCGAAACCCATGACGTCGAAGCCACAGGCGAGGTTGGAAACCGAAGCGGGCGCAAAGGCGCGGATGGATCTCTGACTTCCCATAGCTTATGATACGTGAAGTTCCGCTTTGCCGAGGCGGGACGAAAAAGCCGAAACCAACGAGCTGCTGACTCCGCACGGGCCTCGTGCACCGCTGCCGTCGAGCCGTCGCTCGGAACCGACTCGGCCGAGTCTCGAATCATCATGAAACGCT
The DNA here is from genome assembly GCA_964565225.1 of uncultured Thermoanaerobaculia bacterium. Classification (GTDB taxonomy): domain Bacteria; phylum Acidobacteriota; class Thermoanaerobaculia; order Multivoradales; family J023; genus CAZMEL01. The sequence goes on along the minus strand of CAZMEL010000002.1, from coordinate 12,180 downwards.
CTCGCAAAGCTCGGGCCCACAGCTGGGCTCCGATTCGTGCCGCCGAACGTCCTGTGCGGCCGTTCTCCGTGCACGCTCCATTCCGGCTCGCCCTGGCTTATGCCAACACCTATGAGGTGGGCATGTCGAGCCTCGGGTTCCAGCGCGCCTACGAGCTGATTCACGACACGCCGGAGTGGACCTGTGAGCGTTTTTTCACCGACGGGCAGGGAACGCCCCTCTCGGTGGAGACCGATACTCCGCTCGATGCATTCGGCGCCATCGCCTTTTCGGTGTCGTTCGAGGAAGACTACGTGGAGCTCCTGCGCCTGCTCGACCGGGCGCGGATTCCCCTGCGCCGCCACGAGCGGCGACCCTGGGATCCGGTGATCCTCCTCGGAGGCTCCTGCGCGGCGATCAATCCCTTGCCGATGGCCGAGTTCATCGACGTCTTCGCTCTCGGCGCGGCGGAGAACCTGCTCGGAGATCTCCTGCCGGCCCTGGCCGAGGAGGAAGACCGCGAGGCCGTGCAGGCGCGGCTGGCAGAGCAGCCCGGATTCTTCGTACCCTCTCACCACTTCCACGAGGTCGAGGACGACCTGGGCAAGCTCGCCAAGCGGGAGCTGACCGCGGAGCAGCTGCTGGAGCCGGGGCATCTACCCACGAGCTGCATCATCACGCCGAAGACGGAGTTCAGCGAGAAGTTCCTGATCGAGATGTCACGGGGTTGCCCGGAGAAGTGCCGGTACTGCTGGGCCACCTTCGGCATGGGCAAGTTCCGCTGGCACCCGGCCGACTACATTCTCGCCTCGCTGGAACGAGCCCGGCCGGTCACCGACCAGGTCGGCTTCGTCGCCACGGCGGTGGGAGACCACCCGGAGATCGAGCGCATCCTCCAGGAGTCCCTGCGGCTGGGCTTTCGCTCTTCGGTCTCGTCGATCCGTATCCCGGCGGTCAAGGAAGGGGTTCTGGAGCCTCTCCACGCATCAGGAGCCCGCTCGATCACCCTGGCTCCGGAGACGGGCAGCGACCGTTTGCGGCGTTTGATGAACAAGCCGATCTCCAACGAGTTCCTGCTCGAGAAGGTGCGTTTGATCTTCCGCCACGGCTTCACGCAGCTCAAGCTCTACTTCATCATCGGCCTGCCCGATGAAACCCTCGACGATGTCTTCGCCATCGTCGAGCTGGGAGCTGCCTGCCGGGCGATCATGCTCGAAGAGGCGCGCAAGACGGGTACGATCGGCCATATCCACCTCGGCTGCAACATTTTGATCCCCAAACCCTTCACCCCCTGGCAGCGGGAGCCCATGGACTCGGAGAAGAGCCTCAAGCACAAGATCTCGCTGCTCAAGCGCGAGGTGGCCAAGCTCCCCAACGTCTCCATGGGCATGATGTCGCCTCGACAGGCCATCTGGCAGACCTACATCAGCCGGGCCGGCTCCGACGCTGCCGACGCCATCGAGCGGGTCGCTCGCGGCCAGCACGTCGCCTCGGTGCTGCGCGAGCGCCGGGAGCAGATCCACCCCGAGGTCTTCCAGTCCTTCCCGCGGGATCTGCGCTGGCACTTCCTGAAGATGGGATAGCCCTGCTCTGTCGGTTCTCTCGCGAGTCGAGTCGGCGTTCCTTCCACCAGGCCTCGAAGGGTCGCGCCGGCCGTGGAGGCTGCGAAGCCGTTCTCGGCGCTGGGTTCTGGAGGCACCTGCGGCACGGTTTTCGTCGACCCGCTCGACCTGGCTCCAGGAACACCGACTCTCCATCGAGGCTTCTACTCGCTGATCGATCCGAGCGGTGCCGGCATCAAAACCCGGAGCCGTTCGGGGAACAGCCCGAACTCGACCGGCGGCTCGGCGGTGATCACATCGCCGTCGACCTGGACGAGCAGCGGTCCTTCGCTCTCGACCGTCACCTCTTCGACTCGAGACAGCTCCACGTCCCTTCGTTTCAGGTGCCGGCCGAAGGCCAGGTCTCGGGCCAGTCCCAGGGTTGCGATCGGACCGTGGCCGGTGAAGATCACCAGGTCGAGCTGGCGGTCGGTGAAGCTCGCTTGCGGCGCGAGGCGAAACGTGCCGGCGTAGTACGGGATGTTGCACACGGCGAAGAACTCGGTGATCAACTCGCGCTCGTCGGCCCGAAGTCGATAGGCCGGGTAGGGGTAGGTCAGCCAGTGGCGGGCGGCGGTCAGGCCTACCGAGGCCTTGCCCAGGCGCTTTTTCCACCGGCCGTCCTGCCGCGCCATCACGGCGGCATCGAGCCCGCAGGAAGCCAGCATCAGGAAAGGCTCTCCGGCCACCCTGCCGACGTCGATTTCCTGCACCGAGAGCTCGGGTAGGAATCGTGCAGCAGCCTCGGCCTCGCGGGGTATCCCGAGTGCGAGTGCGAGCACGTTGGTGGTGCCGGCGGGCAGAGGGCCGAGGGCGGTGTGGGTGCCGAGCAGCCCGGCGGCCACCTCGCGCAGGGTGCCGTCGCCCCCCATGGCGAAAGCGACCTCGACCGAGCTCGCGGCGGCCTCGCGGGCCAGGCGGGTGGCGTCTCCAGGGCCGGCCGTGGGTTTCAGTGTGAGATCGAACCCACCCTGGCGCAGGATCGCTTCGACCTTCGGTGCCTCGAGAGCGGCGACCTGCCGGCCGGACTTGGGGTTGAAGATCAGGACCGCGGAGCGCATGGCGTCCGGATCAGAAGAGAAGGCGTGGAGTGCCCGGGGGTGTGGGGTAGCCGAGGTGCTCGTAGGCTCGGTGGGTAGCGATTCTCCCTCGCGGAGTCCGCTGCAGGAACCCTTCCTGGATCAGAAACGGCTCATAGAGATCTTCCAGGGTGCCCCGGTCTTCGCCCACCGCAGCGGCGAGGGCCTGGATTCCGGCCGGGCCTCCCGAGTAGCGCTCGATCAGGGTGCCGAGAATCTTGCGGTCGACCTCGTCGAAGCCGAATTCGTCGACCTCGAGCTGGGCGAGCGCCTTGCGGGCCGTGGCCTCGTCGATCGCGCCGTCGCCCTCCACCTGGGCGAAGTCGCGCACCCGGCGCAGGAGCCGGTTGGCGATCCGCGGAGTGCCGCGGCTGCGCCGGGCCAGCTCTGTGGCGCCGGCAGAGTCGATACCGACCTGCAGCAGCCGAGCCGAGCGGCGAATGATGGTCGCGAGCTCGTCGGGGCGGTAGAAGTCGAGCCGGTGGACGATGCCGAAACGTGCGTGGAGCGGTTTGGTGATCAACCCGGCTCGGGTGGTGGCTCCCACCAGGGTGAATCTCGGCAGTGGGATCTCCATGGTGCGGGCGGCAGGGCCCTGGCCGAGCACGAGGTCGAGCTTGAAGTCCTCCACGGCGGGATAAAGGATCTCCTCCACCGTCGGTCCGAGGCGGTGGATCTCGTCGATGAAGAGAATCTCCCGTTCTTCCAGGTTGGTCAGGATCGCGGCCAGATCTCCGGCTTTCTCCAGCACCGGGCCCGAGGTGGTGCGCACCGGTGCTTCCATCTCATGCCCGATGATGTGGGCAAGAGTGGTCTTGCCCAGGCCGGGAGGGCCGAAGAGCAATACGTGATCGAGAGATTCACCCCGCTCCCGTGCTGCCCGAATGAACACTTCGAGGTTCTTGACGACCCTTTCCTGGCCGACGTACTCGCTGAACCGCTGGGGTCGGAGGGTCGGATCGACGCCGAGGTCGTCCTCGCTGGCATCGCCGGAAAGAAGGCGCGATTCTTCGAAGCTCATGAGGGCATTGTACCGTTCCGCTACCGGTGGTGATCGGAGCGGCGGCGGGTTTGTCTGCGGACCGAGATCAGACTCGCGAGAGACGGCTCAGAGCATTGCGGAGCTGGTCGGCGAAGGGCTGGTCGGGATGCTCCGCCAGAACTTGGGCCACTGCCTTTTCGGCCAGGTTCCGCCGGTAGCCGAGGTGGGTGAGGGCGGCGACCAGGTCGCTGTCGGTCGGGGCTCTGGTGTCGGCGGCGGTGGCGGAAGGGAGGTCGCGAACCTTGTCCTCGAGCTCCAGCACCATGCGCTCGGCGGTCTTCTTGCCGACGCCCGGAATCGACTGCAGGGCGCGGGGATTTCTTTGGGATAGTGCGGCGATGAGATCGTCGCAGGCCATGCCGGAGAGGATGGTCTGGGCCAGACGGGGGCCGATACCCGACACCGCGATGAGGCGTTCGAAAACGATCCGCTCTCGCTGGGTCCAGAACCCGTAGAGCAGAAGGGCGTCTTCGCGAACGTGGGTGTGGATCCGAAACGCTGCGGTACCCCCCTCTTCGACCTTCTGTACCTCGTAGTAGGTCGAGAGGGGGATGTGGAGCTCATAACCGACCCCGCCGACGTCGAGCAGAACACGGTCGGTCTCGGTCTCGAGCAGAGTGCCCTTGAGGTATCCGATCATTCGAATGGCAAAGGAAAAAGTATTGATGCGGGCGCCTTGGACTCGGCGCCCGCCGGAACCTCGAGCCTAGCTGGCTCCCACCTGCCCGATCTCGAAGTTGTCGAGCACCTGCTGGGAGTAACGGGGGGTCAGATCGCGCGACCGCAGCTCGATCAGGGAGCGGCGAATCTCGCTCAGGCGCTGCCCTTCGACCTGGCCCCGGGTACTGTCCTTCTGGCTCTCGAACTCTTCGGCATCGAAGTGCTTGCGTTCGATGACCTCGAAGAGAACCGCACCCTGGTTGGTCAACACGGGGCCTCCCCAGGCGCCGACCTCGCTCTCGAGCGCAGTATCGATGATCTCGCGGTTGTTGCCCAGGCCGGTGATGAAGCCGAAGCGGCCGAATTCCTCGCTCTCGGTGGGCTCGACACCCAGAGACGCGAGAGTCTCCGTGGCGTCGGCACCCGATTCCAGCTCCTGGCGAATCGACTCCAGTCGGGCCTCGGCCTCTTTCTTCCGCTTTTCGAGGTTCGCCGCCTGGCGAACCTTGCCCTCTACCTCCGCCAGCTCGGGCGTGCGAGGAGGCTGGATCTCGTCGAGGTGGAGCACGGCCCAACCGCGGGGTAGCTGGATCGTCTTGGAGAGCCCGCCTTCCTGCAGATCGAACGCGGAAGCATTGAATTCCGGCGAGCGACCGATACCGGCAATGTTGTCGCTCTGGCCGAAGGGCTCCGTCGTCTCGAAAGTGAGGAACTCACTATCCTGCTCGGCCCGCGCCGCCAGGCTCTCGGCGCTCACCGACTCGAGGGCCTCGAGCTCGGCGAGGAGCTCATCGGCCTTGTTGGCGGCGAGAGTATCGGCCTGCTCACCCACGAGACGATTCTGGATCTGCGCCTTGACGTTTTCGAAGGGCTGCGGACCGCCCGGGCGATGGTCCTGGACGTCGATCAGGTGGAAGCCGTAGTCGGTCTTCACCGGGCCCACCAGCTCTCCGATCTCGGCTGCGAAGGCGGCATCCTCGAAGGCCTTGATCATCTGGTTGCGGCCGAAGAATCCGAGGCTACCGCCACGGCTGGCGGTGCCTTCGTCCTCGGAAACCTCTTTGGCGACCTCGGCGAAGTCCTCGCCACCCTCGATGCGCTGGCGAATGGCGAGCAGCTCCTGCTCCGCCTGATCCGAGGTGCGGTCGGCATTGACCTTCAGCAAGATGTGCCGGGCGCGGACCTGCTCTTCGCGGGTGAACTCTTCCGGGTTGGAGTCGTAGTAGGCCTTCAGCTCTTCTTCCGGCAGCTCGATGGTCCGTCGCAGCTTGAGCTTGTCGACCAGCAGGTAGCTGACGACCCGCTTCTCGGGCAGGGCGTAGTCTTCCTGGTGGTCTTCGAAGTAGGCGGCCACTTCTTCGTCGCTCGCCGTGACCTCGCCGAACTGGTTGGCCGGCAGCTGGTAGTAGCGAATCTTGGCCTGCTCGGCCGTCTCGCGGTAGGCGTCCTCGAGAGCCTTGTCCGAGACGTAGGAAGTGCCCTGGAGAATGGTCTCCAGCTTGTCGAGCAGAACGTCTTCGCGCACGGAGCTCTCGAATTCGTCGACGGTCAGGCGGTTGGAACGGAGCAGCTTGCGGTATTCCTCGGCGCCGATGAACTGCCCGGCCTCGTCCTTGAACACCGGGATGTCGAGAATCGTCTTCTGGACTTCGTTGTCGGTGGCTTTCAGGCCGATCTTGCGCGCTTCCATCAGCAGGATCTTGCGTTCGATCAGCTGGTCCAGAGCCTGTTTGGGCAGGTTGAGCTGCTTCACCAGGTCTTGGTTGAAGCTTTCGCCGAACGTGCGGCGGTAGTAGTTCTCGAGCTGGCGGTAGTGATTCTGGAACTCTGCGAAGGTGACCTCATCGTCTCCGACCCAGGCCGCAACCTCGTCTCGACCTCCCTGGCGATCGTTGTATCCGCCCCACTCGAAGAAGACCAGGAGGACGAAGACGCCGATCACGCCCCACAGGACCAAGGACAGGGATTTGAGGTTGTCACGAAGATACTTGAGGGCCATCGGTTTTCCTTTCGCTACGGTCTCGTGCTCCGTCGGGGCGAGACTCGAGGTCGGCGAATTTTGTGCACACAGAAACTGCCCAGAGACACCTGGGCGAAGGTTCACTCTATACAACGAAGGGGGCTCGGAGCAAGCCGCAGAGGGCGAGAAGAGCCGGTTCGAAGGCTCTTTCTTCTTTGGTTCTGTGGTATATTTTCCGCATTCTCTCGGTTCGAGATGGGCGTTTTCCGAAAGGGATCGGAGGGTCGATCTGGAACCACCGAGATCCGGTTCGACGAAGCCCGACCCTTCTCGCCGTTCGAACGGCGATTCCACCATCCCCCGATCCGTTCGAGGTCCGAGCATCCATGGCCAGCCGGCGCAAGCCCCAGACAGAACGCGACTGGTACAGCGTTTCCATTTCCGCGGTGCGGCGAGCCGTCCTGCTCCTGGTCCTGGTTCTGCTGGGGATCGCCGGGAGCCTGGCCTATCAACGCTGGGAGCAGGCCACGCTGGAAGATCGGGCGCAGCTCGCCATCGAGCGCTCGAGCCAGCTGATTCGTTCTCTCGAAGGGCGCGACGACTTCGAGGAGATCCAGGCGGAGAGCGCCGATGCCTGGGAAGACCTCGACAGCGCTCGGGCAGAGTTCTCGGCGGGTCGCTTTCGCCAGGCCCTCGACCGGGCTCGGCGCAGCCAGGGTGAGCTCGAGCGGGTCGCGGCGACCGATCCGAACCAGAGCCAAGAGAAGATCCGGTTCGAGAGAGTGCAGGGTGGGGTCGAGTATCGCCGGGGCGATCGAGGCTCCTGGCGCCGGGCCCGGGTGCACGACAGCCTGAACTTCGGCGACTGGATCAAGACCTCTTCCGACGGCTCGGCGGAAATTCGCTTCCCGGATCGCTCGAAGTATGTTCTCCGGCGCAGCACCATGGTGCACCTGGGGCGAACCCGCGGAGCCACCGGGGCCAACGAGCAGGTCACCGACATCGTCTTCGGCTGGGTGGAGTTCAACACCACCCAGAGCGGCGGCCGGGTCAAGACTCCGAAATCGGAAGCCAGCGTGCGTAGCGATTCCGAGGCCCTGGTATCCTACGATCGCGACGGCGATCAGGGGCAGTTCGCATCGTTCCGGGGTGGGCTCGACGTCACGTCTTCGAGCGGCCAGGTGAAGAGGTTGGGCGCCCTGCAGAAGGTTTCCCAGGTCGGCGAATCCCTCTCGGAGCCCGTCGCCCTGCCGGCCAGGCCGCGGCTGGTCAGCCCCGGTGCCGAGGCGCAGATCCGGTTTCGTGAGGGCCAGCCGATGAGCCTGCAGTGGCGCCCGGTGGCCAATGCGGCTTCCTATTCGCTCCGCGTCGCCCGCAGCCCGCTGTTCACCAAGAACCTGATCGAGGACACCGCCCGTCGCAAGACCTCTGCCCGGCTCGGAATGCGCGGCCCGGGGTCGTTCTACTGGCAGGTCGCCGCGGTGTCCAGGGATGGCTCTCCCGGCCCCTGGAGCGAGCCGCGGCAGTTCCGGATCGCCCACCAGACGAGTGGTGATGCCGACGACGAAACACCTCCGGAGCTCGAGATCGAGCAGATCCAGACCTATGGTCGCATGGTGCTGGTGTCGGGGAGCACCGAGGCCGACGCCATCGTGAAGGTCAACAACGAGGCGGCGACGGTGGAGAGCAACGGGTTCTTCAGCAAGACGATTCAGATGAAGCAAGAGGGCTTCACCTTCATCGAAGTGACGGCGGCAGATGCCCGGGAAAACGTCACCAAGTCGGAGCACCGGGTATTTATCGACGCGTTCTGAATCGATTCGAGCGTTCTCGAAATTCGACGTCCGGAGAAGGATCTCCAGCGATCCGGTCTCCGTTGTTTCGGCCCCACGGGCCCCAGATAGGAGCACAATGGCTTTCCCTTCCCTGTATCGGTTGTTTTCCGATGACCTTGCGATCGACCTCGGTACCGCGAATACCCTGGTCTTCACCCGCAACGGCGGTATTGTCGTGCGCGAGCCCTCGGTGGTGGTGATCAACAAGCTGACCAACAAGATCGAGGCGGTAGGAAACGACGCCAAGGAGATGCTCGGACGGACTCCGGGGAACATCGAATCGGTGCGGCCGATGAAGGACGGCGTCATCGCCGACTTCGACATCACCGAGCAGATGCTCTCCCACTTCATCAAGAAGGCCCACGGCGGTCGCCGTTGGGTGCGGCCGCGGATCGTCATCGGCGTTCCTTCCGAGATCACGCCGGTGGAGAAGCGAGCGGTTCGCGACTCTGCCGAGCAGGCGGGGGCCTCGGAGGTCTACCTGGTCGAGCAGGCGATGATGGCGGCCATCGGCGCGGGGCTCCCGATCACCGAGCCTTCCGGCAACATGATCGTCGACATCGGAGGCGGCACCTCGGACGTGGCGGTCATCTCCCTGGCCGGGGCGGTCTACAGCCGTTCTCTCAAGGTCGCCGGCAACGAGCTCGACGAAGCGATCATCAACTACCTCAAGCGGCGCCACAATCTCCTGATCGGCGAGAGAACCGCGGAGCGCATCAAGATCGAGCTGGGCTCGGCCTATCCGCTGAAAGAGCCCCTGCAGACCGAGATCAAGGGGCGCGACCTGGTGGAAGGGGTACCCAAGACCCTGACGCTCACCGACTCCGAGGTGCGGGAAGCTCTGGCAGAGCAGATCTCGTCCATCGTCGAGGCGGTCCGGCAGGCGCTCGAGCGCACTCCGCCGGAGCTGTCGGCGGACATCATGGACAAGGGCATCGTGCTCTCGGGTGGTGGCGCGTTGATCCGCAATCTCGACCAGCGGCTGCGGGAAGAAACCGGCTTGCCGGTGGTCCAGGCCGATGATCCTCTGTGCTCGGTGGTTCTCGGAACCGGTCGAGTTCTCGAAGACATCGACCTGTTGCGCAAAGTCTCGTTGCGGTAGAGGTGAACGGACGATTCCAGCTCCTGTTGCTCGGATCCGTACTGCTGGGACACCTCGTCCTGCTCTCGACCCACGAGGAGGCGGATGAAAACGCCCTCGAGCGGGGTATGCTGCAGCTGATCAGCCCGCTGGCCCACGGGGTGGTCCAGGTGAAGGACGGAGTGATCGGGTTCTCGGATTCCGTGAAGCTGGCCGGCCAGCTCCGGGTCGAGAATGCCGATCTCCGGGCGGAGAACGAGAGTCTGCGCCGTCAGCTGGCGACTCTGCACGGGGTCGAGGAAGAGCTGGAGCGAATCTCCCAGGCGTCGCGGTACAAGCGGTTCGAGACCAACAGCGTGTTCGTTGCCGACGTCGTCTATGTCGACGACAGCTCTTGGCTTCGGACTCTGGTTCTCTACACCGGCGAGGTTCGCGCCCGGCGCAACCAGCCGGTCACCACCGCCGAGGGCCTGGTGGGGCGCGTGGCCCTGGCGACCGAACGCTACGCCAAGGTTCTGCTGCTGAACGATCGGGCCTCCTCCGCCAGCGCCATGATCAAGCGTAGCCGCCGCCGAGGCATGTTGCGCGGCGACGGCGAGCAGCTGATTCTCGACAACATTCCGATGCTGGAAAGGGTGATGCCCGGAGATCAGGTGGTGACCGCCGGGATCGATGGTGTCTTTCCCCGGGGAATCCCGCTGGGCGAGGTGGTGCGGGTGCGAGACGGGCAGGAGCTGTTCCACCATATCGAGGTGAAGCCGGCGGTCGATTTCGCTCATCTCGACCAGGTCTATGTCTTGAAAGAAGAAACCGTGCCGGCCGCGATCAAGGAAGCCGAGCCCGGGAGCGAGGAAGCCCGGGTCCTCGAGGCGGAGGGGGGATGAGGTTTTTCCGGCTGATCCTCGCGACCCTGCTCGGAGTCGGCATCCATGCGCTCGGCTCCGACCTGATTCCTTGGTTCTCCTCGGCGGTCGACGTGTTCCTGATTCTCGCCGTCTACCACAGCCTCGACAACTCGGTGGCCTCGAGCGTGGCGGGAGGCACGGTGACCGGCCTGGCCCGGGATGTGTTCAGTGGAGGGTTCTACGGATTGCACGGATTCGCGAATACCTTGGTCGCCTACCTCACGGCCAGTATTCAACAGCGGTTGGTGATCCAGCAGCCGCTCCAGGTCGGCTTGATGCTGGTTCTGGCCTCGGCGGCACAGCTGGCCGTGCTCGCGGGATTGCAGTCTCTCCTGTTGCCGGGGGCGGAGCTGCCGACCTCGGGGACCCTGCTGGCGAGAATGGCGACCGGAGGAGGGCTGGGAACCGCCCTCTATCTCATCGAGCGAAGGGCTCGGTTCTCCCTGGAGCAGTGGCGCGAGCAGCGCCGCCGTCGCCTGTCGATCGTCGATCGGTGAGTCGGACATGAGTGCCCAACAACGACATCGAGACATGGCGAAGCGCGTGGGGCGCCTGCACGGCCTGACCCAGCTGGCGTTGCTGGGAGTCGCGGCGGGGTACTGGTTCGTGCAGATCGCCCAGGGTGCCCACTTTCGCGAGCTGGCCGATCACAACCGCCTACGCAAGCTGGGGATCGAGGCGCCGAGGGGGCTGATCCTCGACCGCGAGGGCCGGCCCCTGGTCGAGAACGTTCCCACCTACCATCTCTACATCGATCGCAGCCGCTCACGAGACCTCCAATCCAGCCTTCGCTTCGCCGCCGACATCCTGGAAACCGAGCGGGAAGAGCTGGCCGAGACCCTGGAGACCTACCGCCAGGTTCCTTCCTTCAAGCCGGTGCTCCTGGCCGAGGATCTCTCTCTCGGCCAGGTGGCGAAGATCAACGTCGAGCACCTCGAGCATCCGGAGCTCGAAGTTCAGGTCGAGCACCTGCGGCTGTATCGGCACGCCCACCAGACGGCGCATCTCCTCGGGTATCTCGGGGAAGTCACCGACGCCGACCTGGCGCGGGCGCGGAGCCCATACCTCCCCGGCGATCCGATCGGGAAAAAGGGCGTCGAATGGCTCTACGAAGACGATCTGCGAGGGGAGCGGGGGGAAGAGGTCGTCGTGGTCGACAGCCGGGGACAGCGAATCGAGGAAGTGCAGCGGGTTCCTTCGGACCCCGGGCGCGATCTGCGCCTGACCATCGACCTCGAGATGCAACAGATCGCTGCAGAGCAGCTGGAGGGCAAGGTCGGAGCGATCGTCGCTCTCGATCCGCGCAACGGCGAAGTGCTCGCCATGGTCTCCTCGCCGTCGTTCGATCCCAACCGTTTCGCCCGTCGCCTCCGCCGCGAAGAGTGGCAGGAGCTGGTGGAGAATCCGTCGCATCCTCTGCAGAACCGGGCCATCCAGAACGTCTACCCTCCGGGCTCGGTGTTCAAGATCGTGATGGCGCTCGCAGGGCTCGATCTCGGGGTCGTGGATCCGGCGACGACCCGGGTCCGCTGCAACGGCTTTTCGAAGATCTACAATCACCGCTTTCGCTGCCACAAGGCGGGCGGGCACGGCCTCACCGATTTGCGCGACTCCCTCAAACACTCCTGCAACGTGTTCTACCATCAGCTCGGTCTCAAGCTGGATGTCGATCAGATCGCGGACTATGCGAAGCGTTTCGGTCTCGGCGAGAAGAGCGGAGTCGACCTCGACGGGGAGCGCGACGGCCTGGTACCGAGTCGCAAGTGGAGCCAGGAACGCAGGAAAACTCCCTGGTACCCCGGCGAGACGATCTCCGTTTCCACCGGCCAGGGACCGATTCTGGTCACACCCCTGCAAGTCGCCGTTCTGACGGCCGCAGTCGCCAACGGTGGCAGCGTCTTGACACCCCGTCTCGTGCGTTCGGAGAAGCCGCCGAAGGCGAGGGACCTGGATCTCCCGGCAGAGCACCTCGAGCGGGTGCGAGACGCGCTGTGGAGCGTGGTCAACGAGCCCACGGGTACCGGGCGCGCCGCTCGCC
>CAZMEL010000001.1:74480-83748 GCA_964565225.1 uncultured Thermoanaerobaculia bacterium | reverse complement strand
CAGCCGTTGCAAAACACCTGAAAGACTCCCGGTTCGATCCCAACGTGAAGTCCTCCATGACCTTCCATGCCATGGGAGGCAAGATCGCCGACCCCGAGCTCGCGAAGAACCGAACCTTCGCCTACAGTGACAGAGACTTCTTGTTGCAATTCCAGTCCTGGTGGAGCTACCCGGACGACAAGGAATGTAAAGAAGCAGTGCGAGATCGAGAGCAGAAATACATCCGCTGGGTCCGCGAATTCCGCAAGGCCCTCGACGAAAAAGGGCTCGTCGAAGGAGCCTTCATCAATTTCGTCGACAGAGATCTCGCCCGAGACGCGAAACACCCCAGCGACCGGAAGATAGACTTGCTAGAGGTCTACTATGCCAATGAGCTGCCCGGGCTCATGCGATTGAAAAAAAGGATCGATCCCGAGAATCGTTTCGACTTCGAAATGAGCATCCCACCGGCGTAGCTCGACGAGAACCAATGCGAATCGAAACCACGAGAAATCGATCTCTCATCGAAATTCGATGGTCTCGACCGAAGCCAGGGTTCGCGTTCTATAAGGAACACGCGAACGGATCGCGGACAAGAGTTTCAAAAGTGCATCGAAAGGAAAACGACCATGAAGAAAAACTGCACGATCGCCCTGACCACCCTTCTCCTGGCCCTGGGCTCCACCGCCGCCTTCGCCGACGGCGACACCGCTTCGGCGACGAATACGGCGCGAGCCGAGCTGATCGCCCCACTGACCCTCGTTGCCGAGCTCGAGATGACTTTCGGCCGGATGATCAAGAACTTTTCGACCGGCTCCGAGACCGTCGTCCTGACCCCCGAAGTGGGCAGTGGTTCCGCCGTTTCGAGCGACAACACGAGGCTCATGCTCATGGGCGGTCACGATGATGGCGACTTCCGTTTGACGGGCGAAGTTGGTGAGACCGTACAGCTCTCGGCCGGCGGCTCCTTCGTCCTATCCAAAGACGGCGTAGCCTCGCCCAACGCCCAGCAACAGATGACCGTCGACAACCTGACCTTCCTCATCGATGGCAACATCGTGAACGATGGCGGAACCTTTGTGATTCCCGCGGGTGGAATCAACCAGGCTCCCGATACCGGCGGCACTCTGACCGTGAATGGCGACAACGAGACCGGCGCCTACAGCGGCTCGTTCACCGTTACCGCGAGCTATCAGTAAGGAGCTCGAGCAGGGCGTGGAGAGAACCCAGAAGGGCACGCCCTGCTCTCCATCCTACGCGGTTGGCCACTGGATTGCATCAGGCAGATATCAACGCTGGAGCGCTTTTTATGAAACCTTTTATTCTCCGATTCCTGATCCTGTCGAGCTTCTTCCTGGCCGCACCCAATCCTCTTGTTTCGGTAACGGCAGCCGAGAGCGAAGCTTCGAATGAAGGAAGCGCCGCGAACGGCGGGCTGCTGGTCACCCCCAAACGGCTGGTCTTCTCGGAGCGGCAACGTCATGCAGAGCTGACCTTGATGAATCGAGGCACGAAGCGAACCACCTTTCGCCTCGATTGGATCGACATTTACATGGATTCGGAGGGCCGGCTGATTGCTCTCGATGCCGACGATGAAGACACACAGAGTCTCCAGCACATGGTTCGCCTCTCACCTCGGCAGGTGACGGTCGAAGCCGGTGAGCGGCAGACCGTACGAGTCTTCGTGCGCCGGCCGGCAGACCTGGAATCGGGCGAATACCGCTCCCACCTGCGCCTGCGAGCCCTGCCGACGACCGATGCTGGCCCTACCCTCGACGATTTTCGAGAACAGCCCGAAGACGCCTTCTCGTTTCGAATCACGGCTCTACCCGCCATCTCACTGCCGGTGATCGTGCGCCAGGGCGAGCTGAAGACCGATATCGCCCTCGACATCGAAGACCTCGTAGAGAGTGAGGACGATCTCCGAGTCGTATCACTACGACTCGAGCGCCAGGGAGACAGATCAATCTATGGCGACCTCTCGGCGTTTTGGCACTCCGCAACGGGAGAGCAAATCCTTGTTGGCAGGGCGAAGGGAGTCTCGGTCTACACCTCCATCGAAGACCGGAGCTTCGACCTGGCTCTGCACCTGCCCGAGGGGCAGCAATGGAGCTCCGGTACTCTCCGTGTAGATTTCGAATCGCAGCCCTCTCTCGACGGCGGTGGACCCAAGCTCACGGCAAGTCGCGAGCTCGTCGTTCCCTGAGCCGCCCGGCAGTCGAAGGAGACGGTGCCGTGACGAGTCGCACCGACTGCTGCACCCAAATCTCTCTGGCCAGTGCTCTCGGGCCCTTCCTCGCCCTCGCCTGGCTCGCCGGTGCCTCAGGCCTCTCCGCAACCGAGCCGGGCTTCCTGCCCAGAGCCGAGCGGTCCGACGAAGAGCTCCTGATCCTACGCTTGGAAATTGGCTCCCACGTCCTGAGCCAGGGCCTCCTCTGCTACTCCGCAGGCCAGGACGTGCTGCTCCCTCTCGGCTTTCTGGCCGAGAAGCTGGAGCTACCGCTCGCGCTCGACCTGGAGCGCGGACGCGTCGAGGGCCGTGTACAAGATCCGGAACGGCCCTTCGTGCTGGATCTGGTCAACCGCATCATGAGCTGGAACGGCAGCTCCCAGGCGATTTCTCCGGATGCTCTGGTGGAAGCCCACTCCGACGATCTCTACATCGCAGCCGGTCTCCTCGAACGCTGGTTGAGCCTGGCTTTCGAGATCGACCGGGCCGAGCTCCGGATCCTCGTTTCGTCCACCCCACCACTCCCCATCTTGCAACGCCTCGATCGGCGCTCCCGGTGGCAGAGTCAGGGGCTTCGAACGGCGCTCGGCGACGAGGCGACGAGCCAGCTCTCGATGATCGAGGGTCCCCGGCGCCTGGTCGCCTGGCCGGCAATCGATACCGCCCTCGAGCTCGGCTGGAGGCGATCGAGTGAAGGCGAGACCTCACAGCTCGTTCGCTACTCCGCTCTCGCCCAGGGCGACCTGCTCGGCATGACCGCGGATCTCTTCTGGGGAGGAGACCTGGAAGACGGTGCTCACCGCATCTCGAGCCGGCGCTTCACCCTGAGCCGAACCGATCCCGAAGCCGGCCTGCTGGGTCCACTGCAGGCCAGCGAAGTGAAGCTCGGAGATCTCTCCGGCATCGGCCATCCTCTGGTGACTTTCGGCCGCACCGGACGTGGAGCAAGCCTCGGGCGCGGCAGCTATCGAACCGGAACCTTCTTCGATGCGGTGGCTCTCCGCGGAGACGTTCTGCCCGGTTGGGACGTGGAGCTGTACCGCAACGGCCAGCTGCTCGCCTTCACCACCGCCGGCACGGATGGACGATACGAGTTTCTCGACGTCCCCTTGCTCGCCGGGCCCAACCAGATTCGCATCTCGATGTTCGGCCCGCACGGCGAACGACGAGAGAGGGTCGAGAATCTACTGGTAGGCACCGGCGCCCTACCCCGAGGGGAGGTCCGCTATCAGCTACATCTGCTCGAAGAAGGCCAGGGCCTGCTCGGTATCTCCGGGGATTTGGGTGGCAAGGTGATCGAGGGCGAACGACGCCCGGCCGCGGGGGAGACGGTCCTGGGCGGCACCTTCGAGCTCGGCCTCTCCCGCCGCTGGACCGCCAGCACCGGGGCCCTCGTGCTGCCGCTGGAATCCGCCGGCTCAGCGGAGCCACACGTCTACGGCTGGCTCGGCCTGGAAGGCTCGGTCCTCGGAGCTACCGGTCGACTGGAGCTCGTTCGCGACCTCGACGGCGGCTGGGCCGGACGCCTTGTCATGCGACGCCGCGTCGGGTCGCTGGGGATCGGCCTCGAGCATCGCTGGCTCTCCTCCTTCCGTAGCGACATCTATCGGCAACCGGGACTGACCGGCCTCACCGAGCTGAATCTGGATGGACGCATCCCGACCGGATCTACGGGCCACTTACCGATCTCGATTCGGGCCACTTGGGAGCAGGGCGCTCGGGGCGGAATCTTCGGCGCCCGGGCCGAGCTGAGCCATTCCTTCTCGATGGGCTCCCTCCGCTGGGCGCACCGATGGTCTCTCGAGACCGAAGGGGGTGTCTTTTCCGCCCGCGGGCGCGGCACCTTGCACGGGCGCCTGGGCCAGATGCCGGTCCGCAGCCGCATGGCCTACGAGATCTGGCCCGAGCCCGAGCTCACCCAGCTCGACGCCGATCTCCGCCGGAAGCGGGAACGAATGGCCATGACCTGGGGACTCTCCCACGACATGGCCAGCGGAGTGACCCGCGCCAGCATCGGCGGCGAGTGGCAGTCTCGCCAGGTGCTCACCGCTCTCTCACTCCAGGCCGGTACCGATGGCCGCCTGACTCTCCAGCTGAGCGCCCGCTTCGGCCTGCGCCGGAGCCGGGTTGCCGGACGATACCGCTTCGATGCCGAGAGCTCGGCAAAGCAGGGCGAGATCGAAGCGCGCGTCTTTCTCGACCACGACGACGACGGTACCTTCGACCCGGAAGACGAGCCTCTGGAAGGTGTGGGATTCGAGCTCGGAGGGGCCCGACACCGAATACGAACCGGTGCCGACGGCCTGGCTCACCTCGAGGTCGGAGCGCACCGCCGGATCGCCCTGCTTCTCGCCGAAGGTACCCTGGAAGATCCTTACTGGTTGTCATCGAATCCGGGTCGGCAAGTGGTATCACGCCCCGGTCACACCGACCTCGTCGAGTTCCCGGTGGTCGCCACCGGCGAGATCGACGGTACGGTTTTTCTGGCCCTGGAAGACGGCAAGAAAGCCGTGGGTGGCGTGGGCCTAGAGTTGGTCGATGCAGACGGCACCGTTGTCGCCGAAGGCGACAGCCAGTACGACGGTTTCTACCTGTTCGAGAAAGTCCGACCCGGGAGCTACCAGCTACGCATTGCCCGCTCCGCGCTCGAGAAATGGAGCCTGCAGGGTCTCCAACCGCTCGAGCTAGAGGTCGGAGCGGGTGAGGTTCGCTCCGGGGTCGACCTCTTTCTCCGACTCCGCTCCGAGCCCGAGCGGAAGCTCCAGTAGTCAGCCCGCGGGATCGACCTGGAGCACCAGGTAGAGGAGGAAACCTCCTCCGGTAGATGGGACACCACGATGGCCCGATCCCCGAGCTTGGTGACGATGACCGGTGCGGAGATCACCTCGCCACCGCGACGGGTCACGAAGGCTGCCCGGGCGACCTGCAGATTCTCACCCTGTTGCTCCATCCACTGGATCGAGAGCGAGATTTCTACCTCGACTCTCTGCTCACCCTCGCCCGCCTCGATGGATACCGGGCTGCCTCCGGCCGCGAATCGATTCTTGCCCTGTTGCAGGGTGGTGATGGAAGCGAGTCGGAAGCGCCCGATCAGCTCTTCGTCGTCGCGCCGGAAATCCCATTCGAGGAGCTCCCGGCCGGCATCGTCGGAGGTCTCTTCGGGACGGGGATCAGACCGGGTCGACCTGGATCAGGATGTAGATGGGTGGCTGGCCCTCGGAACCGGGAGCCGACGTGATCGCCTTCTGCCCGATCTCGGTGCGGACCGTGGGTGCCGACACGATCTCGCCACCGCGGCGGATCACGAACTTGGCCCTGGTCGCCTGCAACGAGCGCCACTGGCGTTTCAGATTCTCCACCGTGACCGAGACGTCGATATCGATCGGTTCGAGCAGGCCGCCCGCCTGCAGGCTCACGGAGCTCTCGGTGCCGTAGAAGTACTTGCTGCCCTGCCGCATCGACCCGACCACGTCGTTCGGGAAGTGGTCGTACAGGGTACCGCTGCGGAAATCCCAATCGATGAGGCCACTGACCGCCAGATCCCCACCTCTGGCCGAATCGGTGAAGTCCTGCGCGCTCTGGAGCACCGCCCACTGGAGATGAAATTCCCTGTCACCCTCCGCCCACAGATTCGACACACCTACGAGGAGTAGAAGACACACCACGAGCTTGGGAAAGTAGCCTTTCACGAGGCTTTCCTTTCTCGGACCGGAATTGAGGGTCGATCTCCCGGTGCCCGGTAGGCCCTGCCAAAATCTCGAAAAACTGCTCTGGTAACAACCGTTGCAGATCGAGAGGAGAGGCCGTACGAGTACCGTTATCGACTACTAGGTCGAAATCCGATGACAAGCAGCTACGTGAGTAGCATGGAATGCGGTGCGCCCCACTCTATGGAGAGTATAACCGGAAAGAATTTCCAGTGCCACAAGAAATTTAGTTTTTTCTACCGATGGGTCGGCAGACGCCACTTCCACCCGCGATCAGATCCGATCCCAGCCCCAGATCGCGTAGCTGGTCTTCTTGTCGAGCTGGAGTCAGATCGAGCGAGTCGATGAGGGTCGTGCCAAAGAAGTCTCCGAGCACGGGCGCCCGGAGAGAGCTCGGAGCCGCCCACAGTCGGCGCGACCCTTTGAGACCTGGCGGAAGGAACGTCCACTCGACCGTGCGAGAGAATCTGACCCGGCCCAGTCGCCTCTCTGGAGCCAGATCGAGGTGCGCGGGCCGGGGTTATCCGACCGGATCGACCTGGATCAAGACATAGACCGGAGGGCTGCCGTCGCCGCTGGGAGTCGCGGTGATCGCCTTCTCTCCCAGCTCGGTGCGGACCGTAGGGGTCGAGACGACCTTTCCTCCACGACGGATGACGAACGAGGTCTTGGTCGCCTCACGGGACCGCCACTGGCGCTGCAAGGACTCCACCATCACCGAGACATCGATGTCGATCGGCTCCGAGGATCCACCGGCCCGCAAGCTCACGGTGCTCCGCTTGCCATAGAAGTCCTTGTCGCCTCGCTGCATGGATCCGATCACTTGATTGGGGAAGTGGTCGTACAGCGTCCCGCTCCGGAAATCCCACTCCACGAGCCCGCTCATCTCGAGATCTCCCCCGCCGGCTCCGGTAAAATCCTGCGCGCTCTGCAGAACCGCCCACTGGAGGGTGAACCGCTGTGGGTCTTCCTGCGCGGCAAGACCCGTCGTGAAGGTTCCCAGGATCAGACAGAAAGCGATAGAGAAATAATGGCTCTTCATGAGATCTTCCTTTCTCGGGAAGAATGAGCGGTTCCGGTGCGCCCCATTCTACGAAGAGAGTACGGGGCGAAAATTACGGCCTTCATTACGATTGCAGGGTTTTCTACCAACCGGTCGGGTGGCCCTTTCGACGGGCGCGAGACCGGCGCGTGAGGCAGCGACCCGGCGCCGGTGAACATGGGAGAATCTGCGAGCGGGAGAATAGAACGAGGAGTGGCCCGTAGCTCTGGCAGGGCTCGGGCAAACGACCGGCAATGGTGCTCCCGCGAAGTCGTAGGCGAGACCGCCGAGAGGACACGATCCCATGCAAGATTCCCAGAGTGGCGACATCACCAAGCTGCTGATCGCCTGGCGCGGCGGCGACGCCGAGGCCCTGACCGCCCTCATGCCCGTGACCTACCGCAGCCTCAAGGCCGTGGCCGCCCGGCTCCTGCGTGGTGAGCGGCGAGGCCAGACCCTCGAAACCACCGCCCTGGTGCACGAGGCCTACCTCCGCCTGGCCGAGCTCGAAGGCGTCGGCTGGAAAGACCGCGCCCACTTCTATGCCATCACCGCCCGGATGATGCGGCAGATCCTCGTCGACCACGCCCGGTTCCGAGGCGCCCAGAAACGAGGGAACGACCAGGTCAAGATCTCGGTCGACGAGCTCGAGCCCAAGGCCGACAACACCCGCCCCGCCGACCTGCTGGCGCTCGACGATGCCCTGAGAGACCTGGCGGAGATCGACCCCGAGCGGGCGCGGGTGGTGGAGCTCCGCTTCTTCGGGGGCCTCGGGCGCGATGAGATCGCCGAGGTTCTCGGCATCTCGAGCGCCACCGTGGCGAGGCGCTGGCGCTCGGCCCGAGCCTGGCTGCTGAGCTACCTCGAGGCATCTCCCGCCGGCTGATGCCGAAAAAGTCCAGACGACCTTGATACAGACCACACACCGTTTCCGCTGGTACGTTTCCGAGACGAACGCTGCCGCCGAAGCGACGACCAGATCGACCGCGAGAAGCGACGGCACGGCTCCAAGCAACGGGTCGCCCCGCATCTCACGAGGCGCTCGGCATCCCGGCCCGGCAGATCCATGATCGACGCCGGCCTCTTCCCATGACAAAGGAGACCATCCCATGAGCAAACCTGCGAAAGATCTCGGACGCCTGTTCCTCGGCTGCCTGCTCCTCGGAAGCATCTTCCTGCTCCCGACCACCAGCTACTTCGGCGCCGCCACCCCTCCCCCGCCCGAGGGTGGCGCGGACGGCAGCTGGGTCGTGACCGTCTACTCGTCCCAGCACAACGCCGCCTGCGAAGCCAACGGGTGTATCGAATGGTGCGTGTTCACCGGCGCCGAGCTGGAGCCCTCCGGCAGGCTCTGCTGTGCCGATTCCATCGGCGACTGCATCCACGGCACCGAGTTCTATCCCTGAGGGCTCGAAACACGAGTGCAAGGCAGCCCGTCATAGGATGGGCTGCCGAATCCAGGGCCGATTCTGGCCACGGGAACGACCATCGTTGAGGTGAGAGGCATGCAGGCCGCCGACTGGGAACGGGTGTGGAAGATCTTCGAGCAGGCACTCGAGAAACCCACCCATGAGCTGGACTCCTTCCTGCAGTCGGCCTGTGCCGGAGACCCCGACCTGCAGGTTGCGGTGCGCCAGATGATCGAGGCCGACCGCGAAGAAGCCAGCCTGCTCGACCAGCCCGTGGTCGTACGAGAAGCCGCCGTCGGCGCATCCTCACCCTCTCCCGAATCCGATCGAGCCGCCAGGGCCGAGCCGTCGGCCGCCTCGAGGCCTTTTCCCCTTCCCCCGGTCGGCCTCGCGCTCCCGTCCGCGGACTCCGCCCTTCCGCTCGCCATCGGCCCCTACCGGATCGAGCGGCAGATCGGCCAGGGCGGTATGAGCACCGTCTACCTGGCGAGCCCCGCCGACCAGAGCTACCGGCGGAAGGTGGTGGTCAAGGTGGTCCGCCCCGATCGCCGCAACGAAGACCTGCTGCGCCGCCTGCGCGCCGAGCGCCAGATCCTCGCCCATCTCGAGCATCCCAACATCGCCCGGTTGTACGACGGCGGCAGCACCCACGAGGGGCTCCCCTACTTCGTGATGGAGCATGTCGAGGGAGAGCCGATCGACTCCTACTGCAACTCTGTGGCCCTCGACCTCGATCAACGTCTGACCCTCTTCCGAAAAGTCTGTGCCGGTGTCAGCTACGCTCACCAGAACCTGGTGGTGCACCGCGACCTCAAACCCTCGAATATCCTGGTCGACACCAGCGGCGAGCCCAAGCTCCTCGACTGCGGCATCGCCAAGGTGCGCGATCCCGAGCCCTGGG
>CAZMEL010000001.1:0-74470 GCA_964565225.1 uncultured Thermoanaerobaculia bacterium | reverse complement strand
GGCCTCGACCCCGAGCCCACCGCCACCCTGGGCCGTATGCTGACCCCGTCCTACGCCAGCCCCGAGCAGTTTCGCGGCCAGCTGGTCTCCACCTCCAGCGACATCTACTCCCTCGGCGTGCTGCTCTACCAGCTCCTCACCGGCACCCTGCCCTTCGATTTCTCGGGCCGTACCCCTATGGAGATCGAACGCCTGATCACCGAGCGCGAGCCCCCGCGCCCCAGCCAGACCACCGGGCAGCGCAAGGGCCCCGACGGGGAGCCCACCACTGCCGAAGAGGATCGCCGCCTGCGCAAGACCCTGGCCGGCGACCTCGACGCCATCGTGCTCAAAGCTCTGCGCACCTCGGCTTCGGCACGGTACCGTTCCGCCGAGCAGCTGGCCGACGAGATCGAGCGCTACCAGCTCGGTCGGCCGGTCCAGGCCCGCCAGGGAACCTGGCGTTACCGGACGGCAAAATTCGTGCGCCGGCATCAGATCGCCGTCACCGCCGCAACCGCCGTGGCCTGCATCCTCACCGCCGCCGTCTTCCTGCTTGCCCGCCAGTCCGCCCGCATCGCCCTCGAACGAGATCAGAAGAGCGCCGTGATCTCCCTTTTCGAAGACCTCATCGGCGAGGCCGATCCTCTCCGCGGCAACGGTCTCGATCTCACCGTCCGCGAGCTCCTCGAAGGCAGCCGCTCCCTCCTCCGGCAGAAGCTCACCGAGCAACCCCTCGTCCGAGCTGCCCTCTTGCACACCACCGGCAGCATGCTGCTCGAGCTCGGCTCCGCCGAAGGCGCCCGAGCCCAGCTCGAAGAAGCCTACGTTCTGCGAACGAAGACCCTCGGCCCCCATCACGCCGACACGGCGATCACCTTGAGCCAGCTCGCCAGGGTCCACAGCAACCTCGGCGACCTCGAAAAAGCCGAAGCCCTGGCCAGGCAGGCGGTCGAGTCTCTCCGCCAGGCCCCATCGACCGATCCCGTCACTCTGTCGTCGGCCCTGCGATCCCTCGCCCTCGTCCTGTGGCGCAAGGAGAGATTCCAGCCCGCCAGAGATGCCCTCCAGGAAGCCACCGACCTCGTGGCCGACGCCGAGCCCTGGCGCCGCGCCCAGATCCGCTCCATGAATCTGCACCTGCTGGGACAGATCGAAGGCCAGCAGGGCAACTACGACCGCGCTGTCGCCGTGATGCGCACCGAGCTCGAGCTCGTCGAGCAGCAGTACGGCAAAGACTCCCCCCGCGCCATCGCCCTCCTCAACAACCTCGCCCTCGCCCTCCGCTGGCTCGACGACCTCGAAGCCGCCGAGGCCACCTACGAGCGCTCCCGAATCCTCACCCGCCAACACTTCGGCGCCGACCACCAACACCACGCCGGAATCCTCAACAACCTCGCGGGCATCCGCTTCGCCCGCGAAGACTACGCCGGAGCCGCCGAGGCCTACACCGAAGTCCTCGAGCTCATGAACCGGCTCGTCGGCCCCGACCACTGGCGCATCTTCTTCCTGCAAACCAACCTCGCCGCCGCAAAGGTCCGTCTGGGCGACGCCGGGGCCGAGGGCGGCCTACGGAGAGCCATCGAGCACTTTCGAGAACACCTGGAACCCGACCACTGGCTCTTCGCCCAGGCCCACAGCATCCTCGGCGAAGCCGCCGCGTCACAGGGAAGGATCGAGGAGGCGGAACAGCTGCTCGTCTCGAGCTTTCACCAGCTCGTCGAAACCCAGGTGCAGGATCGGTATCGCCGAAAGGCTCTCGATCGCTTGCGGCGGTTCCTGGAGGGCCAGAGCCGGGGCGAAGAGGTCGCAAGGTTCGAGGCGATGCTGCCGGCGGTCGCGGAGGCTCGGTAGCGAGATCCGGCCCCGCTCTTCGATTCGCCCGGCATCGAGCCGTCGGCGAAGGCACAGCGTGTCGCGTGAACGAAACCTTCACCGTCACGGCAAGAGTACGCTCAAGTCTCCAAACCCCTTGATGGCAAGAACTGCGAACGGACACCTGTGCCGGATCAGAAGGAATGCATGCCCGGGGGGCAGGAAAGATCACCTTCTCCGACTCTTCGCCGTCGCAATTGACTCGGTCCATTTCACTGTTGTAGCCTCCAAGTCATTCTCAGGAAAAAAGATATACCGACCTCTCGATGGCCTCCACTTCAACATATCCGAAACGGCTGCGGCGTATGCTGCCTGGCAGGGCATTCGCCGGGCATCGGTACGTATCCGGCAGTGGATTGGGCCTGCGGGGTTGGTGTATCTGCTGCTGGGATGGGCCATTCGGTGAATCAGAGGACGGCGATCTTGTCGTGACAGGGGTTGTGGGTCTGAGCAAAGCATTGGTGTCGATGGTGAAGGATGCCAGGCCAATGAAAAAAGGCAGCCTCTTTACCAGAATCGCAGAAGGAATCGCATGAAATCCATCGTCCTCATTCAATCCCGATCTTCGTCCAGCCGTTTACCCGGCAAAGCGCTACTGCCGGTGAGGGGCACCGTATCAGCCGTCCTTTGCGCAAGAAGGGCTGCGAATACTGGGCTCGATGTCAAAATCGTTACATCCAAAGAACCCAGTGACGATGAGCTCTGTGAAATTCTCAAAGCAGAAAAAGTTTCCTACTTCAGAGGTGACCTCGAGAATGTTTTGGGACGTTTCAAAGACGCACTACACGGAGTCGCGGGTCACACACCGGTAGTGCGATTGACCGCGGACAATCTCTTTGTTGATGGGGCATTGATTGAGGAAGCACTATCTGCATTCCAAGAGCAAGGGAAAGGCTACCTGACACTTCACCCGCCATCACTAACCGGCACACCTTATGGCCTAAGTGTCGAGGTATTTTCAGCCAGTGCCTTGAGAGCTGCCCATTCCGAAGCACTGGACGACCATGATTGCGAACACGTGACTCCATGGATGGTCCGCAAGTATGGCCTCAACACCTATCGGCCAAGGGACCTGAAGCCTGGCCAAGCGCATCTCCGTTGCACTATCGACTCATGGGCTGATTACCAAAGAGTATTAGACGTCTTTGGAAGAGCATCGGATCCCGCCAAAGCTACGTGGCAGGAGCTTTGCGATCATTTGCAGATCATTGGCCCGACACATGGCATTCCGCAGCGTTTTTCAAGCAAGGGAAATATTGCCGAGCTCGCCCTGGGAACAGTTCAGCTCGGCCTGCCCTACGGCATTGCCAATACCGATGGTCAACCCTCATTCGAGAAGGCGAAAGAGCTTGTGCAGCGAGCCATAGCCCATGGCGTGACGCACTTGGATTGTGCTGCCGCCTATGGAGTCGCGGAGCCTCGTCTCGGGCAGATTGTCAGTCGAGACTATGAATCCCGGGTCACAATCGTCACCAAGCTCTCACCATCGACCCAAATTTCTGAGACCTCCAAAGATCAAGACATAGAAGCTCATGTTGCAGCGAGTGTCTACAAATCCTGCGTCGATCTCAAAATACAGGAGTTGCCGTATTTGTTGCTTCATCGCTGGAAAGACAGGACAAGTCATGATGGCCGCATATGGAAAATACTCGAGCAGCTTCAGCAAAAAGGTGTCATCAAGAGACTAGGTGCATCCGTACAGAATCCAGAAGAAGCTCTGCAGGCTCTTGCCGACCCCGAGATACAACTCATTCAATTGCCTTTGAATCTGTTAGATCGACGCTTCCAGCGATCTGGCTTTTCAAGAGAAGCCGAGGCACGAGAAGACGTCGTAATCCAAGCGCGTAGCGTATTCTTACAAGGAGTGCTGATATCACCCGTGCAGAGATGGCCGAAAATCCCTGGCATCGACGCCGTGGATATTGTCGATCAGCTATCGGCTCTTGCCAAGAAGCTCAACCGGGAGAGTATCTCCGACTTGTGTATCGCCTATGTCCGTTCCCAGAGCTGGGTCGACTGCCTGGTTGTTGGCATGGAGAACACCAATCAACTCGACCAAAACGTGGCACTTTTCCAAAACACACGACTGAACGAGAACGAGTGCATAGAAATAGAGGAGGCATTTCCAAACCTCCCTGAAGAGCTCCTGAACCCAGCTCTATGGGAAAAACAGGAGAAAACCAGATGAGATCCTTTACATTGGAGAGCCAATTCATTCTCATTACTGGAGCGACTGGGCACCTTGGAACAGCGATTTGTCACCAATTGGCCGGAGCTGGTGCGCATGTGTTGATCAATGGCCGCTCGACGGAAAAACTTCAGGTTCTAGCGCAAGCCATCAAGAACCTTGGTGGCAAAGCAGCACTGTTGGTTGGCGACGTGACGAATGAAGCTGATCAACAGAACATTGCTGAGCAAATCTCACGAGCATTCGGCAGACTGGATGGCTTGGTCAACAATGCCTATGCTGGGGCGGTAGGTACCATAGAAAGCGCCACCACGGATCAAATGCGCAGAAGCCTGGAATTGAATCTTGTCGCGCCATTCAGCCTCATCCGGAGGCTTCTACCATTGCTGAAGAAATCTGAAGCACCGAGCGTCGTCAATGTGGCTTCCATGTATGGAATGGTGAGCCCAGATGGGCGCATGTACGGCGATAGCGGACACAACAATCCGCCATTCTACGGGGCGGGTAAAGCCGGGCTGATCCAACTCACTCGTTATCTGGCCTGTCATCTGGCGACACAAAACATTCGTGTCAACGCAATCAGCCCTGGGCCTTTTCCGCCGCAGAGTATCAAAGCTGACGACCCAGCATTTCACGCCAAGCTCGCGGCAAAGGTACCAATGGAGAGAATTGGCTCAGCTGACGAGGTAGGCGGGGCAGTTCAGTTTCTACTTTCCAATGCTGCGTCTTATATCACTGGCGTGAACATTCCAATTGATGGAGGCTGGACCGCAGGAAGCAATTGATGTGAATTGCCGACAAGACTTCCCACGATTTGATCCCCGAAGGTCCGACAAGGCGCTGCACCGAACGGTGGATTCCGCTGCGCTGCATGGCCACCGGTGAGCTTGATCGTGAGCCAATAGGAGCAGTAGCAGGAAATGCCGCTCGACTACCCAAAAGCATCGAAGTACACCAACCTCGACGCGATCTATGAGCAATGCAGTGGTCCTGGCGGCCTCGAGCTAACGGAGTTCTTGGCAGAGAAGATGAAACTGAGGTCGGGTGCGACCCTTCTGGATGTAGGGTGTAATCGCGGTATTCAGACCTGCTTCTTGGCCAAGGAGTTCGGAGTCACAGCCATCGGCCTGGATCCTTGGAATGACCGTCGGACCGGAGTCCCGATGATTGAGCATTTGCGAGCGACTGCGAAGCTCTGGGGGGTAGAGAGCTCCGTGTTGGGTATCAATCTGGGTGTACCGGACACACGCTTCGCGTCCGAGTCGTTCGACTTCGTGTACTCGACAACGGCACTCGAGATGGTCCGGATGTCTCAGGGAGTCGAGGGGTATCTGAATTGTTTGAAGGAAATTCACCGATTGTTGAAACCGGGCGGCATCTTCGGCCTGGGTGAGCCGATGCACCTGGATGTGCCGGTTCCAGCCGATTTGCTACCCTATGTCTCCGAGGATGAGTTTCCGTGGATCGAGTGTTTCCGTAGTCTCGACGAAACCGTAGAACAGGTGAAGGCCGCTGGTTTCGACGTACTCGAGTCCGAGTACGCACCTGACGCTCAGAAATGGTGGATGTTGTTTGCGAGGCATGACCCATTCTGTCAGGAGGAGCCGGAGAAAGGCCCCAAAACTCTAGAGATCGATGGCGGTCGTTGGGCGAGCTTCGGCTATATCATCGCGGCCAAGACTGCGTGTATTGGTAGCCTCCGTGGGAGCCCGACCGATCCCATTCCTCACTGAGCAGGGCACTTCCGGAACAACAGAGAGAAAACCTTCTCTTGGCAAGAAGTATGGGCTTGCTAGCCGCTGCATGATCAACTGCGGACGTCTTGCTACTCGAAACAGAATTATAGAGTTTCCTATAACTGCCCGTGCGGTTCGACCATCAAAGAACCACACTCCTTTACGGCTCGACCGTTGCCCGCAATCTCTCGATCGCCTCGTCCCATTGGTCCGAAACTCGTAGGAGGTAATTCTTCGCCTGCGTGATCGGGCCGGGCCGGATGGTGAAACGGCTCTCCCTGCCAGCACGCCGGCTGTCGACAATGCCGGCATGTTGCAGCACCTGCAGGTGCTTGGTAACTGCCTGGCGCGTCAGATCGAGACCATTGGTCAGTGCGGTAATCGAGTATTCCCTACCGTCACTGAGGCGCGATACCAGTTCGAGGCGCGTGGCACTGCCCAATGCCGCAAACACGGATGCCGGGGCCTCGCTTCGGGCCTCAACTCGCGACATATGCGGCCACGTTCTCGGCCTGCAGATCCCAGCCCTGCTGGTTGGATCGAAGCACTTCGAGTCGTTTCGATTCTGGGAACTGCAGGAAACCCGTCTCGGTAATCGTCAGGCGTGTCCCGTTTTCGCTGGGCTGCAGGCGAAACTCGACCACTACCTTGGCGTCGTCGTCGTAGCTGGTATCTGGATCGATGGCGCTGGGAGGCCAGGAGAAAGCGAACAGCCGCTCGGGCTCCATTTGCTCGGTCACCGACTCCCACCTCATGTGCTCGTGGCCCGGGTACGTGACGTTTCCCGTCGTCGTCTTACCCACTTCGAACGGGCCGTTCAGTCGAACTCTGAACCACTGCCCAAACTCCTCGTGGTCCGTAAGCGCACGCCAGACTCGCGAAACCGGCGCGGCGAGGTCGACAACTTTTTCGATTCGATCCTGGTCTGACTGGCTCATTATGCAACCTCCTTGTTGCACATACTCTATCGAGGGCGGGACCAAAATGCAACTAACTAGTTGCATTTTGCGCGCGAACCTCGGCCCCCTCAGACCTGTTACTATGCCCACAGAGGCTGAGCCAGTACCGGACCGACTCGATGACCTCTGGCGTCGTGTCGAGCCCGCCGAGCTGAACGTAGATCACGATGCGGAAGCACACTCGAGCCCACTTGCTCGACGAGTGGTGTCGATTCTTCCGAGGCTCGATCGTTCCAAGGTCGAACCACCCGAGAAAGGACCAAGCCATGAGCCTCTGCAAGCCCTCTGCCCTTTTCCTCCTCAGCGCCCTCGCCCTCCTGCCGGCAACATTTGCCGTCGCCCAGGTCGAGAACAGCGAGAACACCTGGAAGCTCGCGGACGGCGCTTCGTCGCCGCCGGCCACGATCGAAGATGTCGCCTGGCTCAGCGGCTACTGGCGAGGCTCCGGCTTCGGTGGCGAGTGTGAGGAAGCCTGGGGCGAGGGTTCGGGAGATCGAATGCTCGGCTGGTTCAGCCTCCGCCAGGGAGAAGATCTCACCTTCTCCGAGGCCGTGGCCCTGGTCGAGACCGGCGGGAGCCTGGAGATGTGGGTGAAGCACTTCAATCCCGACTTCAGCGGCTGGGAAGAGAAAGACGACTACGTCCGCTTCCCGCTGGTCAAGCTCGGTGAGCAGGCCGCCTACTTCAGCGGCTTGACGTATCGTCGAGACGGCGATCGCCTGAAGATCTACGTCGTGGTTTCCAACGGAGGCGAGAAGAAGGAGCATCTGCTCGAGATGCGACGTGTGGCCTGGTGAAGGCCCGACAGGGCAGAGCCGTGGAGGCCATGTCCTGACGGCTACTTTCGCTGTATCCTGTTGAAGAATAAGGAGTACGACTTGGGTGGCACCCAGAGAGCATCCAGAGAGAGACCCAAGAGCGCCCCTCGGTCAGACCTCCGCCGATCATGGCCAGACGAACGACCAGAAGTTGCCTTCCGACCGACTTCGGCATGGACGATGTGCCGTTCTTCCTCGCCCTTCTTCGAGCCTGCCCGACAGGCTCACGGCTCTTTTTCTACCAGACCGAGAGCGAGCCCTTCGTCCATACTTTCCGGGAATGGTCCTTCCGCGAACGCCCTCGAGCCTTCGAAGCCGACCACTACACCCTCGACGAGGGGTTCCTTTCCACGGCGGAACGCGTGGCCGCAGCTGGAGAGCTCGAGATCGCCCATCACTTCACCATTCTCGGGCCCGACGAACGGCTGTTGTGCGACAGCCTCGACGACTTCACGATCCTCGAGCTCGCCGATGACATCGAACAGCACATCGCGTCCGAATCGAAGGATGCCCGGCCCTGAACGATGGTGATCCGGGAAGCAACCGAAGCCGATCGGGAGCAGTGGTCGACGATGAGGACCGCACTCTGGCCCGAAACCGACGATGGCCATGTGGCAGAGATCGAGGAATACTTCGCTGGAACGTCCATCGACATCGTCCAGGTATACATCGCGGAAGATGGCCCCGACATCGTCGGCTTTCTGGAGCTGAACATCCGCAATTTTGCCGAGGGAAGCCGCCTTCCGCGGATTCCCTACGTCGAGGCGTGGTACGTGAAACCGCGATTCCAGGGCAAGGGCTACGGCAGACAGCTGATGCAACAGGCCGAAGCCTGGGCCCTTTCCCGGGGCTACTCGGAGCTGGCGAGCGACACCGAGATCGACAACCACCAGAGCATCTCCACACACCGCCACCTGGGATTCGAGGAAACGGAACGTGTCGTCTGTTTTCTCAAGAGCCTGAAACCTCCGGAGGCCACCTGAATCGCCGTATCTCACAGAAACCAAACGAGTACGAAGTGGGTGGCACCTCGAACGAACCTCGAGCGCACCGCGGTTGCAGGTACAATGAGACGGCTCCCGAAAGCCCTGCTGATGCCGAGGAGGTCGATCTTGTTTCGTGTTTCGTGTCCCCTGGTCTCTACGCCTTGTAGCGCTCTCCGGCTTCGGACTCCGCGGCATCGATGAGCAACGACCCTTCCGCCACCCCTACTCCAGTCCGCGAGGGCTCCGAGGCGACCGCACGCGACTCTGGCGCCGACCTGCGGAAGCTACAGAGGGCGCTGCGCAGCTCTCTGAGCCTGCAATCGCTCTCCCTGCTCGGCATCTTCTTGCTCGGGTTTCTCTACACTCTGCACTTCGCCAGGGGTTTCTTCCTGCCGATCATCGTTGCTCTGCTCCTGAACTTCCTGCTCTCCCCTCTCGTTCGCTCGCTGGAACGCCAGGGATTGCCGCGGTCGCTGGCATCTGCGGTCACCCTCTCCGCGCTATTGGGATGTTTGATCGGCGTTCTCTTCGCTATTGCCGAGCCCGCCCGAAACCTGATCGCCGAGGCTCCGAGCAACGTACCGCGAATCGAGCGAGAGCTGCGCCGGTTCCGCGAGCCGGTCGAGCAGATGGAACGGGCGGCGGAGCAGGTCGGGGAGCTGACCCGGATCGGCGAATCGACGCCGGACCCGGTCGAGGTACGCCAGGAGTCGGCGGTCTCGGCCTTTCTCTCCGGTAGCCAACGCTTCATCGCCGGAGCGGCCACCATGACCATTCTGCTCTTCTTTCTCCTCGCCGCCGACGATCTTCTGCTGCGCAAGCTGGTCCGGATGTTGCCCAACCTCTCGGACCGCAAGAGAGTGGTGGCGATTACCCGCCATATCGAGCGTGACATCTCTGTGCACCTGTTGACCGTGAGCGCCATCAACTGCGGTCTGGGCCTTGCGGTGGGCGGGGCGCTCTATCTCCTGGGAATGCCCAACCCCATCCTCTGGGGCGTCATGGCCGCGGTTCTCAACTTCGTGCCCTACCTCGGGGCCCTGGTCGGAGTGACCATTCTCACCGGGGTCTCTTTGTTGGCTTTCGACCAGCCCCTGCAAGAGCTGGCTCCGCCCGCGGTCTATCTCTTTCTCACCGTGATCGAGGGCGGAGTGATCACTCCGATGATCCTGGGAAAACGGCTGTCCCTCAATCCGGTGGCGGTTTTTCTCGGCCTCTTCTTCTGGGGCTGGCTCTGGGGAATCGCCGGCGCCCTGCTGGCGGTACCGATCCTGATGTCGTTGAAGATCGCCTTCGATCGCATCGAGACCCTGGCGCCTCTCGGGGAATTGCTCGGTAGCTGAGGCCGGCAATACCTGCCCCTTCTTCCCCCTCGATTCTCGTTGCAGAGCAGGACGTGCGACGCGATCAGGTTGCCACTCTCTCGATCACCTCGATCGTCCGCTCCACCATCTCCTCGGAGATGTCGAGGTGTGTCACCAGGCGAAGAAGGGTGGCTCCCATCGGGGCCGCGAGGATGCCGTGGAGCCGCAACGTTTCGATGAAGCCCTGGAGGGCCTCCGGAGTCTCGAAATCGAACATCACCAGGTTCGTGTCGCCAGGTAGAGCGGTGCCCGGCAGGTCGGAGCCGGTGAGCGCGTCGCGCAGCCGGGACGCGTGGTCGTGATCGACCCGGAGGCGGTCGACATGGTGCTCCAGGGCATGGAGCCCGGCTGCCGCGAGGTAACCGGCCTGGCGCATGCCGCCACCGAAGGCCTTGCGCATGCGGTTGGCGGCGTGGAGGAAGGCTTCGTCGCCGAGCAGCAGGGAGCCGATCGGTGCTCCCAGACCTTTCGAGAGACAGATCGAGATCGAGTCGAAGATCTCCCCGTAGGTCGCGGGCGATTCGCCGGTGGCGACCAGGGCGTTGAAGAGGCGGGCGCCATCGAGATGGAGGGCCAGACCCTTCGCGGTGCAGAGCTCGTGGATCTTCCGGATCTCGGCGAGATCCCAGAGCGTGCCGCCCCCCTTGTTGCTGGTGTTCTCGAAGCAGACGAGCCGGCTCCAGGGAAGGTGGGGATCGTCGGCCTGGATGGCGGCCTCGACCTGGCCCGAGGTGAAGCGCCCGGCGTCACCCTCGAGCAACTTGCAGGTGACCCCGGAGTGCAGGGCCGCTCCGCCTCCCTCGTAGAGGTAGACGTGGGCGGTCCGATCGCAGATCAGCTGGTCGCCGGGCCGGGTATGGACCCGGATCGCGATCTGGTTGGTCATCGTGCCGGAAGGGCAGAAGAGAGCGCCAGGCGTGCCGAAGAGATCGGCGGCGGTGCGTTCGAGCTCGAGGACCGTTGGATCGTCGCCAAAAATAGCGTCGCCGACCTCGGCTCGGAACATTCGCTCCAGCATCGCGGGAGTGGGTTTGGTGACGGTGTCGCTTCGATAGTCGATGAGCATTCCCGAAGAATATCAATCCCATAGCTAGTCAGATGACGACCTCGAGCTCGGAAGAGTCGGCGCTCCGCTAGGCGTAGACACTGCCCGATCTCGATGAGGAGGAGATCACCCGTTTGGTGCACAGCTTGGTGGCGAAGGTGGAGGCCCTCGAAGACGAGATCGAGGATCTTCGTGCGCCCTACCGGATCAGCGAGCCGCGGGGCAGCTACTCTGAAGCGGGTGTTTCCGTTCCACCGGAAAAGGCGCCCCGGTCTCCGTGCAACCGGGGCGCCTTCGGCCCTGACGGGCCGATCCAGTCAAGCAGGGATCATTGGCAAGCAAAGGCCCCGGTATCGTTGATCGTGTCAGCGGCGTTGCCTGCCGGGTTGGTGTAGACCCGCTCGGCACCCGTGGCCGTGTCGGTAACGGTCAGAGTCAACTCCAGGTCGGAGGCGATAGCGCTGAAGACCCAATAGTTGCCGTTGAAGTTACAACCGTCGAGCACCTTCACCACGGCTTCCCAGTTCTCCGCGTCGAAGAAGTAGAGAATTGCCGATTGGTCGTTGCGATCGTGGACATTGGCCAAGCCACTCTGAGCACCTTGCCTCCACTCTAGCTGCATACGGAAGCGACCGTTCTGAAAACACAGGGTCGACGGGCCTGGCGTGCAATCGCCCTCCAGCACGCCGTCTTCGATGATGCGATAGATGGTGCTGTCCACATCGCCGGAAACGTAGATCACACCGTTCTCGTCTACCACGATGTCGCTGAAGAAGACCGACGGCACCGACACCTCGCTGCTGGCTTGCACCCCGAGGTTCAATCCGTTCACCACGGTCTCGATCTCACGAGTTTCGGTGTCGATACGCGACACACGACCGCCGGCGGCTTCTACCACCAGCAGCTTGCCGTCGTTGTCGAAGGTCAACCCCTCGGGTCCGGCCAGGCTCAGAGCGACGATGCGCGGGGGGTCCATGATCTGGCCGTTCTCGGCGATCTGCCACACCGAGCCTTGGAACTGGTCGGCCACGTAGAGGTTGCCGTCCTTGGCGGCGAGGCCGGTGGGAATCACCAGGCCGCTCATCAAGGTCTGGCGCCCCCCGATGTCCGCTCCGCGCACCACACTGCCGGTTCCCAGCTCGGACACGACCAAATCACCCATGAAGCGAATGGCGTTCAAGGGCAGGTTGAAGTCGTGAACCGTCATCTCTACGGCACCGGAGTCCGCGTCCCACACCTGCACGGTATTGGCGCTCCAAGCGGAGAGAACGAATTTCTCACCATCATAGAAGAGGGTCGCCGGATCGTCGAGGTCCGCACGGAAGGTAGAATCCGCCACGCTGCGGACGGTTCCAGCGGCCTTGTCCAGCTCCACGATGGAGGTGAAGTCGGCCACGTAGAGAGACTCACCACCGTCGTCGCGGGGACGGAGGGCCAAGCCACCCGGAGCGGCCAAACCACTCGCCAACACCACGCGCGTGCCACCGTCGGGAAGAACCTCGAGGATCTCGCTGGTCACGTTGTTGGAAACGAAGACCCGGTTCTGGGAGTCCACGGCCAGGCTGTCGAGCCCCGAGCTCAGGTCGGCGAGAAGGGTCTTGGTACCATCCGCCGGATTCACCCGAAAGACGTCGCCGACAATGAAGTCCGTGACGTAGAGCATGCCGTCCGTTCCGAGGCGCACGGCGGACGGGGCGTCGAAGCCGTTGGCCACCACGTCGAAAGCACCGGTATCCGGGTTGATGCGGACAATGTCATCGTTGAAGAAGCGGGGGCCGTAGATATGGTCTTCGGAGTCCACGGCCATGCCGTTGACACCACACTCCACACCCACAGCCGAGGTGATCAGGCGCGGCGGATTCTGCAATGCCGGATCCAGCTCATAGATGTTGGAGCCGCCGAGGAAGCCACACTGGGAGGCGAAGACCCGCCCCGTGCTCGACACGGCGATGGAATTCAGGCTGTGGTCCACCTCTTGCTGCACCACGGTGCCGTCCGGGGAGAGGCGACCCACCCGGCCCACCAGCAGGGCGGACCAGTAGATGGAGCCGTCGGGAGCCACGGCCACATCGTCGGGGGTTTCCACGCCCTGGGAGTCGTCGATCACGTCCAGAACCGCGCCGGTCTCACGGTTGAGCATGGTGATGCTGCGGCCGATGACGCTGGCCACCAGCAGGCGATCCTGCCCGTCGAAGGCCAGGCCGTTGGCGCCACGCAGGGGCGACGACGGACCCAAGGTCTCCACCACCGGCGTGGCAAAGACCGGCAAGGTGACGAGGCCGAGGGCAAGGAGACAGACGCAGTGGAAGAGGTTTCCCCGCTCGGAGCCGAAGACGCTCCGCAAGGAAGTTTTATAGGTACTCATCTCGAGATTCCTTTGTGTAAGGGCTTCGTAAACGAAGCCCAGTCTTAACCTTCGATTTCCGAAAACGATCGTTGGGGCTCGGAAAACGGCGGGCCGGCGAGCCGGCCCTCCGTCGATGGGATCAGTGGGCTTCGTCGTAAGCCCGCAGGGCCTCGCTGATCAGCTCGCCCCGTTGGGAGCCATTGATCAGACCGGCAGCGAAAATGTCGCCCAAGGCGCCGGTGACGCAGGTGTTGTACGCCATGCGACCCATGGTCGAGTCGAAAGAGCATGGAATCTCCACGGCGAGCACGGTGTCGCCGGCCTCGCCGTAGAAACGATTCTTCACACCACCGGGCCACAGCACCTCCACCACTGCGTCGTCGGCCTGCCCCATGCCGAAGTGAGCAGTAAGCTCATTCTGCGAGGCGTAGCTGGAACCACCCACGATCGGCTTCATGGCGGTGGCGGCACCTTCGGGGGTGACCGACAACACGGCGCCGATGCCATTGCGATTGGTGCGCGCGTCCTCGGTCACACCCACGGTGCCGAGGGTCTTCACCTTGATCCAGCCGTTGCCGTTGCCGCCGCTATTCATGTCCACGGATACGGTGCCGTCCGGGAACACCATCCCGTTCCAGGTGAACACCGTATTCACCGGATCGATCAGATCGAAGGTGGCCACGGCGTAGGCATCCTGGTCGAACGGACCACCCAACTGGAAGTTCGGGGTCAAGGGCGTCGGCTCCGGAGTATCGAAACCCGAGGCGGCGACCATGTCCATGAAGCCGTCGCCGTTCAAGTCACCAGCAGCCACACCGTTGATGGCACGGCGGATGTAGTCCTCGTTGTGGGGGAAGGCCGCGGCATCGCGAGTGAAGCTCGCGGTGCCATCGTTGACGAGCACTGTGGCCGGGGTGGTCATGACGAAAGGCCCACCGTCCATGCCGCCCTGCCAGACCAGATCGGTGTCCGTATCGTTGTCGTAGTCGATGGCCACCACGCCCCAACCGAAGGGCGTGTTCAGGTTGTTCGGATAGGACGGATCAAAGTAGGTACCGTCTTTCATGCGCAGGAACCAACGGCTGTCACGACCTTCGAGAAAGGTATCGAAGGGGCCGCCACGGGCCCACGCACGAGCGTGATTGCCGAAGCTGGTGGCCATGAAGTCGAGCTCACCGTTGTGGTCGAAGTCGGCGAAGGCAAAGCCCATCCAACCGCTCACCTTGTTGAGACGAGTCTCATAGGTGGAGTTCTTGAAGTGGCCGGTGCCGTCGTTCTCGAAGAGCTGGATGTAGCCGCGGTCGATGCCGCCCACCACGCCCTCGGGCACGATGCCTTGGTCGTCACCCTGGAGGATGTCGAGATCCCCGTCCAGGTCCACGTCCACCAGGGCCACGGCCCAGGTCATGGTAGGAGCCCGTTTCGGAGCGCCGAAGGTCAGATCCAGATCCCGGAAGCCCGAGGATTCGGACACATCCTCGAAGACGTTGTCGCCCTTGTTGAGAAAGAGCTCGTTCGGGTGATTGGCCGCGAAGGGCTCCACGAACATGGCCAGGGAGCTGGTGGTGTCGAAAAGGTTGACAATGGCGATGTCGAGCAAGCCGTCACCGTTGATGTCACCGATGGAGCAGGAGGTGGAGTCATAACGCGCACCGGCGGCGAGCTGGGACGCGGCGGTGATGTCGGCAAAGGTACCGTCACCACGATTCTCGAAGAGGATGCGCTCGCTGTGCATGGCCAGCACCAGCAGATCGTCGTCCCCGTCGTTGTCCAGATCGCCAAAGCACACGCCGCTGCCGTCTTGCTCGAAGGCGGCGACGCCGGCTTGTACGGCCACGTCTACGAAGCCAAAGGTACCGGTGTCGGCCAGTTGGTTCTGGTAGAGAGCGGCGTTACGACGCGGACCGTTGGGCACGTAGAAGTCCAGGTCACCGTCGTTGTCATAGTCGAAGATGGCCACACCCGGCGCACCACGGCTCTTGGCCGGAGTCATGACGATGTCCTCGACGGTGTAGGGATCGTCTTCTTTGATCTCGGTCCAAAGGGCATCGGTATCCGAGGCGGCACGGCTAAACGGCACGTCCAGGAGTTCGGCGGCCTGGTCGGTGAAGGTCACTGCCGCCTGCTGGGCCAGAGCCGGCACGGACCAGGTGAGAGCCAACAGAATGAAGGCACAGGTCAATCGACGAGTCATTTCTTCTCCTTCTAGGGGTGGGGGGCTCGAGCCCCCACTCATTGGTTTCGGGTCTAGCACTAGGCTCAAGCTCCGGGATCCAAAAAAGAATCGAAAGGAGAACCGCAAGCATGAGGGGATCGACTCACGAAATCGGGTTCCATAGAAAACAGGGCTCACAGTCGTTGGAAGAGACCGGTGGCGATGGTGCGCAACTGAATATTGGACGTGCCTTCGTAGATCTGACCGATCTTGGCGTCGCGGTAGAATTTCTCCACCGGATATTCCTTGCTGAATCCATTGCCTCCCAGGGTTTCTACCGCTTGAGACGCTGCCCGCTCCGCCACTCTGGAGGCGAAGAGCTTGGCCATAGACGTAGGGGTCGAGAGCTTGAAATGGGGCGCCCCGGTCTCCAACAGACGGGCGGCGTTGTATACCAGGAGACGCGCCGCCTCGATCTCGGTGGCGATCTCGGACAAAGGGAAGTGGACGCCCTGGAAGGACGAGATCCGTTGGCCGAACTGGCGCCGTTCATGAGCATAGGCAACGGCGGCGTCCAGGGCCCCCTGCGCCAGACCGACCATCTGGGCCGCGATGCCGATTCGGCCTTTCACCAGTCCGTCGGTGATCACATCCTGACCGCTACCCAGGGTGCCGAGCATTTGCTTCGCTGGCACCTTGACGCCGTCGAGCACCAGCTCGCAGGTAGAGCTGGCGCGGATGCCCATCTTGTCCTCCCGCCGGCCGATCTGTAGGCCCTCAGTGTCTCGCTCCACCAGGAAACCCGTGATGCCCCGAACCCCCTTCTCCGGCGCGGCGTTGACGAAGATCAGGAAGAGACCGGCTTCGGCGGCGCTGGTGCACCACAGCTTGCGCCCGTCGAGGACGAAATAGTCACCGCGTCGCACGGCCGTGGATTTCATGGCGAAGGCATCACTGCCCGATTCCGCTTCCGACAGGCTGTAGGCGGCCACCGTGCCGTCGGTGAGCAAGGGCAGGTAACGGGCCTTCAGGTCGTCCGAGCCCCATTTGAGCAGGGTCTTGGTAACCAGGACATTGTGCACGTGGACCAAGACCGCTACTGCCGGATCCACCTTGGCCAGCTCTTCGATCGCCAGGATGCCGGAGAAGAAGGAGGCGCCGGCACCGCCGAGAGCGTCCGGCACCTCGGATCCCAACACGCCGAGCTCGAAGAGCTGGTCGATCAGACCACGAGGCATTTCCGCGGCGGTGTCCATGTCGGACACCTGAGGCTTGATCTCTTTTTCGGCAAAGCGACGGATTTCTTTCTGAAAATCCTGCTCTTCGTCCAACAGCATCGTCAGGGGCGGTGCCGCCGGACGTTTTTGAGCACGGCGGGCTTTCGCCGCAGCGACAAGCAAGCTCGACATATCAACAACCTTTCATTTCACTAGGTCTTTCACTTTTCTCTCGACTACTGAATCCTTGTCAGGGGGCGGGGCTCGTAGTTGCCCGCTCCGAATCTCTAGTAGGGGCGGGGCCTGCCTCCGCCCGACCTGTCCCGCTCACCCACCGGTGAGGGCCACCCGCTTGGCCACCCCGTGAAAGGCTGCCGACAGCTTGCGCAACAGCTCCTTCTCACAGTCGAAGAGGAAGAAATGGCCTCCGGGTAGCATCTCCAGCTGGAACGGACCGCGGGTCTCTCTCTCCCACAGCTCCAGATCCGAACGCAGCACCGCGTGATCTCTCTCACCGCCGTAAACGGTCAAGGGCATCTCCAGGAGTGCTTCCGACACGTAGGAATAGGTTTCGCTGAGGGCAAAATCGGCTCGGATTCCGGGCATCAGCGTGCCCATGATGTTGGGGTTGTCGAGCACCCCGGGCGGTGTTCCGTCGAAGGCCTCGAGCTCGGCGATCAGCTCCTCGTCGCTCATGGAATGCAAGGGCGGCTCGGGCTTGCGACCCCGCGGCGCGATGGCCGCGGCCACGAAGAGATGCACCGGCAGGGACCGGCCCCGCCGACGCAGCTCCCGGGTCAGCTCGTAGGCGATGTGCCCACCCATGCTGTAGCCGAAAAACACATAGGGTAGGGAGTCCACATGGTCTTCGATCTGATCCGCCAGGAGACTCACCAGCTCCACGAGGTCCGAGATCGGCGGCTCTTTGAAGCGGGTTCCGCGACCCGGAATCTCCACGGGCACCACCTCTACGGCCGGTGTGAGCTTGCGGTGCCATTCGCGGAAAACCGTGGCCGATCCACCGGCAAAGGGCAGACAGAAAACCCTCAGGAATGCCAGTGGATTGGAAGTCACACAGGTGAAGCAAGAGCCCATCGCGGGTCGTCTCGCCGTGGCCGTGGCGTTCATCACATTCCCCCTCAGGCCACACCCACCAAGGAGCGGCGAGCCAGCTCGCCCACCGGCGGCGGCTCGAGGAAGCCCTCGGTGATGTAGGCCTGGAAATAGGTCTTGAGAAGCGGCAGATCCACCCGCGGGCATTCCGCATCCTCACCGTCCAGAAGACCGAGCAAGGCGCTGCAGTCGAAGCGCCGGTTGGCCACCTCGTCGGGCATCTCCTCGGCGAAATACGACAGCAGGGGAATCAAGGCGTTGCTCTCGGGCGTGCCGGTCTGGGCCGCCTTCTTGAGATCTTCGAGCCACGGGCCGTAGGCCACCCGCTCCAGGGAATAGCCCAGAGCCCGCACGTGTTCCACGACCTCGTTCCACGAGATCGGATGGGGCGTCACCAGGTGGTACGTGCCTCCCAGGGCCCTCGGGTCCAGAGTCAGCTTGACCATGGCCCGAGTCGCCCAGTCCGCAGGCGTGAAGTCCAGCAGCATGTCCTTCTCGGGAGCCTGCCCCATCTGGATGCAGCCTTTGATCATGCGGCCCACGATGTCGTCGAAGTTGGCCATGCCGTTCACCGTGTCGCCGGTGACCATGCCCGGACGAAAGACGGTGAAGGGCACACCTCCCTCGCCGGCATTGTGCACCATGCGCTCGGCCACCCACTTGCTCTGGGAATAGCCGCTGGAAATCACCTGGCTCTGCTGGGCTCGGTCGGTCTCGCGCACCACGCCGCCCTCGCCGGCCCAGTTGCCGAAAATGCGCAAGGTGGAGGTGTAATGCAGAGGCTTCACCTTCTCGGTCACCGCCAGGCGCACCATCTCTTGGGTACCCTGGACGTTGGCCGCCCGGAGGCGCGCATAGGGGTGAATGAAATTGACGAAGGCGCCGTTGTGGTAGAGGGCGTCCACCTTGGCGGCCAGGCGCTTGAAATCCCGCTCCGACAAGTTGAGCAGGGGCCTGGACAGATCCCCCACCACCGGCTGGATGCGCGGAGCGTCTTTTTCGTCCCAGCACTTGAAGTGCTTGAGATTGCGGATCAACCGCTCTTCCGCTTCCCAGAAAGTGGCGGCCCGCACCAGGCAATACACCTTGGCCTCGGTGAGGTCCAAGAGCTGCCGGAGCAGGAAGGCGCCGAGGAAACCGGTGGCACCGGTGAGCAGCACGGCTCGGGGATTCGGATTCAGCTCGAAGCTTTTGAAATCGGGCTTTTCGGCCATGTTTTCGTCTCCTTGGGACGAGGCTTCCCCAAGAGCGTCCCGGGGGACGAACGGGGAAAGGAGCCCGGAGCCGCTAGAAGGCGCCCCCGGGCTCATGTGGGTGGCGACGTTCTAGACGCCGAGGCTGGGATCGAGGGCGGCTTCCGCCTCCAGATCCTCCACAGCCATGGAGTCGTCCGCCTGCTGCAGGTCCGGGTTCTCCAGGGCGGCGTCGATGGCCTCGGCCATGGCGGTCACCGTGGGGCTCTCGAAAACGATGCCCATGGACAGCTCGATGCCGAAAGCGTCGTAGATTCGCGCCGCCATCTGGTTCACCAACAGAGAGGTGCCGCCGAGCTCGAAGAAGTTGTCTTCGACACCCACTCGCTCCAGGTCGAGCATGGACGCCCAGATGGCCGCCACCTCGGTTTCGGTCTCGGTGCGCGGAGCCACGTAGACCTTGCTCTTCTGCCACTGCTCCAGGGATTGGGGATCGGCGAGGAACCGCCGGTCCACCTTGCCGTTGGGGGTGAGGGGCAGGGTCTCGATCACCTGCACATTGGCCGGCAACATGTACTCGGGCAGCCGCTCGGCGGCGTAGGCCGTGATGGTCTCGGCATCGACGGACTCCCCTTCTACGGCCACCACGTAGGCCACCAGGCGGCGGGTCTCACTGTCGGCACCCATGGCAACCACCACGGCGGATTCCACCGCCGGATGGCTCGCGATCTGGGCCTCGATTTCCCCCAGCTCGATACGGAAACCCCGCACCTTCACCTGCAGATCCTCACGACCGAGGAAGACGATGTACCCGTCCGGATGCAGAAATCCCAGATCGCCGGTCTTGTAGAGGCGATCGCCGGATTCCGGGTGAATGATGAACGACGCCCGGGTCTTCTCCTCGTCGCCCCAGTACTCCCGCGCCACCCCGATGCCGCCGATGTAGAGGTCGCCGGGCACCCAGAAGGGCTTGGGATCGAGGTAATCGTCGAGCACGTAGAAGCGCTGGTTCTTCATCGGACGCCCGTAGGGGATGCTCGACCACTCCGGATCCACCGCGTCGACCTCGTGCAGGATCGACCAGATGGACGCCTCGGTGGCACCGCCCAAGCTCACCACCTTTACGTTCTCGGCCACGGCGCGCAGACGATCGGGCAGAGAGACCGGGATCCAATCGCCCGACAGCAGGGCCAGACGCAGGGAGCCGAGAGTGTCGGCCGCTTTGGAATGGCTCTCCACATATTCGGTCACCAGCTCCATCAGGGCCGGCACGGAGTTCCAAACGGTGACGTTCTCGCGCTGTACCAGCTCCGCCCAGTAGGCCGGATCCGGCGTCTTCAGCTCCTTGGGCAGCACCAGGGTGGCGCCAGCGGCCAGGGTGCCGAAGAGGTCGTAGACCGAAAGGTCGAAGCTCATGGCCGAGATGCCGAGCACCGCGTCCTCGGCACCGATGCCGAAACGCTCGTTGATATCGAGGATCGTGTTCACCGCGCCGCGGTGATCGATCACCACGCCCTTGGGACGACCGGTGGAGCCCGAGGTGTAGATCATGTAGGCGATGTCGTCCGGGCCCTGCACGGTGTCGAGGGCATCTGTGGAGAGGGACGACAGATCACCGTCCATGGCCAGATGCTCCACACCCTCGGGCCAGGTGATCTCGCTCGCCAAGTCCTCTTGGGTGAGAACCAGGGTCGCACCGGCGTTCTCCAGCAAGTAGGCCAAACGCTCCGTCGGCGTGTCCGGATCCACCGGCAGGTAAGCGGCCCCGGCCTTGTGCACCGCCAGGGCGGCCACCACCTGCTCCCAACCCTTCTTCATGGCCAGGGCCACGAAACGATTGGGCTTCACGCCTTGGTCCACGAGCCAATGGGCCACCTGATTGGACATCTCGTCCACCTCGGCGTAGCTCAGGATGCGCGAATCGGTGACCACGGCCTTTTGGTCCGGCCGCTCCTCGGCTTGACGGGCGAAAAGGGTGTGCAACAGCTCGTCGGACACCGCCCCATCGGTCGAGTTGAGCTCGCTGTGGGCCGCCCGATGGGCCTCGGGCAGAACGTGACGGCGACTCGAAGCCACCCACGGATCATCGCTCTCCGCCAGGTAGGTGACCAGATTTTCGTAGGCGTCGAGCATGTCTGCGGTCATGCCCTCGGGGAAGAGCTCTTCCACTCGATCCCACTCCAGGTGCAGCTCGCCGTCGTCCTCGGCGATCTGATGGTCCAGCCACACCTGCGGCGTTTGCAGGTAGAGCTGGGTCATGTACTTGTCCCAGAAGTTCTCGGAGTCGAGCAGGGTGCCCTCCACCGAGTAGTTTAGGGTGGAGGCGAAGACCACGGGCATGGACGCGCCGCGGGCGCCGCCCTTGTGGCGGTTCAGCTCACGCAACATGGTGACGCCGGAGTAGAACCAATGGTCCAGGTCCTTGAGCAATTGCGAGTGCAGGCCCTTGGCCCGGTCCACGAACGGGCGGCCACCCCAATCGCTCACCTCCAGGAGAATGGTGGAGCCGAAGTTGCCCGCCAACTTGTTGACGTCCCGATGGATGGGCAGGCGCTTGAACGACAGCACATTCAGGGTAAAGGTCTGGCGCTTGGCCCAGGTGGCCACGATGTCGGCATAGACCGCGTTCATGGTGACGTCCGGCGTCAGGCCAAACTTGCGCGACCGCTCCTGGAATTTCTGCCAGATATCTGCGGGGATGATCCGCCGGTCGTGGGTGAAATAGGGGTACTCCACCTTCTCGGGATCCCGCGCCACGGGCATGTCCGGGGCCGGCGGTAGGGTGTCCAGGCGGGACAGCCAATACTGCTCCGACTTCTCGTAGAGCGGATGCTTGCGGAAGGCGGTGACCGCCATGTTGTAGTCGCGGAACGACAGCTCCGTGGGCTCGCCCAGGTCGTAGCTCGGATCTTCGTAGAGCTTGGTGAGCTGGCGACCGATGCGCTGCAAGCTGCCGATGTCGGTGATCAAGAGATCCAGACTGGCGTGCAGGCGGATGTGGTCGTCCTCGATGATCGAGGCGCGGAACTTGAACAGGGGCCACTCGTCGCCGGGCATGATCTCCCGGCGCCACTCGTCCCGCACCTCGGCCAGGTAGGCGTCCTTCTCCTCTTGGGACTTCTGGCGCAGGTCCACCACCTCCACCTTGTAGGGTTCCACCTCGTCGCGGGGCAGGATGCGGTATTGACCGTCCTTACCCACGATGGCGCGAAACATCTCGTAGTGGTCCACCAGGGTGTTCCAGGCGCGCTCGAAGGCCTCGATATCCATGGGGCCGTCGAACATCTCGGCGTAGGCGTGGGCCGAAACCCCACCCAGCTCGTAGGCTTCGTTGCGACCCATCCATTGGGCCTCACACATCTCGGTCATGGGGAACGGCTCGAAAAGATTTTCGACGTCCGGCTCGATGGGCTTGACCTGCTCCATCTCACCCCGTAGGCGCTTTTGCAACAAGGCCAGCTGAGCGGAGCTCAACTTTTGTTTTCTATCTTTCAATTCTTCTGTGATCACGGCTGACATGGGACTCTCCGTGTAGTAGGTCGTTGTCTATCGGTCGGTATCGAAAGGTTCTATGCAATCCGTTCGTCTTCAAGAATGCATCCACCTCAGCAAGAGGCGAGCACCGTGGCCGAAGGCCACAGATCCATGGGGTCCGCCCGCCGGGTCCACACCTCGGCGGACTCGGCGAGACGCTCCAGTGCCTGCCCGTAAAGGTCGAAGAGATTCGAGATCAGGTGGTCCGGGAAAAGCCCTTCCACCACGTCCCAGGAATACTCCAGGGTGCCGGCGTTCTCCAGCACCAAATGCTCCATCCAGGTTTCGGCCCGCTCTGCCACGGCGTGACAAGGCTCGCCGAGCCAGCGGGTGGGAGGCACGTCTCCGGCTTCCTCGAAGTGAGCCAGGGCGCTGGTGAAAATCACCGGCGTCACCGGTCTGTCCTCGCCGGCCTTCCGTCGTTGCTCGGC
Organism: uncultured Thermoanaerobaculia bacterium; assembly: GCA_964565225.1. Taxonomy (GTDB): domain Bacteria; phylum Acidobacteriota; class Thermoanaerobaculia; order Multivoradales; family J023; genus CAZMEL01. The sequence goes on along the minus strand of CAZMEL010000001.1, from coordinate 51,530 downwards.
AAGCAGGGCGGAGGCATCCACATAGCCGTGCTCCAGATCCTTCCAGAGCTGCTCTTGGAGGTGTCGACAACGGTCGAGGAAGGTGCCATGCGCATCCACGTCCACCTCGGTCAAGCTGGTGGATGTGTACTGCCCCAGAACCTCCATCACCCGCGGATGCACCGGCAAACGATTGAAGAGGGTGGAACCGAGGGTGAAGCGGCGACCCGCTCCCGCCACGGCCAAGACATCGCCGAACGCGGCCATGAGCACCACGGACGGAGTCAAACCCTCGGCCGCGGCACACTCCTTGATCCGCCCCCACTCCGCCGCCGGCATTTCTGCGGCCCAACGAACGAAGCGCGGCCGGGTGATGCTCCGGGGATCCCGCGCCAAGGGAAGATCCGGGGCCGGCGGTAGCTGCGGCAAGCGCTCCTGCCAATGCTTCAGGGACCGGCGATAGAGCTCCGCCGATTTGAAGCGTTCGCAGGTGATCGCATAGTCGCGGAAAGCGAATGGCACATCGGGAAGACCCTGCCCTTCGTAGAGCTTGCGCCATTCCAGGCAGAGGAACTCCAGGCTCGGCAGATCCATGGGCAGAAGGTCGAAATCCGCATGGATACGGAAGCGGTCGGCGGCCAAACGTGTGACCCGCACCTCGAAGAGCGGCCACGAGTCCGGACATCGTTCGCTGTGGGACATGCGCTCGCGGATCACGGACAGACGGCGTTCCTGCTCCACCGGCGTTTCCTCACGCAAGTCGAACACTTTCACCGTGTAGTCCGGCACCTCGCCCAGCACCACCTGGCGACCGTCGCGGACCACGGCCCGCAACATGGGGTGGCGCCGAACCAGGGCTTGGAACGTGCTTTCGAAACGCGCCAGATCCAGCTCCGACCGCTCCGCCTCCAGGTACACGTGGGGTGACACGCCGCCCAGCTCTCGCTCGCCGTTGCGTCCGCGCCACAGAAGGGCTTGGGCGTCCAGCAGCGGGAATGGCTCCAGAGCGGCCGCGGAATCGGGCTCGAGGGTGGGCAAGGCGGCGGGCGATTGTCCTGCCGCCTTGCTCTCCTGACCCCGCAGTCGCTTTGCGAGCAACGCACGCTGAGCCGCTGTCAGACGACTGCGGCGGGTGGCGAGCTCAGACACCTACCGCCTCCTCTTCCAGCAGGCGTTGGATCTCCTCCTCACTCATACCCTCCATCTGGGCGATCAAGGTCTCTTCCAAGAGCACAGCCACCTTGTCGATGGTGGTGGCTTCGAAGAGCTTGGAGAGGGGCAGCTCGATGCCGAAGGCGTCGTGGACCCGGAAGAGGAGCTGATTGGCCAGGAGGGAGTTGCCACCCAGCTCGAAGAAGTCGTCGTAAACACCCACCTTTTCCACGTCCAGCACTTCTTGCCACAGCTGGGCTAGCTTCTCCTCGGCCTCGTTGCGCGGCGCCACGTAGACGTTCTCCTTGCCCACATCCTCGGGAGCCGGCAGATTCTTGCGATCCACCTTGCCGTTGGCGGTCAGGGGCAGGGCCTCCATGGCGACGTAGCTCTGGGGCAGCATGTACTCCGGCAGCTTGGCGCCCAGGGCCTTTTGCACGGCCTCGGTGTCCAGCTCGGTGCCGTCCGCGGGCACGACATAGGCCACCAGGCGACGGTTGTCGCTCGCCCCGAGGGCCGCCACCACGGACGCCGCGATGCCGTCTACCTTGTTGAGGTTCTCCTCGATCTCACCCAGCTCGATGCGGAAGCCCCGCACCTTCACCTGGTTGTCCTCACGGCCGAGGAACTCGATCTCACCGTTGGGCAGGTAGCGGCCCAGATCGCCGGTGCGGTAGAGCCGCTCGCCGGTCTCGGGATGCTCCAAGAAGGACGCCGCGGTCTTCTCGTCGTCCCGCCAATAGCCCAGGGCCACACCCACGCCACCGATGTAGAGATCGCCCGTGGTCCAGGTGGGGCACGGCTTCAGATCGCCGTTCAGCACGTGGAAGGTCTGATTCTTCATCGGCTTGCCGTAGGGGATGCTCTTCCACTCCGGATCCACCGCCACGATCGGATGCAGGATCGACCAGATGGAAGCCTCGGTGGCGCCACCCAGGCTGATCACCTCGATCCCTTCGCGCACCGCGGAGAGGCGTCCGGGCAAGCTCACAGGAATCCAATCGCCGGAGAGCAGGGCCAGACGCAGGGAGGAAGGCAGCTCGGTCTTGGTGCCCTCCGCGTGGGTGACCAACATCTCCATGAGCGCCGGCACGGAATTCCACAGGGTGACGCCGTGCTCGGCGATCAGCTGCACCCACTCCGAGGGATCCGGATCCTGCTTGGACGGGATCACCACCGAGCCGCCCGCCGCCAGGGTGCCGAAGAGGTCGTAGACCGACAGGTCGAAGCCCATGGCCGCCAAGGCCAGGCCCCGATCCTCGGCGTCCACCTGGAAACGCTCGTTGATGTCGAGGATGGTGTTCACCGCACCGCGGTGGGAGATCACCACACCCTTGGGGGTCCCGGTGGAGCCGGAGGTGAAGATCACGTAGGCGATATCGTCCGGGCCCTGGACATCTTCCAGGGCCTCGTCGGAGACGCCGTCGAAGGCGTCGCCGTCCACGGCGAAGACCTGCACGCCCTCGGGCCACGAAAGCTCGGCGACCAGCTCGCTCTGGGTGAGGGCCAATTTGCACTCACCCACGCTCAGCAGGTGATGCAGACGGTCCGTCGGCACGTCCGGCTCGATGGGGAGGTAGGCGGCGCCCGACTTCTGGATGCCGTAGGCGGCCACGGCCTGCTCCCAGCCCTTCTCCATGACCACGGCCACCAGCTCGTTGGGCTCGGCGCCGGCCTCCCGCAGGAAGCGGCCCACCCGATTGGAGCGCGAGTCCAGCTCCGCGTAGGTGAGGTTGCCGCGGGCCGAGATCACGGCCGTGGTATCGCCCCGCTCCGCCGCTTGCTTGCGCATCAGGCCGTGCATCAGCTCGTCCGAGATGGCGGCGGCGGTGTTGTTCACCTCGGCCCGCAGCTGCAGCTGCTCGGCCGGCACCAGGTGGCGGGCATCGGTGCGATTCCACGCCTCGGGATCTCGAGCCAGCTCGTGGAGGAGCTGCACGTAGGCGGCGAAGACCTCGGCGAACATGCCCTCGGGAAAGACACCGTCGACCACGTCCACGTGCAGGACGAGCTTGCCTTCGTCCTCCCAGATGTGATGCTCCATCCACACCTGGGGCGTCTGCGAAACCTCGTAGACCCATTCGCCCGGGAATACCGAGGGCGACCAGCCTTCGCTGTCGTGGTGGGCCAGGGTGGAGGTGAAGACCGCAGGCATCAGGGCGCCACCGCTCTGGGTGCCGCGAATATGTGCCAGCTCGCGCATCTGACGGACACCGCTGACCGTACGATGGTCGATGTGGCGCCACAGCTTCTCCTGCTTCTCCAGGGCACGCTCGTGGAACGGACGCTTGCCGGAGTTGTCGACCCCGAAGAGGCAGAAGGAGTTGAACTCTCCCACCAGCACGGCGTTCACGTCCTCGTGCACGGGCAGACGGTTGAAGACCGTGACGTTGAGGGCGAACTCGGGGGATTTGGTCCACACCGTGACCACCTCGGACCAGGCGGCGAGGAAGAAGTTCGACGCGGTCAATCGGTGATCTTTGATCCGACCCTTGAGCTCGGACCACACGTTCGCGGCCACGGTATCGGTGAAGTGAAGGGAGCGATGCTCGTCCAGCTCGCTCGGCTGTTTGGCCATGGGCAGCTCCGGCGGGTTGGGCAACACGGCCAATTGCTCTTTCCAATAGGCCAGGTCCCGCTGGAAGACCTCGGTTTCCTCCAAGGCTTCCAGGGCGTGCACGTAATCCCGGAAGGAGTAGTCCACGGGCTCCCGCTTGGCCTCGTCACCGTGGTGGTAGCGCTGGGCCCAGTGATCCATGAGCACCCGGAAGCTCCAGGCATCACCCACGATCAGATCGAAGCTCACGTGCAGGCGCAGGCGGCCGCCGTCGATCACCGAGGCCCGTACCTCCCAGATAGGGAACTGATCGGCGGGCAGGATTTGATGGCCCATGTCGGCGCGGGTTTCGGCGAGGCTCTCTTCCACCTCTTTCTCGGACTTGCCGGTGAGGTCGATGCGCTTGAATTCGTAGTACGGCACCTCTTCGAGCACCACCTGGCGCAGGTCGCCGAGCACCTTCATGCGCAACTGATCGTTCTCCTTCACGATCTCGTTCCACACCTCCTCCAGACGGTCCAGGTCCAGACCCTCGCTGTCGAATTCCACGTAGACGTGGGCCGCGGAGGTGAGCTCGAAAAGACCCGAGCGACCGAACCATTGCGCCTGTTGGATGTCGGTGAGCGGGAAGGGCTCGTAGCGCTTCTCGGGCTCGGACGGAAAGTTGGGGATGTCCAATTTCGAGGCTTCCAGAGCGGCCTCTTTCTTGGCCTTTTCTTCGGCCATCAAACGCTCGAAGAGAGCGCGCTTTTCGGGGGAGAGATTCCTGAGCTTATCGGCAATTTTCGTCATGATCTGTTCCTCGGTTTCGGTCCATCAGCTCCGACTGGGATGGATAAGGGTTCATCGAATCGTGCGAAAGGTTTTCGGTCTGTCTTCGGATCGAGCGAGCGATCAAGCTTCGGCCATCTCGGTCTGTGCCAGAAGAGCCGCGATCTCGTCTTCACTCATCTGCTCCAAGCGATCGAGCACCGCCGTGGCTTGGGCCGTCTCTTCCTCGTCTTGCAGACGGACCAAGGTCTCGGACAGCTCGGCCACGGTGGCGGAGCGCATAAAGGTGGGTACATCGAGCTCCACCTTGAAAGTTTTCTGCAGGCTGTTGACCAATTGAGTGGCCAGCAGGGAGGTGCCTCCCAGCTCGAAGAAGTTGTCGTGCACGCCCACCTGGTCGATACCGAAGAATTGGCGCCAGACGTCGGCCACTCGCTCCTCCATGTCGTCGCGCGGGGCCACATAGGCCACCAGCAGGCCGGCGCGGTCGTCTCCGGACTTCTCTTGGTCCAGGACTTTGCCCTCGGCCTCCATCCAGGTCTGCATGCGCGCGGCCAGGTCGCCGGATCCGGCGTCGCTCTTCTGGGCCTCGATCCAATAACGCCGACGCTCGAAGGGATAGGTGACCACGCGGGCACGCCGCGGACCTTGCTCTTCGTAGACTGCGCGCCAGTCCACGGCACCGCCCACCAACCACACCTTGGCCACGTTCTCGGCCAGCAGGACGGAGTCGGAAACCTCCTCGTCGTGGCGCTGGCGAGTGGTGGCCAGAAGGGTGCGATTCTCGCCGGTGGTCAGGTTCTGGCGCGCCAGAGAGCCCAACGCCTGCCCGGGACCCACCTCGATCAAGATCCGCGTCGGGTCTTCCATCAGGCGACCGATCGCCTCTTGGAAACGCACGGTGTGGCGCAGGTGGCGGCCCCAATAGGCCGGATCCGTTGCCTCTCCGGGCTGGATCCAATCCCCGGTGACATTGGACACGAAGGGAATGGTGGGCTCGTTCAGGTCGTGCTCGGCCACGATCGCCACCAGATCGTCGACGATGCCATCGGCCATCTTGGAGTGAGCACCTACGGCGATGTGCAGCCGGCGGGTGTCGAGCTCGCGGCTTGCCAGCTTCTCTTCCAGGGCGTCGATCTGCTCCACCGTGCCCGACACCACGCAGGAGACGGGGCTGTTCACCGCGGCGATGGAGTAGTCGTCACCCACCATCTCCCGCACCTCCTCCACCGGCAGGGGGAGGGAGAGCATGGAACCCTTGGGCAGACGGGTCATCAGCGCGGCGCGGCGGGCCACCACGTCGAGGGCCTGCTCCAGAGTGAAGACGCCGGCCAGGGTGGCGGCCACGAACTCACCGTTCGAATGGCCGATCATGGCAGCGGGCTCGATGCCCCAAGAGATCAGCAGCCGGGCCAGGGCGTATTCTGCCGAGAACAGGATCGGCAGGGCGATGGGCGTCTCTTTGAGCTGAGCCACCGCCTGGTCCCGATGATCGGCGGACGGGTAGAGAACCTGGTGGGGATCCACGTCCATCAGCGGACGTAACAGCTCGAAGCAGTGGTCCAATGTCTGGCGAAAGACCGGCTCGCGGGCATAGAGCTGCCGCCCCATGTCCACATATTGGGAGCCACCGCCCGGGAAGAGGAAGGCCGCCGATCGGCCACTCCTGGGCGCCTGGAAGGTGAAGACCCGCTTGGGATCGAGGTTCTTCAGGGCGTCCACGGCCTCGGCCTTGTTCTCGGCCACCAGGATGCGGCGACACGGCAGGGAGCGCCGGCCGACACGGGTGGTCTGGGCTACTGCCGCCAGATCGAGCTCTTCGTCCGCAGCCAGCTGCTCCGCCAGGGCCGCGGTCAGGGCGTCCAGAGCCGTAGGAGTCTTGGCCGACAGCGTGAGCACCTGGGGTCCGGCCTCAGCAGCGGGATCTTCGGCCACTGCCGGCGCCTCTTCGAGCACTGTGTGCACGTTGGTGCCGCCGATGCCGAAGGACGAGACGCCGGCCCGACGCGGTGCGCCATCGCGGTCCCAGGGACGGGTCTCCCGAGACACGAAGAACGGGCTCTCGTCGAATGGAATCTCCGGATTCGGGCTCTCGAAGTGCAGGCTCGGCACCAAGACCCGCCGGCTCAGCATGAGCACGGACTTGATCAAGCCCGCCACACCGGCCGCGGTTTCCAGGTGGCCCACGTTGCTCTTTACCGAGCCAAGGGCACAAAAACCTTTCTCGTCCACGTCGAAAGAGCGGATGAGGGCGTCCACCTCGATGGGATCTCCCAAGGGGGTGGCCGTGCCGTGGGCTTCCACGTGGCCGATGGTTCGCGGATCCACGCGCGCCACGGCCAGGGCCTCGGCGATCACCTTGCTCTGGCCATCGATGCTCGGCGCGGTGAAGCCGATCTTCAAGGAGCCGTCGTTGTTCATCGCCGAGCCGCGCAGCACGGCATCGATGGGATCACCATCGCGCAAAGCATCTTCCAGGCGCCTGAGCACCACGGCGCCGGCACCGCTGCCGAAGATGGTGCCCGAGGCCGTGGCATCGAAAGGACGGCAATGGCCGTCGGCCGAGAACGGCATACCGTCCTGGTGAAAGTAACCCACCCGATGGGGCACCTTGACCGACACGCCGCCGGCCAGGGCCAGATCACATTCACCAGCCAGCAGAGACTGGGCCGCCAGGTGAACGGCGGCCAAGGAGGTCGAGCAAGCGGTTTGCACGGTCACCGCCGGCCCGGAGAGGTTGAGCTTGTAGGCCACGCGGGTGGCCAGATAATCCTTGTCGTTCCCCAGGTGGGCCTGGAAGCCCTCGGGGGTGGTGAGCAGCATGGGGTCGGCCGCCAGATTGCGCGCATAGTAGCTGTTCTGGGCGCCGCCAGCGAAAACACCGATCAGACCATCGAAGGTCTCCGGGGCGTGGCAGGACGACTCCAGAGCGGTTTGGGCGACCTCCAGGAAGATTCTCTGCTGGGGGTCCAGGGTCACGGCTTCTCGCGCCGGATAGTCGAAATAGCCTGCGTCGAAGCTCTCCACATCGTCCAGCGTGGCGCCGGCCTTGACGTAGTTGTCGCGCTCGAAATGGACGGGATCCACCCCGGCTTCTTTCAGCTCGTCGTCGGAAAAGAACGTGATCGCCTCCCGGCCTTCCACCAGAAGGCGCCAGAACGCCTCCACATCGGCGGCACCGGGAAAGCGACACGCCATGCCCACGATGGCGATGCTGTCCGGATGAAGATCATCCACTGAGACATTTCGATCAGTGGAGTTCTGATCAGTAGGGGTTTGAGCAGTCATATCGAAAATCTCCTGCGAGTTACCAAGAAGGACAGGAATTCGTCGCATCGATCCAAAGAGCTGGGCTCCGAATTGCATCCGAAGCTCGACTCCGGAGCCCGGTGCTCACACAGCACGGCGGCCCGTGAAGGGTTGTCTACTCAGAATGGCCCTCCTTTTCGTCCGCGGACCGACGGCGACGGCGATTTCGGCGTCGATCCAAACGTTTTTCGGCCCGCTGGCGTGCGGGGTCGAGATCCGGACCATCCTGGTGGGGATCCTCTTGCCCCAAGTGCTCCGCCAGGGAGCGCACCGTGGGCTTGCGGAAGATCGTGATCAAGGGGAAGCTCGTTCCCAGTTGGCGGCACAACTGGCGAAACACCTTGCCCGCCAACAAGGAGTTGGCGCCCAAATCGAAGAAATTCGCGTCGACACTGATCTCGGGTAGGCCCAGAGCCTCGCACCACAGGGCGGCCAGGGTGGCTTCCAGCTCGTTGGCCGGCGGTACGTGCACGGCCTCGACCTCGTCCACCGCCACCTCGGTCAAGCGGCCGCGATCCACCTTGCCGTTGGCGGTCAGAGGCAGCTCATCCAAGAACGCCAGGGCCGAAGGCACCATGTGCTCGGGCAGCTTGGCCCTCAGGTGCTCCATCAGCCGGGTGCGTAGGACGTCCGGGCTGAGGCTCGCGGCGGCCCCTTCATCCGAAGCGGAGGCCGAGGGCTCGTCCGCAGCCGTGGCGCCGGCCAGCAGGCCGTGTAAGAAGAGACGTCGGTCCGACAGCCCGAGGGCCTCTGCCAGGGCGTCCGTTCGCACGTCACCCACCTGGCAAACCGCAACCCCCGAGGTGTCGGCGATCTCGCGCATCACCTGACACATCATGCCCGCCTCCAAGAGGCAGAAGTCCCGTGCCAGGGCGCCGTACATGGGCTCCACCGCGTCCAGCTCACCCACCAGGAAGATCTGCAGAGCCGCTTGCTCCGCCATTTCCCGATTGGCGGCAAAATGTAGGGACGCAGCACCCTCCGACGGCAAGTCCCCTACTCGTTGCAGGCGATGGGCCCCCGGGTGGTAGTAGTAGAGCCCGGCGTCCAAGCCGCTCACCCCGCCGGACGGTGAGCTCTCCGGCGCCACCGCCAGGTAGAGCTGCACGGGGTAGAGGCCGCCGCCGGAGCCGTAGCGATATTTGTGCAGGCTGCTCTCTTCCTCGACGAAGGAAAGCTCGGTGAGGAAACGACCCAGGGCGCTCAGATCCAGGCCCGGGGCCCATTGCCGACGGCTGCGGGTACGGGCAAAGGCCTCGGCCACCGCGGTCAGATCCCGCGCCGGCAGGTCCACTACCGTGTCCTCGGCGTCCGGACGACGCAGGGCCCGGTAGGAGAGCTTGAATTGCACTCGCTCCAGGGGATCCACCACCGAAACTCCGCCGGCCGCGTATTCATCCGTGGAGCTGCTCCGAAGACCGTCACCAGAGGCCGCGTCGGGACTCGTGGCCGTCTCCTTGCCGGGCAGGGCCTCCTTGCCGGCCAGGGGAGTGCGGGGGACGACCCGAGCCACCAGGCGCATGCCCCGATCCGTCGACTGCACGGACGCCACCGCGGCCCGAACCTCCGGATGGGAGGTCAAGGCGGCTTCGATCTCTCCCAACTCGATGCGCTGGCCCTGGATCTTCACCTGGTGATCCTGGCGACCCATGAATTCCAGGTTGCCGTCCGGCAGGTAGCGTCCCCAATCGCCACTGCGATAGAGGCGCTCCCCCGTCTTCGGATGGACGATGAACTTCTCCGCCGTGCGCTCCGGATCCTTCCAATATCCGCGGGCCAAGCCGGCACCGCCGATGTACATCTCCCCCGCCACGCCGGTGGGACGATGCTCCAGATTGTGGTCGAGCACGTGGTAGACCGCGTTCTTGAGGGGCTTGCCGTAGGGGATGCTGGGCCATTCCGGATCCACCTCACCCACGGGATTCCAGATATCCCAGATACAAGTTTCCGTGGGCCCGCCGGAGGCGATGAAGGTGAGCTCGGGCCACAGGGCGCGGGCTCGGTCCGGCAGGCTCACGGGAATCCAATCCCCGGCCAGAATGATCCACCGCAGGCCATCCGGCACCTCTTCGGCGGCGCCGTCCTCTACATACTCCAGAAGCATTTCCAGGAAGGCCGGGACCGAATTCCACAGGGTCACGCCGTGCTCGGCCATCAGCTCCAGCCAAACCCCGGGATCCCGCCGGCCCTCCTCGTCCGGCAGTACTACGGCGGCCCCGGCGGTGAGCACGCCAAAGATGTCGAAGACCGAAAGGTCGTGGTGCAGAGCCGTGAGGCCCAGGGCCTTGTCTCCGGGTCCGATCTGGAAGCGCTCGACGATATCGAGCATGCGGTTGACCACGCTGCGGTGCTCCACCATCACTCCCTTGGGCATGCCGGTGGATCCGGAGGTGTAGATCACATGAGAAAGATGGCGCGGCCCTTGGACCGGCTCCAGCTCCGGCGGCTCTTCGGCCACGGCCGAGCCGGCCAAGAAACGGTCGACGGCGATCACCTCCACTCCGTCGGGCCAGGGACCGCCACCGTCCGCAGCAGAGCCCGAGGTGAGAACGGCACAGACCTCACCGTTGCGCAGCAGGTAATCCCGCCGCTCCCGCGGTAGGGCCGGATCCACCGGCAGGTAGGCGCTACCGGCCGCGTGCACGGCCACCGAGGCCAACACCTGCTGCCATCCCTTCTCCATGCTCACCGCCACCAGCCGGTCGGGCTCGGCGCCGGCTTGCCGTAGGCGCAGCCCCAGATGACGGCTCGAACGATCCAGCTCGCCGTAGGTCAGGGTGTGGTCTGCGGTGAGCACGGCCGGTGCCTCGGGATCCGCCGCCGCCCGTCCCCGGAACAAGTGGTAGAGGGTGGTCTCGGGAATCGGCGCGGCGGTGTCGTTGAGCCGACGCCGACGCTCCATCTCCCCTCGAGACACTACCCCGGGGACCGGGCCCCGCCACAGCTCGGGCTCGTCCACCAGGCGATGCAGCAGGCGGTGGTAGGCGGCCAGCATCTCTTCCACCATGCCGTCGGCGAAGAGATCTTCCACGACGTCCCAGGACAGCACCACCCCGCCGTCCGGGGTCTCCCGCACCTGGTGGTCCAGATAGACCTGGGGTGTTTGCGTGATGGTGTAGATCTCTTTTCCCAAGGGCGCCAGCACGTCGGCGGCGAAGCCCTGGGTATTGAGGTCCAAGAGGCTGGTGAAAACAATGGGCATCACACCGCCGGCCGAGCTCTTCTGAATGCGATTGAGCTCCCCCAACACCTTCACCCCCGACACCCAGCGATGCTCGAGGGCCTCCCACAGGTCCACCTGCAAGCGCCGGGCGTGGTCCTCCAGGGCCTCGCCGGCCCGAGCGCGGTCGGCCAAGAGCACCATGCTGGTGAAATCACCCACCAGCCGGTTCACCTGCGGGTGCACGGGCAGGCGGTTGAAAAGGGTGACATTGAGGGTGAAGTCCGCGGCCTTGGCGTAGGCCCGCAGGGTTTCTGAAAAAGCCGTGAGGAAGAAGGCCGTGGGCGTCAGGCCGATCTCCGTGGCGCGTTCCTTGAGACGGGCGAAGACGTCGGGGGAGACTTCGAGCACCCTGCGCACGAAGCGGGTGTGCTCCAGGCGGCTCGGCGCCACGGCCAAGGGCAGGTCCGGTGCCGGCGGCAGCTGCCGCACCTTGTCTCGCCACCAGGCCAGGCCCTTTTCCATCTCGGGAGATTCGGCCAGCCGATGCTCGGCCTGCACATAATCCCGATAGGACAGCTCCAAGGGCTCGAGCTCGGCCTCTTCGTCGCCGTAGAGGCGAATCCAATCCTCGAAGAGGATCAGGATGCTGGCGCCGTCCACGTGCAGCAGGTCCAGGCTCACGTGCAGGCGCACCGAATCCTCCTCCAGGCGATGCGCACGCAGGGCGAAGCAGGGCCAGCTCGCGGCGTCGGGCACCCGGTGGGACATCTCGTCGCGGCAGGCTTGCAGGGCCTCGGTCCGCGCCGTCTCGTCCAGGTTCCGGAGATCCACGACCGGAATCTCGTAGTCCGGCACCTCGGCCAGGATCTGCTGCTCACCCACGGCATGGACCACGGCCCGCAACATGTCGTGGCGTCGCACCACGCGATTCCACGCCCGCTCGAGGCGCGGCAAGTCCAGGTTCCGGCAGTCCACCTCGGTGTAATAGTGGATGGCCACGTCCCCGAGATCGAAGGCTTCCTGGCGGCCGATCCAATAGGCCTGTTGAATGTCGGTCAGGGGGAAGGGCTCGTTACGTGCCGCCAGGTCCGGCTCCACCTCCAGGCGGAACGGATGGGTCGCGCTGCGTCGGCGTAGCTCACGCAAGATGTCTTCCTTGTGCTCCCGCAGGCGGTCACGGTCCTCGGCATCGAGCACTCCCGCCGGCGAGCGGAGACGCAAGTGCTCTCCCTCGGGCCACATTTGGACGCCGCGCGAGGCCAGATCGTCGAGGATCCTGGCGGCGCTGGACAGGGTCTTCATAGGGTCAGCTCCTCCCAGGCTTCGGTCGAAGGTGAAGCCTCGGGTTGGGTTCGGGGTTCGATTTCGGAATGTGCATCAGAGACGGATTCGTGAACGGGAGCCGTAATGCCGGCCTTCTCCCGGATCTGCTCGGCCAGGGCCGTTGCGCTCGGGGCCAACAGCAGCTTGGACAGAGGAATGTCCACGCCCGTGGAAGCCAACACGCGGTTCTTCAGCTCCACGGCCATCAGAGAGTCCAGACCCAGGCTCACCAAGGAACGGTTCAGGTCCACCTCGGCGGCGGCACATTGCAGGGCATCTGCGAGCCAACCGCGCAGGCGATCCACCAAGGGCATGTCCGTGTCCTCGGGGGCCCGGTCCATCGCTGCGGACGGCAGGTCGAGCAAAGGCGAGCCGTGGGCAAAGGCGGGCCAGCGACCACCCACCACCCGCGACACCACGGTCTCGGGCTCGTCGCGCACCATCAGATACTCCAGCTGAGCCAGGGCGTCGGTCGGCGGCAGGGGGCGTACTCCGCCCATGGCCGCTCGTTGCTCAGAGCTCAGACCGGCGGCCATGCCCACCTCGCCCCAGGGTCCCCAGCCGATGCTCGCGGCGCGGATCCCGCGGGCCCGCAGGCGGTAGGTGAAGGCGTCGAGGAAGGCGTTGGCCGCCGCGTAATTGCTCTGCCCGGGCGTCCCGAGGACGGCGGAGATGGACGAGAACGAGACGAAGTATTCCGGCTGCTGCCCGCGCTCCTCCAGGAAGCGGGCGAGGTTCACGGCGCCGGCCACCTTGGGGGCCAGGACACGGGCCCAATCGTCGTCGGTCTGGTCCATGAGCAGGCGGTCCCGCAGCACCCCGGCGGCGTGAACCACGCCGCGAATCTCTTTGCCGTCCACACGTTCCAGGGCATCGGCCAAGGCCGTTCGGAGCTCGTCCCACCGCGCCACATCCGCTCGCGCCACGGCCACTCGCACTCCGCGCTCGCGCCACGCCTCCACCGCCCGGTGAGCGTCGTCTCGGGGCGGCCGGCCTCCGTCCACCGGGCCGAGGCCCGAACGGCCCACCAGGATCAGGCGTTTGGCCCCACGCTGCACCAGGAAATCGGCCACCCGCAGGCCCAGGCCACCGAGACCGCCGGTGAGAATCCAGACGCCGACGGCATCGCAGCGCAGCTCCGACGGCGGGGCCGCCGGTAGACCCTCGGCTTTCTCGAAGTCGATCACCAGCTTTCCCAGATGACGGCCACGGGACATGGTGCGGAAAGGCTCTTGCACGTCGGCGACCGGGATCAGCTCGAAGGTGGGCGGCACCAGCTCTTTGCTCTCGAAGCGGGGCACCAGCTCGTGGAGCAGGGCTCCCACCCGCTCGGGTTTGCGCCGGCACATCTGATCCAGGTCGATGGCGAAAAACGACAGGTTGCGCCGGAACGGCGCCATGCCCAGAGCGCTGTCTCCGTAGATGTCTCGCTTGCCCAGCTCCAGAAACCGCCCACCCTCGGCCAGGCAGTCGAGACCGGCGGCCAGGGCCTCCCCGGCCAGGGAGTTGAGCACCAGGTCCAAGCCGCGACCGTCGGTGATCTCATGGATCTGACGGACGAAATCCAACGACCGGGAGTCCATCACGTGCTCGATCCCCTGCTCGCGCAAGAACTGGCGCTTGGCCTCCGTGCCGGCGGTGGCGAAGATCTCGGCACCGGCCGCGCGGGCCAGCTGCACCGCGGCTTGACCCACACCACCGGACGCGGAGTGGATCAGCACCTTTTCGCCGGCCGCCATGGCCCCCAGACGATCGAGGGCATAGTGGGCTGTACCGAAGGCCACGGGCACGCAGGCGGCTTCGGGGAGGGTGAGATTGCCCGGTTTGGCCACCACCAACGAAGCCGGCAGGATGACCCGCGAAGCCAGGGTGAAGAAACCGAAAGCGATCACCTCGTCCCCCGTGGCCAGACCCTCTACTCCGCTGCCCACCGCGGTCACGCGGCCGGCGCACTCGATGCCCAGGGGCAGAGGACCGTCCGGCAGGCCGGGGTAGATGCCCATGGCCTTCATCACGTCGCTGAAGTTGAGGCCGGCGGCCACGACCTCTAGCTCCACCTCGTCGGCGGCCGGGGTCTGGCGGCCCAGGGCGGTGAGACGCAGGGCGTCGATCACCCCGGGACGATCACTTTCCAGGCGGCACGCCTCGCCTTGTCGTAGGGCCCGGGGTCGATCCTCGTCCTCCGCCGATCGCAGGCGCATCACCCGGCGTTCGAGCTCACCGGACACCTCATCGCGGCTCCACCGGCTCTCTTCCTCCCCTTCGGTCAGGGCGGATTCGCCGGCCAGGATCCGGGCCGCGTCCTCCGTCGACAGATCGACGGCCACGTCCACCCGCAGGCATTTCAGCTCCGGATGCTCCCGGCCCACGGTACGGGCCAGACCCAGGACTGCTGCGGCGGAAGGATCCGCGGTACCGCGGGTGAGCACGAGCAAACGGGGCGTCGATGCACCGGCCGTCGGCCGGGCACCGGCAATCGCCCGCACCACGGACGCCAAGGCCTTGCATTGTTTCTCGGTGAAGGCGGCAAGGTCGTCGGAGTCGTCGGAGCCGGCCACGAAGACCACCTCGTCCTTGCCGTTGATCGCCGGCTCCTCGGGCCGACCGAGGTCCGCATTCAGGGCCGTGGCCACGGCGGCGGCAAAGCCGTCGCCTCCCCCGTCGATCACCAGCCGTCGGACGGTTGGCTCCTCGATGCCCGAAAGCTCCAACGCCGACTCCTCGGCCACGAGCCGGAAGCGCTCATCTCGCGGACGGGTCTCCTCGGCCTCCGCCAGGCGGTGCAGCACCAGGTTTTCCACCGACACCACGGTGCGGCCTTCTTCGGTGAGCAGACGTAGATGGAAGCCACGGCGTCCCGGCTCCGATGCTCCGGGGCTGGGATCCAGCCGGGCCCACCGAGGCAGGGCCGTGGCCGCCGGGGCGAGGCACAGACGTCCGAGCTTCACGGGCACCCAGGGTCGGCCATCGGGACCCTCGTCCACCAGCACACCGGCCCCTTGGAAGGCCGCGTCCAGAACCGCGGGATGGAGCCGATAGGCACTCCACTGCTCCGCCGGTCCCGACGGGATCTCGAGCTCCACCACCGCGCTGTCGCCATGGCGGGCTACCCGCCGAATCCCTTGAAAGGAAGGACCGTAATGCAGGCCCCAACGGGCCAGCAGGCCGTAGTATTCCTCGGCATCGAAGACCGTGTCCGCGTCCGCCCGATCCCGCAGACCTGCCTCGGGCTCGGGCAGGGGCTCGGAGCCGGCGCGGGGCAGGGCCGTGGCGTGCAAGGTCCAAGGCGTGTCCTTGGACGGGCGGCTGAAAATCTCCAGACGAGCGGCACGGGTACCGTCTTCCGGCGTCCACACCACCTGCACCTCGGCGTCGCCCTCCGCGCCGCCGCCGTCGGCCAGGACCAGGGGTCCGTGGATCTCGAAGCTCTCCAGATCCCGCACCGGCTCGCCGTCCCGGTCGACGGCCAGGTCCGCCAGAGCGGCCAGAGCCATCTCTACCCAGGCGGTGCCCGGCACCACCACCGCCCCTTCCACCCGGTGGTCGTCGAGCCACGGAACGGACGCCACGCTCAACCGGCGGCTCCACGCCTTGCGTCCGTCGCCCGAATCCTGCCGTACACCGAGCAGAGAGCCGGCGGGAACGGCCAGAGGATCTCCGGCCGAAGCCGAACGCCGACGCTTCAACTTGCGACGCTGCCAAGGATAGGCCGGCAGGTCCACCCTGCGGCCGGCATCGAGGCCGCAGGCAGCCAGGTCCACGGGCAGGCCACGGGCGAAGAGACCGCCGGCCGCCTCCAGGAACACGGGGTGGAAGGGCCTGTCTCGCCGGCCCGAGGCCAGGATGGTGCCGATGACCCCGCGGTCCTCCAGGATCTGGCGCAGATCCCCGGCCAGAACTCGATGGGGCCCGATCTCCACGAAGGTGTCGTAGCCGTCGTCCGCCAGGGCGGCCACCGCGTCGGCGAAACGCACCCCGGCGCGAATGCCCCGCCCCCAATATCCGGCATCCAAGGGCTCGTCGGCCGCGAGACCGCCGGTCACCGTGGAGTAGAGAGGTAGATCCCCGGCCCGGGGCGCCAAGCCCGCCAGCTCCGCTCGCAGCTTCTCACCGAAGGAATCCATCTGCGGACTGTGGAAGGCGTAGCGTACGGGCAGACGTTGGATGTCCACACCTTCGGCCTCCAGATCGGAGACCAGGGCTTCCACATCCTTCTCGGGGCCGGACAGGACAGCGGAGCGCGGCGAGTTGGCCGCGGCCACGGACACACGGTCCTCCAGGCCCGCGGTGCGCAGACGCTGCTCCAGTTTCTCGCGGCCGGCACGCACGGCCACCATACGACCGTCGGACGGCGCCTCTTGCATCAACCGCCCTCGGTGATAGGCCAGGCGAGCGGCGGCGGCCGTGTCGAGAATGCCGGCGGTGACCGCGGCGGCGATCTCCCCCACGCTGTGCCCCACTACCGCGGCCGGCTGCACCCCCAGTCGAGACCACAGGGCCACTTGGGCAAGCTGCAGGGCGCAGAGCACGGGCTGGACCACGGCGGTCTCGTGCAGGCGGGACGACGTTTCGTCCGCCATCAGCTCGGCGCGAACCGAGAAGCCGGCCAGGGGCTCGAAATGGCGATCGAACTCCTCCAAGGCAAGGCGGAAGGGCTCGCCGAAGGCATCGTCACCGCTCAGCAGGTCGCGGCCCATGCCGATCCATTGGGAGCCCTGGCCGGCGAAGACAAAAACCGGGCCGCGGGCCTGGGGCCCTTCCACCGGCGGTCGCACCAGGCCTTCGCCCGTGGTGCCCTCGTCTCCGGCGTCGGCCAGGGACCGCAGGCGCTCGGCCGCAGTGCCGGCGTCCCGGGCCACCACCGCGGCCCGATACTCCCGCGCCGTGCGCCGCAGGCCGGCGGTGTGGCAGACATCCCGCAGGCTCGGCGCCTCGGGCTTCCCGATGAAATCCGCGTATGAGCGCAGCAGATCGTCCAGGGCACGAGGGGAGCGGGCGGAGAGCACCAGCAGATGATCCCTCTCGCCGGCCGCGGCCTCGGATGCCTCGGTTTCGCCGTCGGGAGCGTCGCCCAAGATCACGTGGGCGTTGGTGCCCGACCAGCCGAAAGAGCTCAACGCCGCGACCCGCGGACCCTCCGCGGCCGGCCAAGGGCTCAGGCGATCGGCCACTTCGAGGCGGGTGCCGTTCAAGTCCAGGTGCGGGCTCGGCGTCTCGAAGCCGGCTACCGGGGGCACCGCCCCGTGGCGCAGGGAGAGCACCACCTTGATCAGGCCGAGCACGCCGGCCGCGGTCATGGTGTGCCCCAGATTGCTCTTCACCGACCCCAGGAGACAGGGGACCTCCCCGGCCTTGCCGTAGACGGTGGCCAGTGCCTCCACTTCCACGGGATCCCCCAGGGGCGTGCCCGTGCCGTGGGCTTCCACGTGCTGCACCGCCGACGGCTCCAGACCCGCTTCGTCCAGAGCCTTGCGGATCACCGCCACCTGGGAAGCATAGGCGGGGGCGGTGAGACCGGCGGAGCGACCGTCCTGGTTGATCGCCGAGCCGCGGATCACGGCCAGGACCCGATCCCCGGCGGAGCGGGCGTCTCGCAGGCGTTTGAGGATCACCACCCCGCAGCCCTCGGCGGCCACGGTACCGGCGGCCGCGGCATCGAAGGTGCGGCATCGGCCGTCCGCGGACAACAGGCCGAGGCGATCCAGGGCGATGGCGAAGAGGGGGCTGGTCATGGTGTAGACGCCACCCACCACGGCGATCTCCGACTCGCCGGTGCGCAGGCTGCGGCACGCCAGGTGGGTGGCCACCAGAGACGACGAGCAAGCCGTGTCCACGGCCACCGCCGGTCCACGCAGGTCGTAGAGATAGGCCAGACGACCGGCCGCCACGCTGGTGGAGGTGCCGGTGCCCGTGTACTCGTCCACGGTGCTCGGAGACGTCAGCTCCAACCACTCCTGGTCCGAGGACGACACCCCGAGGAAGATTCCCGTGTTGCCGCCGGCCAGATCGGGCACGATCACCCCGGCGTCGTCCAGGGCCTCCTGGGCCACCTCCAGAAAGAGGCGCTGGCGGGCGTCCACCTGCTCCGCTTCCCGCGGCGCGATGCCGAAGAAGGCGGCGTCCATCTCATCCCAGTCCTGGTCGCAGAAGCCGCCCCGGCGGGTGCTCAGCTTGCCCGCGGTGCCGGCCGGGTCGTAGAAGGCATCCACGTCCCAACGATTGGCCGGTACCTCGGTGATGCCGGTCTCGCCGACGGCCAACATGCGCCACAGCTCTGCGGTGTTTTCGGCTCCGGGCGCCCGGCAGGCCATGCCCACAACGGCAATGGGCTCCCGCCGCTCGGCGTCCAGCTCTTCGAGCCGGCCACGGGCTTTGCGCAGGGCTTGGAGGGCTTTGATCATCTGTGGGTCGCGGCCCGCTGGAGAAGAAGTGCTCATTCTGGAAATTCCGGTCTATGTCTCGGTTTCAACCCATCAGGGTCTCGAGGCTCACCAGCTCTTGGTCGAGCAGGTCCCCCAGGTCTTCGGTTTCGGATACTTCGATCGAGTCTTCGCCCGAGGTCTCCGCGCTCGGCACCGTCTCCGGCGGCGATTCCCCGGCAATGTCCAGGCCCATTTGCTCGGCCACCTCCGCTGCCAGATCCGCCACCGTGGGGAAACGCCAGATCAGGGTGGAGGGCAAGGAGACCCCCAAATCCCCTTCCAGGGCATTGCGCAGCTCCGTGGATTGCAGGGAGCCGAGGCCGTAATCCCCCAGGGGCGCAGAGGGATTTACCTCCACACCGTCGGTGCCCATGACTCGGGAGACCTGCACGCACAAATAGTCCAGGAGCTCGTGCCGGCGCTCTTCCGGCGTCTCGCCGGTGATCGGTCCGCGGTTGGCTGCCGAGTCCCCGGCGGCCTCGCCGCTGGCGACCCATCCGGCCAGCAGACCCCGTCCGGCTGCTGGATAGCTCGCGGCCCAGGCCTCGGGATCCAAGGCGAGAACCGCCGCGGACGGAGCTCCGGGACAGAGCAGATGGGACGATAGGGCGTCCAGGGCTTCGCTCGTGCGCAGGCCGCGCAAGCCGCGTCGGGCCAAGAGGCCCCCCCGTGCTTCATCGGCCGCCATGCCCACCTCGGCCCAAGGGCCCCAATCCAGGGACACGGCCGGCAGCCCGGCGGCTCGCCGGTGGAGGGCCACGGCCGGTAGAAAGGCGTTGGCCGCCGCGTAATTGCCCTGGCCGGGAGATCCCAAGAGGGCCGCCGCGGACGAGAAGAGGACGAAGTTGTGCAAGCTCGCCCCGTGCTCCACCGTGGCTCGGTGTAGATTCCAGGTACCTCGAATCTTCGGCGCCGTGACTCGGCGCACGGCATCGGCGTCCAGACCGGTGAGCAGGCCGTCCTCCAACACCCCGGCAGCGTGGACGATGCCGCGCAAGGGCACGTCCGCGTTTACCAGGCGGCCCACCAGGGTGCTCACCGCCGACTCGTCCGCCACGTCCAGGGCGGTCACATCCACATCCACACCGCTGGCACACAGGTCGTCGAGGATCGCGGCAACGGAACCTCGGACGGCGTCCCTTCCCCGTCGCCCGGCCAGCACCAGGCGCTCGGCCCCGAGCTCGGCCAGGCGTCCGGCCACTTCCAACCCCAGGGCTCCGAGGCCACCGGTCACCAGCCAGGTGCCACGCAGGCGTTCGGCGTCACGCGGGCCGGCGTTCTCGGATCGCACCTCGGCCGGGCGCGAGCCACGAGCCTCCTGGCCGGACACACGAATGATGAATTTGCCGATATGCCGACCGCGAGCCATTTCCCGCAGGGCTTCGTCCACCGTTCCCAAGTCATAGGCCATGGTGGGCAGAGGCATAACGGTGCCGGTTCCGAAAAGGGGCTCGAGGCCGGCCCAGATCCGGCCGATGCGCTCGGGATGGGAACGCAAGAATGCATCCAAATCCACGGCGAAGAACGAAAGGTTCATTTGGAATAAACCAAGATTCAGACGGCCAGCGTCATAAATGTCTCGCTTGCCGATCTCCACGAAGCGCCCCGAGGACCGCAGCAGCTCCAGGCTCGCCGTAAGGGCTTCTCCCACCAGGGAATTCAGCACCACGTCCACCCCGGGAACGCCGTCGAGGGCACGAACGCCGTCCACGAAGTCCAGGGAGCGGGAATCGAAGACGTGCTCCACACCTCGGGAGCGCAAGAGCTCCCGTTTCTCCTCCGTGCCGGCCGTCGCGATCACCTCGGCACCCAGGGACTGGGCCAGGCGGACCGCCGCCAGGCCCACGCCGCCCGACGCGGAGTGGATCAACACCCGCTCCCCGGCTTGCAGGCGGGCCAGATCACAGAGGCCGTACCAGGCGGTGGCATAGGCCACGGGCAAGCCGGCGGCCTCTTCCACCGAGAAGCCGGTGGGCATGGGCACGGCCAGGCGGGCGTCCACCACGATCCGAGACGCCAAGGCGCCGGGGGCCAGGAGCAGGCAATCCCGACCCGGGGTCAGATGCTCGACGCCCTCCCCCACCGCCGTCACCCGGCCCACGGCTTCCAGACCCAGGGGCACGGGACCCTCGGGCAGGCCCGGATAAGTACCCATCACCTTGAGCACGTCGCTGAAGTTGAGGGCCGAGGCGGCGATCTGCACCGCCGCCTGCCCCGGTCCGGGCTCCTCCGTCGGCACGCCTCGGAAGACCGCGCCGTCCACGGTACCGGGCCGGTGCACCTCCAGACGGAAGGTGTCCCGGTCGGCGTGCAAAGGCTCATCTGCCGCCGGATCGGCCGGCGAAGGCGCCTGGATGGAGCCGCCGAGCTCGGCGGCGCCGACACCGTGCGCCAACCGCGGCACGAAGCGCTCCCCGCCACGCCAGACCACCTCGTCGGCGCTCTCGACTGCGGCGCATTCCCGCACCAACTGCTGCCGCCACTGCTCCGGAGTGGATTCGGGATCCAGATCCACCGAGCGCAGGGCCACCCCGGGATACTCGGAGCGCGCCACTCGGTCCAAGCCCCAGAACGGCGCCGACGCGGGTCGGACGACGCCCCTGGCCCCGGCCCCGAGAGTCACCCCCAACCGACGCGCCGGACGGTTGCCATCTTCGGCCGTACACAGGCGGATCAGCTCCAGGGCGTCCACCAGAGCGCGGTCCAGGGCTTCCGGATCGAAGGCTTCCGGATCGAGCGACACCAAGTCCAGAGCCCGTAGGTCCACCACCCCGGAAACCCCGTGCAGGGTGTCTCGATCGGCGAGCCCGGGCAGGACATCCACCTCGGCACCCGCTGCGCGCAGATCCCGGGCCAGGGCTTCGGCCTCTCCGGCAGACACCGTATTCGTATCCGCACCGGCCACGATCACCCAGCTTCCCTCCAGGGCCGTTTCGGCCTCGCCTTCGAGCTCGGGCAAGGGTGCGGGCTCAAACGTCATATGCCAGTTCGAATCCGCCACCGCATCGTCCGCCAGGCGAGCCAGCTCCAGACCCAGAAGCTCGGCCACCGGACGGCCTTCGGCATCCACCAAGATCACGTCCAGGGGCTCCTCACCGGCCGCCACGGACGACACCTTCTCGGAGCGGCGGACGATCACACCGGTGGATGGCCCCGCCGGAGCGTGGATTCGATAGCTGCGGCAGCCCACGGGAACGGGGGTGCCCGCGGATTCGGGCAGGGCCGCGGTGACGGCCTGGAAGGCGGCATCCAGGAGCACCGGGTGAACGCCATACGCTTCGGCACCACCGTCTTCGACACCGCGGCCTTCGGCATCGGCCGTCACGGACGGCGGCAAGCTCACCTCGGCACACACCGGAACCGGTCCCTCGTCGGCTTCCGCCGAGGCGCGAAACAGGCTCCGGACCCCCCGGAAGGCCGGCCCGTAGGCCAAGCCCCGGTCTTCGAGATCCCCGTAGAGGCGATCCACCTCCAGCTCTACCATCCCCTCGGTCCGGAGACGCTCCGAGGGCTCGGGCGCCGGCACCTCACCGGCAAAGGAAACCCCGGCGCGGGCGTGGACGACCGCGTTGGCACCAGCGGCGGAACCACTCGGACGGCTGATGATCCGTCCCGTGGCATGGCCGCTCACCTCGGATACCCACGCCACCTGCACGGCACGGCCGGCTTCGGCCAGAATCAAGGGGTGCTCGAAGCGCATGTCGCGCAGTCGGCACGACTCACCGAAAGCCCGACGGGCGGAAGCGGCCAACATCTCGGCCAGGGCCGCCCCGGGCATCACCACCGTGCCGCGCACCCGGTGATCCCGCAGCCAAGGGAGGTCGTCCAGTCGCAGCTGCGCCTCGAAAATGTGGGTAGGACGATCCGCCGCCACCTCCACATGCACGCCCAGGAGCGGATGGTCGGCAGGAGGCGCCAACAAGCCGGCCGTGCTCGACGCGGATGCACCGAAACCGAGAGCCGGGCGCTCCAGCCAATGGGTGGAGCGCTGCCAAGGGTAGGTGGGCAGATCCACGGTGCGTCCGCCCGTGCCGTTCACCGCGTGCCGGTCCACGGGCACACCGGCGGTCCACAGGGCCGCCAAGCCGATCCACAGACTGCGCAGCCCGGGCTCACCCCGGCGTAGGGACCCGGCGACGACACCCTTCTCTCCCCGCTCGCGCAGCTGGTCCCCCATACCCATGGACAGCACCGGATGGGGTCCCACCTCCAAGAAGGTGCGACGGCCGTCGGCCAGCAGGCGTTCCAGGGCGTCGGCGAAACGAACGGGCAGCCGCACATTGCGGCGCCAGTAGCCGGCTCCTAGCTCTCCCTCGGCCACCGGCGCGGCGGTCACCGTGGACACCATGGGCACCACCGGCTCACGGCTCTGCAGACCGGCCAGGGACGTTTCCAGCTCGTCGAGCACAGGATCCATCTGCGGGCTGTGGAAGGCGTAGTCCACGCGAAGGCTCTTGGCCTCCACGCCGAGCTCGGCAAAGCGGGCCAAGGCCGCCTCCAGGGCCTCTTCGTCGCCGGCCAGCACCGTGGCGTCGGGCGCGTTGAAGGCCGCGGCCACCACCCGGCCGGCAAAGGTATCGAGCTCGGCCAAGACCTCGGCCACCCGGTC
Source organism: uncultured Thermoanaerobaculia bacterium (assembly GCA_964565225.1). GTDB lineage: Bacteria > Acidobacteriota > Thermoanaerobaculia > Multivoradales > J023 > CAZMEL01. Next base: position 28,245 of record CAZMEL010000001.1, on the reverse strand, counting down.
GGCACCGACGGCCACCAAGGCCATGCGTCCCAGACCCGTGCGGCTCTGCATCAGGCGCGAGCGATGGCGAACCACCCGCGCCGCGCCTTTCAGATCCAAGGCGCCGGCCACCAGCGCGGCCGCGATCTCGCCCACACTGTGGCCCACCACCGCAGCCGGCTTCACCCCCAGGGAGGCGTAGAGCTCGGCCAAGGCCACCTGCACCGCGAAAATCGTCGGTTGAGCCACGTCCGTGCGCTGCATGCGGCCGGATGCCTCGTCCTCTGCGATGGCGGCCTTGGGAGAGGTCACGCCCTCGGCCACCAAGGCCGCGTCCACCCGATCCAGGGCCTCGCGGAAGATCGGCTGCTGCTCGTAGAGGTCCGCGGCCATGCCGGCCCACTGGCTGCCCTGACCCGAGAAGACGAAGACCACGGGCTCTTCCCCCGTGGCTCCGCTCTCCCGAGGGCCGACGGCCGAGCTGCGCCCGGGTCGCCCGTGCTCCACGAAGGCACGCAGCTCCGCCGCGGCCTCGGCCGGGGTTTCGGCGGCCAGAGCCAGGCGATGGGGAAAGACGGCACGGCCTCGGGTGAGGGTGTGGGCCACGTCCCGAAGCTCGGGTGCAGAAGCAGCCGATTCCTCGCCCGATTCCCCGGCCAAGAAGTCGCCCAGGCGCTCGGCGGCGATGGTGAGGGCCGCCGGGCTCGCCGCGGACAGGCAGAGGAGCGCGGGACGATCTCGGGCATCCGGTCGCGGCGCCGTCTCCGGGGCCTCTCCCAACACCACGTGGGCGTTGGTGCCCGACCATCCGAAGGAGCTGACGCCGACGTGACGGGGGGCTCGGGTGCGAGGCCAGGGCTCGGTGGACGTGGCCAGATCGAGGGGGCTGTGGTCCAGCTCGATGTGGGGATTGAGCTCTTCGAAGTGCAGGTTCTTGGGAATCACGGCGCGGTCCAGGACGAGCACCGCTTTGATCAAACCGGCGATTCCGGCCGCTCCCTCCAGGTGCCCTACATTCGATTTGACCGCGCCCACGGTACATCGCCGACCGGATCCACAGCCTTCGCCGTAGACCGCGTCGAGGGCCTCGATCTCGATGGGATCCCCCAGGGCCGTGCCCGTACCGTGGGCCTCGATGTAGCCCACATCCTCGGCGGACAGCTCCGCTTGCTCCAGGGCGGCGCGCAAGACCTTTTGTTGGGACAGGCCGTTGGGAGCCGACAGGCCGTTGGTCTTGCCGTCCTGCACCACGGCGGAGCCGCGGATCGTGGCCAGGATGCGATCCCCGCGCTCCAGGGCGTCCGACAGGCGACGCAACATCACCAGACCGCAACCTTCGCCGCGCACGTAGCCGTCGGCCCGGTGGTCGAAGGTCTTGCACCGACCGTCGGACGCCATCAGACCGATGCGCGACATGGCGATGGTGAAGTGGGGCTCCAGGATCAGGTTGACGCCCCCCGCCAGGGCGGCGTCACATTCCCCGGCCCGCAGGCTCATACACGCCTGGTGCACGGCCACCAACGAGGAGGAGCAGGCGGTATCGACGGCCACACTCGGGCCGTGGAAGTCGAAGAAGTAGGAGAGGCGACCCGAGATCACGCTGTGGGAGGTGCCGGTGCCCGAAAAGGCACCGATCCGTGCCGGATCGATGAAGCGTTGCCAGTACTCGTCGCTGTGGCTGGTCACACCCACAAAGACCCCGGTACGGCTGCCGGCCACGCCTTCCGGCGCTTCACCCGCATGCTCCAAGGTCTCCCAGGCCACCTCCAGGAGCAGCCGTTGTTGGGGATCCATATGCTCCGCTTCCAGGCGCGAGATGCCGAAGAAGTCGGCGTCGAACTCCCGGATCGACGAGCGCAGGAATCCGCCCCAGCGGGTATTCATCTTGCCCGCCTTGGCCTCGTCGGTGTGGTAGTAGTCGTCGACGTCCCAACGGTCGGGCGGAATCTCCACGATGCCGTCCACACCGTCCCGAAGCAATTGCCAGTAGGCATCCAAGCTCTCGGCACCGCCCGGAAAACGACAACCCATGCCCACCACCGCGATGGGCTCTTTCTGGGCCCGCTGCACGGCATCCAATTTGGTGCGCAGGGTCTGTACCGCGATCAGCGCCCGTTTGGCCGCCGAATCCTTGCCGTTTCCTCGATCTGTGCTCATGGCTCTCTCCTTCCCCACCCAGATCTCACAGCTCGAGGGCTTCGAGCTCCGCCAACAGGCGGGCCTCGGCGTCTTCCTCGGACATGGCTTCTACGGCTTCGGCAATGGCATGGCCCGGGTCGGGAAACGACTCCGCCGCCGGCTTCGAGACCCGAGGCAGCTCGGTTCGCTCGCTCGTCGCCCCGGTGGATTCTGCGGTGCCCTTCTCGGCGGTGAGCTCACCCGCCGCCTCCAGGCGCGACAGCAGGTGGGGCACCATCAGCTCCAAGGTAGGGTAGTTCCACACCAGGCCGGCAGAGAGGCGAACCTGGAGGTCCGCTTCCAGCCGATTGCGCAGCTCCACCCCCATCAAGGAGTCGAGACCCAGAGCGCGCAAAGGGGTGGACGCATCGACCGACAGGTCTCCCAGGCGCAGCACCTCCACCACTCTGGATCGCAGATGATCGAGGAGGATGGCCGGACGCTCCTCTGGCGCAGCATCACGCAAGCGCTCCACCGGCCCTGCCGCCTCTACTGCCGAGACGTCGGTACCGTTCGCCATGGACCGCAGGAACGGACCTGCAGCGGACGGATGTGCACGCAGCCAGGCGGAGGCGTCGAAGTGGGCGGCCATGATCCGCTCTGCGTCGCCGTCGAGAACCCTCTCCAGGGCGTCCAATGCGTCGGCGGGATCCATACCGGCGAGGCCGTTCTGGGCCAGGCGCTCACCACGCAGCACCGAGCGCTGGGCCATGCCAACCTCGTTCCACGGTCCCCATTGCACAGACACGGCAGGCAGGCCGGCGGCCCGGCGATAAGAGGCCAGGCTGTCGAGCCCGGCATTCGCGGCGGCGTAGTTGGCCTGACCCGGGGAGCCCAGAACCGAGGTGACGGACGAGAACAGAACGAAGGCATCCAGGGACAGGTCCCGAGTGGCCCGGTGCAGATTCCAGGCGCCAGCCATCTTCACCGCCGCCGGCCCGAAGAAACGCGAACGATCCAGCTGGGAGAGCACTCCGTCGTCGAGCACGCCGGCAGCGTGGATCACGCCCCGCAAGGGCTCGTCGCCAGCGGCCAGAGCACGCACTACCTCGTCCACCTCGTCGGCCCGGGTCACATCCATCCGGATCTCCTCCACTCGGACACCGCGAGCGCGCAGGGCGTCGAGATCGGGACGGACTTCGTCCGGGGCACCGCGACGACCGGCAAGGGCCAGACGTTGGGCCCCGCGGTCGGCCAGGCGGGAAGCAACGGCCAGGCCGAGGCCGCCGAAGCCGCCGGTGATCAGCCAGGTGCCCGAGCGCGTGGAGCGACGGGCACGCGGCACCATGATCGGCGTTTGCCGGTCGGTGGTGGCGATCACGATCTTGCCCACGTGCTTGGCTTGCGCCATGTGGTGGAAGGCATCCACCACCTGTGCCGCCGGAAAAACTTCCACGGGTAGGGGTGCCACCTCACCTCCGGCGAGCATGGCCACCACCTCTGCCAGCAGTCGACGGGCCAGGGCCGGACGCTCCCGGAACACCGGATCCACGTCGATGGCCGCGTAGGTCAGATTGCGCTGGAAAGGCTCCAGGCCCAGAGGACGATCGGCGTAGATGTCTCGCTTACCGATCTCCAGGAAGCGACCATATTTGCCCAACACCGAAAGGCTTGCGGGCACGGCTTCCCCGGCCAGGGAGTTGAGAACCACGTCCACGCCCTCGCCGCCGGTAGCTTCGCGGATCCCGTCCACGAAGCTGAGGGAGCGGGAGTCCAGGGCGTGGGCCACACCCACGCTGCGCAGGTAGTCGCGCTTGTGCTCGGAGCCGGCGGTCCCGAAGATCTCGGCGTCCAACCGACGTGCCAGGTTCACCGCCGCCAGGCCCACACCACCGGCCGCGGCGTGAATCAAGACTTTCTCCCCGCGCTGCAAGCGGGCCACATGGTCGAAGGCGTAGTGGGCGGTGAGGTAGGTGAGCAATTGCCCCGCGGCCTGCTCGAAGCTCAGGGATTCGGGTTTGGGCAAGACCAGGTCCGCTTCGGCCACGACTCGACCAGCCAGGGCATGATCCGCCAAGGCCATGACCGAATCGCCCCGGGCCAGATCCGTGACCCCCTCTCCCACAGCGGAGATGACACCGGCACATTCGTCACCCAACATGGGCGGACCGTCGAGGCCGGGGTACATGTCCAGCGCCTTGAGCACATCTCGGAAGTTGAGGCCGGCGGCCTTCACGTCGATGACCACTTGGCCAGGACCCGGCGTCGGCTCCGCCACTTCTTCGAATCGCAGGTGGTCCAGGGAGCCCGGCCGCCGCAGCCCCAGTCGGAAGGCCCGATCCCCGGGGGCTTCGAGCACCGGCTCACCGGCTCGCAGCACGGCCGGTGCCAGCTCGGGCGTGAAGCGGCGACCTTCGCTCCACGCGGCTCGGCTCAAGGCCGGCGCAGCCGTAGCCGAGTCCGTGAAGGCTCCCACGATCTCCCGCAGCAGGGCGTCGGCCGCTGCTCGTGCATCGGCCGTTCCCGCTGCATTCGCAAGGTCCAAGTCCACCAAGCGACAACCGGGGCGCGGCTCCTCCAACACCCAGGTCTGGGCCAGCCCCCAAAGGGCTCCGGCCCCGCCCGGATCCCGTCGACCCTTGCCGAGGCTCGTGGCGCCGGCCGTGACCCAGAACGGTCCACCGGGAACCTCGGGCGCCCGCCCCGAGGCCAGGGCCCGAGTCAAATGCAGGGCCGAGATCACGCCCAGGTCGTAGGCCGCGCTCAGATCCTCGCTCATAGCGTCCGGTCCAGGATCCGCGTCCAGGGACCAGAGGTGGACGACGCCCAGGGGGCCGTCCACGCCGCGGCTCGCCTCTTCGAGCATCCAGAAGAGATGCTCCCGACGCCGCGGAGCCACCATCAGATGCTCACGACTGCGCAGGAAGGCATCGCCGGCCGCCACCTCCAGGACTCGCCGGCCGGCGGCCCGTAGGCTCGCGATCAACTTCTCACCCACCCCTTTGCTGTCGGTGAGCACCACCCAGGAGTCGGGAGCGGCTGGCGGCAAGGCCTCGGTCTCGGGCAACGGGCCGTAGACCGCAGCCTCGTCCACAGCCCAGCGGGTCTGCCACAGGGGCACGCCCAGATCGGCTCCACTTCCTTCGGCAGCGGGCTCCACACCCTCACCCACCCGCTCGAAAGCCGCGCCCTGCATCTCCAACAACAGACGGTAGTCGGCGTCGAAGAGCTGCAGATCTCCTACCACCCGCCGGGCTCCCGGTTCAGCGCCGGGCCGCAACACGGCGGTACCCCAGAAGACCTCGCCGCGTACCTGTTCCCAGGCCCGCAGACGCTCCACCGCGGCGGGCAGGTAGAGGGTGCCGGGGGGCGAGATCTCGTCGGAAAGGGCCGCTTCCAACAACTGCAAGAGACCGTCGAGCAGAGTGGGATGGCAGGCGTAGGCGGTGTCTTCGAGGGTCGGTGTCAAGCGCCCCACCGCTCTACCATCCGCAAGCCACAGCTCGTCCACCGCTCGAAAGCTCGGACCGTAGATCAGGCCGCGGGAAGCCATGCGCGCATAGTGCTCTGCACCGCTCGACGGACTGCCGAGCTCCACCATCCGCCGGGGATCCGAACCCACCTGCGAAGGAGCCGGATTCCGCCGCAGGCGTCCCCTCGCGTGCAAGGCGGGCTCCGGACTTTCGTCCCCCGGTGCTTCTTCTACGGCAGCGCATCGAAAGCGGGCGGCGGACGCACCTTCCACCTCCAAGATGGTTTGCAGCGAAGGAACCACCGCGCGCAGGCCCTCGGACCCCGGCGACACATCCGGCAACGAGAGGGCGCGGGTGAAGGACACGTCGTGGATCTCCAGCGCCGTCCAGCCGGACGCCTCGGCCGCGCTCCAGGCCGCCGACAAATAGCCTGCGGCCGGAAAGACGGCGGATTGCCGTAGCTGGTGATCGGCCAGATAGGGCAGATCCAACGGGCGCTGCCAGATCTGCCGCGGCTCCACCGTGGCCACGGTGAGATGCTCGCCGAGCCAGGGATGGTCGAGGCGCCGGGAGCGACCGGCCGGCAGCTCGTCGGGTAGCCAATAGCGCCGACGCTGCCACGGATACGTGGGCAGGTCGACATGGCCACGACCGGCGGGGTTGACCTCGGGCCAGTGGGGCTCCAGGCCCGCGACATAGAGCCGGGCCAGGGACACGGCCATCTGGCTCGGACCGTCCATCGGGGAGCCCGTGCTGGCACGGTCGCATGGGCGCCGAGGACCCGAGACCACCAGTGCCCGATCTGCCGAGACCCGATCCTCCTGGCCGGCATCGGTTGCGGCCGCAGCTTCGAGGATCTGCTCCAGGCTCGCGGCGAGCACCGGATGGGGCGACACCTCCACGAAGATATCGGCACCGTCCGCGGCCAACCGGGCCACCGCTTCGGAGAAGCGCACCGTGGAACGCACGTTGCGACACCAATAGGCCGCGTCCAGAGCGGTGCCGTCCACGGGCTCGGCAGTCACGGTGGACACCATGGGAATCTCGCCCGGCAGAGGCTCCAGGCCGGCCAGAGCCAGCTCCAGCTCGGGCAACGCCGCATCCATGTGGTGGCTGTGGAAGGCGTAATCCACCCGCAGAGGACGCACCGTCACGCCGTCCGCATCTAGGCGATCCACCACTCCGTCCAAGACTTCGCCGTCGCCCGCGATCACTACCGAGCTCGGGCCATTGACCGCCGCCAGCGATACCGTGGGCTCCTCTTCCAGATAGAGCTCCACGTCCGCCAAGGGAAGCTCCACCTGGGCCATGCGTCCGCCGCGTCCGGTGCTTGCGGCCATCGCTCGTCCACGGTGATACACGAGGGTGACGGCGTCTTCCAGGCTGAGGATGCCGGCCACTCGAGCGGCGGCCGCCTCACCGATGCTGTGCCCCACCACCGCGGCGGGCTCCACGCCCCATGACCGCCACAGAGCGGCGAGGGCCAGTTGCACCGCGAAGATCGTGCCCTGGGCCACCTCGGTGTTTCCCAGGCGAGACTCGCCCTCGGGACGCTCCAGCTCTTCGATCAGCGACCAGCCGGCCACGGGCTGCCAGGCGGCGTCTACCCGGCGCAGCTCGCGGGCAAAAGCCGTTTCACCGGCCAACAAATCCAGGGTCATGCGCGGCCATTGGCTGCCCTGGCCGGAGAAGACGAAGACCGGCACGTCCTTCACGCGATTGCGCTTGCGTCCCCGTGCCACGACAGCGGGCAGGTCGGCGCTGTCGGCCACCGCCTTCAAGCCGCTGCGCAGCTCGGCCACGTGGCGGAAGACGATGGCCGCCCGTTCCTCCATGTGACTGCGCCGCACTCCGGCGGTGTGGGCCCAGTCCACCACGGACGCCGGGGGAGCAGCTTCGAGAGCGTCGGCGTAGCGGCGGGCCAGTTGACCCAGCGCCTCGGCGTTGCGGGCAGAAATGGGCAGCACCAAGACGGAGCCCGGGACCGATTCCGATTGCGGGGCCGGGTCGGAGACCGGCTCCGGATGGTCGACCTCGGGCCAGTGGGCGAGCTCGGCCGGCGAAGCCACCTCCCCCGGTCCATGGACTGCGTCCCATCGCAGGGTGCGACCACTCACCCACAGGCGACCGAGAGATTCCATCAGGAGCGCCTGCTCGTCACAATCCCGGCGCATGGACGGCACGACGACGGCCCGCTCGAGATCGCCGTGAGCCGCCACCGCTTGCGCCGTGGGCTTGGCCAGCACCGGATGGCCCGATAGCTCCACGAAGCAGCTGTGCCCCGACGTCACGAGGGCCTTCAGAGTGTCGGCGTAGCGCACGGGCCGGCGCAAGTTCAGGCGCCAGTATCGAGCGTCGAAACCGGCATCCTCGATCGGCTCCGCGGTTACCGTCGAGATCACCTTCAACTCGGGGGGTTTCGGCACGACATGGGCCACGGACGCTTCCAGCTCGTCGAGCACGGAATCCATCTGTGGACAGTGGGAGGCGTAGTCCACCTTCACGTAGTTGGCTTCGAGGCCCCGGTCCCGTGCCAGCTCGGCCGTCCACTGCGCCAACGCCTCGGGATCCCCGGCGACCACACAGGTGCCTGGGCTGTTGTCCACGGCCACTGAGAGCAGCTCCTCCCGGCCGACGAGGGCCTCACGTGCTTCGTCCGCGGACATGTCGAGCACGGCCATCTTGCCCAGGCCGGCGGTCTGTTGAGTCAGGCGGCCCCGGTGATGGGCTACCTCCAGGGCTTGGTGCAGATCCAACGAGCCGGACAAGAAAGCGGACGCCAGCTCACCGGCGCTATGCCCCACCACCACGGCCGGCTCCACGCCCCAGGACCGCCACAGCTCGGCCAGAGCCACCTGCATGGCGAAGAGCATGGGTTGGTTGCGGCCGGTGTCGGCAAATCTCGGTTCCTCTTCCAGCAGCTCCTCGATCAGGGACCAGCCGCCCAAGGGGCGATAGATCTCGTCACAGCGCTGCATCATGGCGCGGAAGACGGGCTCCGTGAGGAGCAGCTCCTTGCACATTCCGGCATGCTCACTACCCTGCCCCGAGGCCACGAAGACCGGCCCTTTGCCCTCGACGTCGACAAATCCCGGCTCCACGACCCCCGGCAGGCCCAGGCGCTCGCTACCCGGTTCCGAGGTCAAGAATTCCACGAGGCCGCCAAGATCCTCTACGGCCCTCTGCCGGTCTTGCACCACCACCGCAGTGCGATACGGACCACGGGCGCGGAGGCGCAACGATCGAATCAATCCATCCAAGGGCTCGTCCGAACCATCGAGCAAGGCGCGCACCCGCCGGGCCTCTGCCGCCAAGCTGGCACGATCTGCCGCGGCGAGGGGTAACAGCAGAGGTCGAGCTCTCGCGGGTGCTTCGAGCACCAGATGGCAGTTGGTGCCGCCGAAACCGAAGGAGCTGACCCCGGCGAGGGCCTTCTCCGCCCGTCGCGGCCATGGCTCGAGCTCCGTCTGTACCTTGAGGCCGATGGCGTCGAAGGGAATATGTGGATTCGGACGCTCGAAGTGCAGGCTCGGAGGAAGCTGCCGCCGCCCCATGGAGAGCAGAACCTTGATCAGGCCGGCGGCGCCGGCCGCGGCCTCGGTGTGACCGAAATTGGTCTTCACCGAGCCGATGCGCAAGAAGTCTTCAGAATCGCGATCCCTGCCCAGCACCGAGCCCAGGGCGCCGGCCTCGATGGGATCCCCGAGCAGAGTGCCGGTGCCGTGGGTCTCGACATAATGAACGGAGCTCCGCCCGATGCCGGAGCCGTCGTAGGCGTCCCGCAGCATGGCTTCCTGGGCCTTGGGGTTGGGCGCGGTCAGGCCATTGCTGAAACCGTCGTTGTTGATCGCGCCGCCACGCACCACGGCCCAGATTCGCTCCCCGTCCCGCACCGCGTCGCGCAGAGGCTTGAGCACCACCAGTCCACCGCCCTCGCCGCGCACGTAGCCGTTGGCTCGGTGGTCGAAGGCCTTGGAGCGACCGTCCGGAGCCATGGCGCCGAATTTGGTCATCGACACCGTGGAATGGGGGGACACCACCAGGTGGACGCCGCCGGCCAGGGCCATGTCCGCATCGCCCCGCAGCAGGCTCTGGCAAGCGGTGTGGACGGCCACCAGGGACGACGAGCAGGCGGTGTTGATGGCCAGGCTCGGCCCTTCCAATCCGAGCACGTAGGACACCCGGGCCGGCACGATGCTGGTGTCCTGGCCGGTGGCGGAATGCTCGCTCAAAGTGTCCAGCCCGGCGCCGAGCAATTTGGCGTAGTCGTTCCACATCACCCCTGCAAAAACCCCGGTGCGGCTTCCCCGCAGACCATCGGCCGCGATGCCCGCGTTCTCCAGGGCCTCCCAGGCCAGCTCCAGGAAGAGGCGTTGTTGGGGATCCATCTGGAGCGCCTCGCGGGGGGAGATGCCGAAGAATTGAGGATCGAAGGCGTCCACCCGCTCCAGGAATCCGCCCCACCGAGTGGACATCTTGCCGGCGGCTTTGGAGTCCGGATCGTAGAGAGATTCCAGATCCCAGCGATCACCCGGCACCTCGCGGATGGCGTCCACGCCGTTCTCGAGCAGGCGCCAGTAGGACTCGGGGTCCTCGGCCGAGGGAAAACGACACGCCAACCCCACCACCGCGATGTCCATGGTGGCGCCGACGGGGCTCCGCGGCGCTGACGGCCCCGCTTCGGGCTCTGTCCCGCCGAGCACCAGGAAGGCGCAGAGCTTCTCCACCGTCGGGTAGTCCCACACCAGGGTCGGCGGCAGAGCGCGTCCCAAGTAGGCGGACAGATCCGCAACCAAACCGCCTGCCCGAGCGGAATCCAAACCGAAGCGATGGAAACGCTCACTCGGATCCAATCTCGAGCGGTCGACGCCCAAGCGGGACGCGAGATTACCGATCAGCCAATTCTGGAGCTCGTCCAGATCAGCCCAGGGCTCTTCATTCGTAGCTGGAGACGCTTGGGGACTCATGGGAGCCTCGCTTACCTTTGCCGCCTGATTCGAGCCTCCGTTTTTCGGGGGCCCTCTCTCAGATTCCAGTGATCTAGTGCAAGCTCAAAGCCTTAAAATGAAAACCAATTGCACATCCAATATTCAAAAGTTTGCTGATTTGCTATATTTGTTTCAGACAAATCGAAGTTCACGGATCCGGATATCTGTTCCCTGAAGAACATCGGTCTAGAAATATCTGCGGAACACGAAACGCAATTGATGATCACCGTCCAGACGCTCGAGACCTACGGGATCCGACGGCACATCCGGCTCGGCATCGATCAAGCGCAGATTGGCGTCCAGACCCCAGCCGCCTCCCAGGCGTTGGAAGTAGGCCAGGCTCAAGAGCCATTCGTCGCCGCGCTCCGCGTCGCCGATCAGGGTGGCGGTCAGGCGTCGACCGGGAATGTCGTTCCAATCGTGCCGATAGCCTACCAGGACATCCCGCTGAAAAGTGGAAAGACTCGCTCGTTCGTCCTCGTCCACACCGAGCACCCCTTGGGCTTCCAGAAACCAGGTACCCGTGGCCCCCGCGTCTGTATTGGTGCCGTATTCCACCCCCATGGCCACCTGCTGGTGGTCCGGCTGATCCACTGTCACCGTGCCCGATCCCGGCAGGGCCAATGACCCGGACTCGAAAGTGCGATGAGACCACTCCAACTTGCCCACCCAGGAGCCGAGCACCGCTTGGACGGTGCCGCCGATCTGAGTCACGGGCAGGAAGACGGGCTGGACACTCTGCCGCTCCGGGTCCACCAGCACAACCGGCTGGCTTCGATCGAAGTGACGCAGAACGTGGAAGTCGAAATCCGCCGGGCCGCGGCTCTGGAGCACCCGCACCAACCACTGATCGCCGAAATCGCCGTCGTCCGCCTCACCGTCCCAGCCGATCCACAGAGGCTCCTCCACCTCCCAACCGGCCGGCGCAAAGCTGAGGCGAGACTTCGCGGACGGGAACTCGGGATCCACTCGCACGGGCAGGTAGAAGGCCGAGACCTCACCCGCCGGAATCCGCACGATGGTACCGATGATGGGCTCACCCAATTTCTCGAGGCTCTCCAAGTCGCTGTCCAGATTTCGGCTGTTGACCACGTCCGCGGGGTGGAAGGCCTCGGTGGCCGACCAGTTGAAGAGCTCGACGCCGGCACGGAACTGCCAACGTCCCCGACGGTGCTCCACCCACGCCTCCTCCACCACCGCGAGGCGCCGATCCGAGTCCATGGCGTCCGCACGACCGAAGAGTCGCACTTGGCTCCGCCACGGACCCCGCGAGCCCTTGGCCTCCAATCGACCGGTGAGGGCCAGACCGACATCTTCGGTTCGGGAATCTCCGTCGCCGTTGAAAGCACGGGCTTCGAGCGCCGTTTCTCCCTTGACGGACCAGAAGGGCGTCGCCCCTTCCTCGCCGCAGGCGAATCCGGCTCCCTGAGCGCCCAGTAGGGCGATAGAGGCGAGGATTCCCCATCGCCGCCCTGCCGGGCGGCACGGTTCTTGATCACACAGGCTCATGTCGGTTTATGCTCGATTCAGGGAATCAATCACCCAAAGCGGTTCGTTCGAAATCCAAGATCGTGTGCTCCTCTTCCAAGGTGCGGCTCTGCCAAGTGATCACCGATCTCTTGTGGGTCTGGACGTTGGACATTTCGATCCGATGCTCGCGCCACCACTGCCCGAGCTTGCGAAAATCGCCAAAGGTAGAGATCTTCAGAAGCTCTTCCTTACGATCGAAGTAGTGGATCTGCACCGGCCGACCGTATTCCATGTCGTACCACACCACTTGCTTGGCATAGCCGCTGAGCTTGTCTTCCGGGTAGCGCTCGATGACCACCGTGTCGCGGCCGCCGAGCTTCTCTTCCCGCAAATAGCGGTAGGTGAATTGCTCCACCTCCTGGCTGCCCAAATCCTCGTAGGAAAACTCGCTGCCCATGAATGAGCCGGATTTGTTGCGCGAGCTGATGCGCTTCACGCGCTGGATCGCCGGCAGATAGAGCCATTGGTCGTCGGCCCCCTGGCGATGGCTCCAGGTGAGCAGCTCCGTGCCCTCCACATCCGCCGGCCACTTGAACGTGATCCGGGAGCGATCACCGTCGTCTTCCATTTCCAGGGTGCGGGAAGCCATACGCCGCGTCACCTCGTCACCGGCAGCGTTGATCAACACCAGCTCCATTGCGGACGACTCACCGCCGAAACCCCGGCGCATCTCGCGCATCTGCTCGGCCACCGCCAGACCGCGGGCCTCGGCATCACCCTTGACCGCTCCGACTTCCATGCCCGGGGTATCCGCACCGGTGACCGGCACCAGGGCAAGGGCGGTGAGCAGGGCCGCCGAGATCGAGAGTCCGGTCCGGGATCGCCGACCTCGGGGGGTTCGATTTCGAGGCTGAGAATTACAAGGCTGAATAAACATGGCCCTTCGGCTCCGTATGGTCATGGATTTAGGCTCGACAGAAAACGTCATCTCGACTCGATTGTGGTTTCAATGTGGCTCTTCTCCCCACCGGCTCCGGCTCGCGCCCGTCGCCAAGCGCAAATCGCCGACATCTCACGGCTCCCCACGGCGTGGCGGGTGACTTCCACCTCTTCGTAGCCGATCTGCCGCAATCCGACCTCGATACCGGCGATGGCTTCGGCCCCGGCCCCGGGAGAACGCATACCATCCTCTCCTGTGGTCATGCGCACACCGATCAAGACCCGACCGTCGTCGTCGTCGAGCACCCGCTGAATCTCTTTCAGGATCTCGGCGGCCTGGTCGGACCAGGCATAGAGACAATTCACCATCAGGGCGTGGGTAAACGCTCCGGCCTCCCAGGGCAGCTCGTCCGCGGAGCCGTGGACCAGCTCCAAGCGACCGGCGCGGATGGCGTCGCGATTGCGCCAGGCCGCGGCCTCCACCATGGTTTCGGAATGGTCGATACCGGCCACCCGGGCCGCTCGCTTCACGAGCTCCGCGATGGCCACCCCGGGTCCGAAACCGATTTCCAGAACCCGAGCTCCGGGACCGGGATTCAAGACCTCCACCGCCTTCCGATTGATCGCCGCGTTCTTGCGCGCCATCACCCAACCGGCCAGGCGGCCGCCCCACCCCGTGGGATGCATGAACTGGCGCCGCAGCCAGGCCACGGACGCGGCTCCCGAGCGGGGACCGGCCGACGGCGAGCCGTTGTGAGGAGTCTGTACGCTCACGATAGGGACCCTTCCGTGACCGGCTCACCGGTCACCAAATCCGTCTCGGTGCGGGCTGCTTCTTTTTTCGATTCACCTCGCCGATCGAAGGCCAGGAGCATGGCCGGGAGCAGGGTGATGTCCATGATCAAGGCGGTGCCGAGAACGCCCGCGGTCAAGACTCCGAAGTTGCGATTGGGCGTGAAGTCGGCCAGGGCGAAGATGCCGAAGGAAGCGACGAGTATCACCGTCGTGGTCAGCAGGGCCGGCACCGTGTGGTAGAAGACCTGCAGGGTGGCTTCCCGCACCTTCAACCCCCTGGCCCGCCAGCGCTCGAAGTCCGCCAAGAAGTGGATGGTGTCGTCCACCGCGATGCCCAGACAGACGCTGGCCACGATCACTGTGCCCACGTCGAGGGGTTGACCCATGAGGCGAATCAAGGCGCCGCCCACCACGAGCGGCGCCACGTTGGCCACCAGGGCCAAGGCGCCGAGCCACACCGAGCGCAGGGCCACCACCAAGAGCAGGCTGATCAGCACCATGGCAATGGAGATGGAAGTGAGGAAGGAATCCACCACATAGCCGTTCATGCTCTGGTAGAGCATCATCTTTCCGGTGGTGACGGTGTCGAGGCCCATTTCCTTGGCTTTGGCCTGTAGTCGCGCCGCTTCCCGCACGAAGTCCTCGGAGCGGCGGACGGTCCACAGCACCGACATGCGCAAGGCATCGTTCTCCACGGTCAGGCGGTCGTTGATGTCCATGCCCTGGGGCAGGCTCATGGTGTAGAGAAAAATCTCCTGGGCCACCTCTTCCCGAGTGTCGGCCAGGCGATAGTGCTCGTCACCGCCACCGTGCAGGGCGCGGTGGGTCTGGCGCAGGATGTCGATCAGGGAAACGGTCTTGTTCACCCCCGGCTGCTCGTCCACCCAGGCCTGGAAAGCCGCTACCCGGCGCAGGAACTCGGGGTCCTTCACCCCTTCCGGACTGCCGCTTTCGATCACGATCTCGACCCCGTTGACCCCGCCCAGATGCTCCTCGGCAAAATCGTTGGCCGTGCGCACGGGGGTGCCCTTCTTGAAATACCCGAAGGGATCGGAATTCACCGTATTACCCAGGCTGAGCACGAAGGACACGACCACCAACACGAAGCCAGCGATCACCAGGGGCACGCAGCGACGATCCAAGAAAGTGACAAAAGCCCGGCGGCGAGGCATCGCGGGCTCGCCGGCATCACCTTCGTCTTCGGCCCGGTCCGCCCGGGTTCTGGGGCGACGTACGGGCAGCACAGCTAGCATGGGCCCCAAGACCAGATAGGTGAAGAGCCAGGCCAAGATGGTGCCGAGGCCGGCGGCGATTCCCAGACTGGCCACCGCCAAGATGGCCGAGGGCGCGTAGGAGAAGAAACCCACGGCCGTGCTGATGGTGGTCAGTAGAGTGGGTCTCACATTCTTGGTCAGCGCGTCGATTGCCGCCTGCCGACGCTCGGCCCCGGCTCGGAGGCGCTCGTAGAAGGTGCTCAGCACGTGCACCGAATCCGCCACGACGATGGCCATGAGAATCTGCGGCAGGATGGAGGTGGTATTGGTCATCTTCAGATCGAGCCAACCCATCAGGCCCATGGCCGCCAGCACCGAGAAAAGAATGACGATCAAGGGCTGCAGCACTCCGCCCACCCGGCGGAAGGCCAGGCCGAGGAAGACCAGGGTGAGCAAGAAGACCAAGGGCACCAGGGACTGCATATCCGCCTGCATGCTGCGCTTGAAGGTGGCATTCACCGCCGCTCGACCGGTGACGTAGAGCTGGTGGTCACCACCTCGTCCGTGCACCTCGGCCGCGATCTCCTCCACCGTGGAGGTGATCAGTGGCATGTCCGGAGTGGTGTCGATGCCGGGCCGGATATAGGCGAAGATCGCCGTGGTCTTTCCGTCCTCGCTCACCAACCAACCGGGAAGCTGCTCGTGCTCCAGGGCCACTTGCCGACGTTGGGCCAGGAACTCCGGGGTGAGGGGCTGATCTCCGGGCGCCAAGGGCTCGGGCAGCAAGGGCTCGATCTCGATTTCGTCGCCCGTGGCATGGACCCAACGGAAGTTGCTCAGGGATTGCACCCGGATCACCTCGGGTACCCGCCACATCCGTTCGGTCAGCTCGTGCAGGAGCTCGACCGATTCACGATCGAAAATGCCGGAAGGGCTGTGGATCAAGAGCACCACCGAATCGTCGTTGCCGAAGCGGCGCTCGAACTGGTCCACGGCCAGCAGCAGGGGATCTTCAGCGCGGAAGAATCCCCGATGGGTGAAGTCGGAGGTAATCCGTGGAAGTCCGACGGCGGCAGGAACGGCAATCGCCAAGGCCAAGATCAAAGCCAGGCCGGGATGGCCAACGATCCAGCGGGAAAATCTACCCGACAGTCCCGCGTCCGGCTTTTTTCGTGTCGAAGTCTCTTTCGTCACAGGAGTGCACCTATTCGTCTTTTCATTCTTAATGGACAGGGCAAACTGTACGCAAGTCCACCTGAATACACCCTGAACAGCTCGTTCAGAAACGATTCATCTTCACTAGAGGCCGCTGGTCGAGTACCCTTTGGGTATCAGTCGTCCAAACTAAGGGACCTCCTATGCACATCCTCGTCGCCGAAGATGAACCCCGCCTTGCTGAGCAGCTCCGGACCGCCTTGGAAGAAGCGGGGTATGCGGTAACCGTGGCTCCGGATGGGGAAGAAGCTCTCTACCAGGGCCTCCACCAGCCCTTCGACATCGTCATTCTCGACCTCGGCCTACCCAGGATCGACGGCCTGACCGTGCTCAGGCGCTGGCGCGCTGAACGCATGGACCGGCCGATCTTGGTCCTGACCGCCCGAAATAGCTGGCACGAGAAAGTGGAAGGGATCGATGCAGGCGCCGACGACTATCTGACCAAGCCATTCCGGATGGAGGAGCTTCTGGCCCGAGTCCGGGCTCTCTTACGCCGCAGTCGACGCATTCTCGGCTCCGAGCTGCGGCACGGTTCCATCCTCCTGGACACCCGCACCACCAGAGTCACCAAGAACGGCCTGGCGGTCAAGCTCACGGCCCTGGAGTATCGACTCCTCGCCTATTTGATGCACCATCCGGAACGGGCCATCTCCCGCACGGAGCTGGTCGAGCACATCTACTCCCAGGATGCCGACCGGGATTCCAACACCATCGAGGTTTTCGTCGCCCGCCTGCGACGCAAGCTGGGCACCAAATTGATCACCACCGTCCGCGGTGTGGGCTATCGCCTGGGAGATCTATGAAGCAACCCACCTCCTTGCGTAGGTATCTCTTCGTGGGCTCGATCCTCTGGGGCTTGGGTCTCTTGCTGGTGGGGCTCTCCGTTTCGTTCAAGCTCTTCGAGAGCCATATGAAGGCCCGCCATCGGGGCAGCCTCGAGGTCTACATGCAACAGGTCTCCGAAGCTATCTCGTTCAAGGAGGACCGCCCTCGCATCGCCATCCACATTTTGGATCCACGCTTCCAGATCCCGACCTCGGGGCTTTATTGGCAGCTCGACCTCCACTCCGACCATCCATCCGCGGTGCCGGCCCCCATTCTGCGTTCCGCCTCTCTGAACGGCAGCCTCCTGATCGTGAAGGCGCCCAAAGACTCTCATCACCTACCCTCCGCCCGGCTTTCCTCGGGAGGCGAGGTCCACGGTCCCAAGCTGCCGGCCCTGCGCCAGAGCATCCCATTCGACGACATGCGCTTCCATCTCACCGTGGCCGCAGAAGAGATGGTTCTCGACCCCGCCCACGCGTTCGAGGAGCGAGCGCTGAAGTATCTGGAGCCCGTTCTGATTCTCGCCGCCGTTCTGTCGATGGTTCTCGGTTACCTGAGCGTCAGGCGAGGCTTTCAACCCTTGAAAGAAATCAAAGATCGGCTTCACGTCATGCGTATGGGCCAATCCAATTTGCTCACCGGCCGCTTCCCGGCCGAGGTCCGGCCCCTGGTGGACGAGCTCAACGAGCTCATCACCCACAGCGAGCGGACGGTGGCACGGGCACGGGCCGACGCCGAGGATCTGGCCCACTCCCTCAAGACTCCCCTGGCGGTGGTGACCAACGAAGCCGAGCGCCTGCAGTATGCCGGCTACGATGAAACCGCCGAGATCATCCAACAACAGACCAAGACCCTACGGCGTTATGTGGAATCCCACCTGGCCCGCTCGAGGGCGGCGTCCATCGGTCCTCGGTCCTACACCTACTGCGAAGTGAAAATCTCCGTGGACCGCCTGGCACGCACCCTCATGCGTCTCCATGCGGACAAGGAAGTGGCTTTCGTCAGTGACGTGCCGGAGGAGCTTCAGTTCCGCGGAAACGTGGCCGACTTGGAAGAGGTACTCGGCAATCTGATCGACAATTCGTGGCGGTTTGCCGAAGGTCGGATCGAGCTCAAGGGAGAGCAGGTCCCCTGTGAGCACGAAGGGGATCGCGAGCGCAAAGAAGAAGATTCATGTATTCGACTTTGTATCGACGACGACGGCCCGGGCCTCGATGCCGCCCAAAGAGAGAACGCCCTCCGCCGAGGCGTACGCCTGGATCAGGAGCGCTCGGGATCGGGCCTGGGCCTGACCATCGTACGTGACATCACGAACCTCTACGGCGGTCAGATGAAACTCGACAGCTCGCCGCTGGGCGGTCTGCGGGTCATCCTCATCCTACCGGGGAGCTACTAGCCTGGAGCGACCGGCAGGGCCCACGCGCCGCCCTTCTCGAGGCCGACCTCGACCGACTCACCGACCCGCCAGCGGCCGCGCGCAAGCTCCTGTGCTTCCACCAGACGTTCATCCAGCTCGACCCGGAGGGTCGCCAGCGAGCCGGCTGTCGACACGGCGACGATCGTTCCCGGGACGGTCCTCTGGGACGCGGCCGCGGTGCCGCGGCGATGGAGAATCAGGGAGTCGGTGCGGACGAGGATCTCCACGGGACCGTCGAGAGGGGTGCCGTCGGCGGTGGCCTCGAGCTCTCCCCACGGCGAGGGAGCCCTGCCGCTTCGGGCAGTGGCCGAGAAGCGGTTGACCGGGCCGAAGATCTCGGCGACCTGGCGGCTTGCCGAACGGCGATAGACATCCTCGGGGGTTCCGGTCTGCAGAATCCTGCCGACGCGGATCACGCTCACCTGGTTACCGGTGGAAAGTGCTTCCCAGGGGTCGTGAGTGATCATCAGGGTGGCCACGCCGGCTTCCCGCAGCAGCTCGAGGGTTTTCCCGCGCACCTCGGATCGGAGCTGCTGATCGAGGCCGGAAAAAGGCTCGTCGAGCAACATCACCTCGGGCTCCGTGGCCAGAGCACGGGCCAGGGCCACGCGCTGCTGCTGGCCGCCGGAGAGAGTGTGGGGCATGGCACCTGCGTGGCTGGTGAGGCCTACCCGCTCGAGCCATTCGTCGGCCGCGTGCCGCTTTTCTCGCTTCGTCCCCCGGGTCATTCCGAAGGCCACGTTGCCCCGGGCGTCGAGATGGGGGAAGAGGGCGTAGTCCTGAAAAACGAAGCCCGCCGACCGCTTCTCGGGAGGCACGTGGACTCCGTTTCCGGTCGCCACCGGCACGTCACCGATCGAGATCGAGCCGGCCTGCAGCCTTTCGAGCCCGGCGATCAGTCGTAGCAGGGTGGACTTCCCGCTGCCCGACGGGCCGAGCAAGCAATGCACTTCCCCCGGCCGCACTTCCAGGCCTACGTCGTCGGCCGCTACGATGGGACCGAAGCGATGGCAGACTCCGGTTACCCTCAGGCCAGGGCGGCGTATCGATGGCGGTAATGTCACGGGACCTCCAGCCCCATGCGATCGGTAGGCGCCGAGGTTGCGGACTCTCCGCTCCCGGCACCGGGCCGTGCGCCGTCGAGCATCCGCGACAGCAGGATCACCGGCAGCAGGCCGACCACGATGATCGCCAGGGCACCGGTGGAGGCTTCGTCGAGGCGTTCGTCGGACGCCAGCTGGTAGACCCGGACGGCCAGCGTGTCGAAATCGAAGGGTTGCAGAATGAGCGTCGCCGGCAGCTCTTTGATCACGTCGACGAAGACGAGCAGGCCGGCAGCCAGGAGGGTGCCCCGGAGCATCGGAAGATGTACCCGACCGAGCATTTTTGTCGACGTCGCACCGAGAGTGCGTGCCGCGGCGTCGACACTCGGCCGGATCCGTGTCATTCCGGCCTCGACGAGATGCAACGAGACCGCCAGGAATCGGGTCTGGTAGCCGTAGACGAGGGCCACGACCGTGCCGGACAGCAGCAGGCCGGTCTCGAGGCCGAGCAGGTCCTGCAGGCCGCGGCCGAGCCAGGCCAGAGGGCCGAGAAGACCGATCGCCACAACCGCACCGGGAAGGGCGTAGCCGATACCGGCCAGCCGGGCCATCATCCGGTTCGGCCAGGAAGGCTCGAGGCGACATCCGTAGGCCACCACCAGGGCGAGGAGCACGGCCAGGACGGCCGAGATCGAGCCCAGGACCAGGCTGTTGCGCCCGATCTCGAGAAAGGTCTCGCGCGCCCGGGCGTCCCCGGCTCGCCAGGTCTTGGTGACGAAGAGGAGAAAGGGGATGCCGAAGCCGAACAGGACCGGCAGACCACACGCCACGAAGGCGAGGCCCGCACGCAGGCCCTCGAGACGCCACGAAGGGAGCTCGCGGTAACGGATCGATGTGTGGTGGAAACGAGCCGACCGCCGGGCCATGGCCTCGGTCGCTAGCAGCAGACCGATGAGTAGCAGCAGACAGGCCGAGAGCTGCGCGGCGGCGGTGAGGGCGTGGGGGTCGGGAAGCTTGAAGGTGCGATAGATGCCGGTGGCGAACGTGTCGACCGCACAGTATTGCACCGCTCCGAGCTCGGCCAGGGTCTCCATCCACACGAGCGCCAGCCCGGCGACGATCGACGGTCGGGCCAGGGGAAGGGCCACCCGACCGAAGCTGGCCCAGGGTCCGAGGCCGAGGGTCCGCGACACCTCCAGAACACAGACCGACTGCTCCACGAAGGCGGTACGCGCGGCGAGGAAGACGTACGGGTAGAGCGCCAGCGACAAGATCACCACCGCACCACCGAGGGACCGTACCTCGGGAAAGAAGTAGTCCTGAGCGGACCAGCCGAACAGTTCTCGCAACCAGGTCTGGACCGGCCCGCTGAACTGCAGGAGATCCGTGTAGGCGTAGGCTCCGAGATAGGCCGGGATGGCCAGGGGAAGAAGCAACGCCCAGCGCAGCGTGGTGCGGCCCGGAAACCGGCAGAGCGTCACCAACCAGGCCGTGGCGACGCCGATCGTGGTGGTGAAAAACGCGACCCCGAGACCGAGCCACAGGGTGTTCCGGACATACCCGGGCATCACGGTTGCGAGGAGGTGCTCCCACAGACCTCCGGAATCGGCGCCGATACGACTGACCACGAAAACGATCGGAACGATGACGAGAGCCGTCACCCCACCGATCCAGAGGGAAGCCGGGCTCGGAAGCCGTTTCCGAATCACCGCCAACCGCAGCGATCCATCAGCATCAAAGCGTCTTTGTTGTTGGCTCCGAAAGTCGAGGCGTCGAGAGAATCTTCCTCGAACGCTCCGAAGCTTTCGAGCTCGGGAACCGGGGTCGCACCCGGGGTTACCGAGTACTCCTTGTTGCCGTCGGCGAGAACCGCCTGCGCTTCCGGCCCGGTGAGGAATTCGAGAAGGCGCCTGGCATTCTCGGGGTTGGGTGCGCCTCGCACCACACCGGCACCGGAGATGTTCACGTGTGTTCCGCGGCCCCCCTGGTCGGGGAAGACGACTCCTAGCTTCGCAGCCGCCTCCCGGTCTTCGGGTTTGGCGTCCGAGGCGAGCATCTTGGCCAGGTAGTAGGTGTTGACCACCGCCAGATCTCCCTCGCCCGCAGCCACGGCACGAATCTGGTCGCGATCTCCTCCCTGGGGCCGCCGCGCCATGTTGGCGACCACTCCGCGGCACCACTCTTCGGTCGCCTCTTCTCCGGCGGCGGCGAGGATCGAGCCGACCAGGCTCTGGTTGTAGATATTCGACGAGCTGCGGATCAAGACCTTGCCCTTCCACTTCGGATCGGCCAGCTCCTCGTAGGTCGAGATCGCACCCTCCTCGACCCGCTCCAGAGAGTAGACGATCACCCGGGCTCGCTTGGTCAGACCGAACCACAACCCCTCGGGATGCCGCAGATGCGCCGGTACTCGCCCGGACAGGATCTCCGACTCCACCGGCTGGAAGACGCCCGCCTGCTCCGCCTGGTGGAGACGCCCGGCATCGACAGTGATGAACAGATCGGCCGGGCTCTCCTCTCCTTCCCGACGCAAACGCTCGAGAAGAGCCGCCGAGTCGCCTTCGATGAGGTTGACCTCGATTCCGGTTTCTTCGGTGAAACGATCATAGAGCGACTGGTCCGTGTCGTAGTGACGAGCCGAAAAGATATTGACCTCTTGGGAAGTGGGGGCTTCTTCGGGGGCGGGAGAGTCCTGGGACTCGGGCGCCGCGCAGCCGACCAGAGCGCCGAGCAGCAGCGGCAAGAAGAGGAAAGAGCGAGTGCGCAAAGAAAGTACCTCTCGAGTAGTAGGGACCCAGCCGAGTGGCAAGGTCGCCACCAAGCTCCGGAAGCTATCGAGACAGAATCTCAACTGCGAGAGATCGATACTGGACCAACTTGGTCCAGATTGTCAAGTGTCGCCGGGCGGTGCGCGGCGTTTCAGCAGACCGGTGGACCAGGTGGGTGGACGAGGCCCGGTACCCACCGGCCTACCCGAGCTCTCTTGCCGATTTCTCTACGTAGCTCCGCTTTCCTCATCGTATGCAACCAATCAGGACATCGACACCACGACGAAGCCAATCGAGAGATCAGAATTGAAAACTTTTGTTTTCGCTCTAGTTTCTTGATTGCCTGTAGATGATCCAGAGTATCGAGCAATGTACGCAGGCCGTACGGCACGTAGACCGAAGTGAAAATCGATTGTTTTCTCGCCTCGATGAAATGGTTTCGCCATGACCTCGAGTGGGAACGAACAGAAGCGATCCTTTAGCGGAGGATAATGAAAGATGCCTGTCAATCCGACGTATCCCGGTGTCTACATCGAAGAGATCCCCAGCGGGGTTCGCACGATCACCGGAGTAGCCACCTCGATCACCGCATTTGTCGGCCTGGCGTTGCGCGGGCCGGTCTCCACTCCGGTGGTGATCAACAGTTTTGCAGACTTCGAGCGGATCTTCGGAGGCCTCTGGGTCGAGAGCTACCTGGGCTTCTCGGTGCAAGACTTCTACCTCAACGGCGGCAGCCAGGCCGTGATCGTACGCCTGGAGAGCTCGACCGGAACGGCGACGGCACAGCTCGATAGCACCGTCACGGGGCTCTCCCTGGAGGCGGCTTCGTTCGGCACCTGGGCCAATCTGTTGCGTGCCCGAATCGATCAAGATGTGCTGCAAGCGGCCGCAGACAACCTCGGTGTGCCTCTGAGCGAGGTCTTCAACCTGACCGTGCGAGACGGCGCCACCGGCACGATCGAATCCTTCCCCAACGTCACCTATGTCGAGAGCCCTCGCCGGGTCGACCGGGTTCTGGAGAACAGCTCACAGTTCGTTCGGGTGACGGGCGACCTGCCTTCCGCCGTGATTGCCCATGGCGATCCCGGCCCGGGTGACGACATCTGGGACGACCCGAGCCTGTCGAGCCCCGTCGCGACACCGGGAGACGATGGCGGCAACCTCTCGGCGGATGATGTGATCGGATCGGAGGCGGACAAGACCGGGCTCTTCGCCCTCGAAGACACCGATCTCTTCAACCTGCTCTGCATTCCTCCCTACAAAAGCAACGGGAACATCGACTATGCGTCGGAAAGCACCCTGCTCGCCACCGCGGCCAGCTACTGCGAGCGGCGGCGAGCGATGCTGATCATCGATCCTCCGACCGACTGGACCAGCAAAGAGCTGGCCAAAGAAGGCCTGGCCACCTATATCGATTCGACCAGCAAGAACGCCGCGCTCTTCTTTCCGCGCCTACGCAAACCCAACCCGCTGCGAGACAACCAGATCGAGGACTTCGCACCCTGCGGCGCCATGGCCGGAATCTTCGCTCGAACGGACACCACACGAGGCGTGTGGAAAGCCCCCGCGGGGCTCGAGGCGACGATCAACGGCACCAACCGGCTGTCGGTTCCGATGACGGATCCGGAGAACGGAGAGCTCAACCCGCTCGGGATCAACGCCCTCCGCACCCGCCCCGCGGTAGGGCCCGTGATCTGGGGATCTCGTACCCGCCAGGGAGACGACCGCCTTGCCTCGGAGTGGAAGTACGTCCCCGTGCGCCGCGTGGCGCTCTTCATCGAGGAGAGCCTCTATCGCGGAACCCAGTGGGCGGTCTTCGAGCCCAACGACGAACCCCTGTGGGCGCAATTGCGACTGAACATCGGAGCGTTCATGCAGAACCTCTTCCGGCAGGGTGCCTTTCAGGGCCAGACCCCCCAGGAAGCCTACCTGGTGAAGGTCGACAGCGAGACCACCACCCAGAACGACATCGACCGCGGCATCGTCAATATCCTCGTGGGCTTCGCACCGCTGAAGCCGGCGGAGTTCGTGATCCTTCAAATCCAGCAACTCGCGAACCAGGTACAGGCCTAGCTCCGGAACTCCGGGAGGAGGGGACCTCATGCAATTCAGTGTCAACGCACAACGATTCGACCCCTACAAGAACTTCAAGTTTCGCGTGAAGTGGGACGGGCGCTTCGTCGCCGGGGTGAGCAAGGTCGGGGCCTTGAAGCGAACCACGGAGGTGGTCGAGCATCGCGAGGGTGGCGACCCCTCGACCGTTCGCAAGTCGCCCGGGCAATCCAAGTTCGAGGCGATCACTCTGGAACGCGGGGTGACCCACGATCCGGAGTTCGAGAGCTGGGCCGCCAAGGTGTGGGACCTCGGAGCCAATCTCGGAGCCGAGGTCTCGCTGGCGGATTTTCGCAAGGACATCACGATCGAGATGTACAACGAGGCAGGGCAGCTGGCCATCGCCTACCGGGTGTTGCGTTGCTGGCCCTCGGAGTACGAAGCCCTACCGGACCTCGACGCCAACGACAATTCCGTAGCCATCCAGATGTTGACCCTCGAGAACGAGGGTTGGGAACGGGATGTCGCGGTGAACGAGCCGACAGAACCTGCCCTCTAGGAGGTCCACCCCATGCGTCCCCTCTCCGCACGAGACATGCTGGAGATCTGGGAGCGGACCTCTGCTGACACCGCCTCGAAACAGGCTCTCGCGCCCCTGGCGTTCGCTCTTCCGGAGCGCTCGTGGGAAGACCTGAGCCTGCTTCCCGTCGGTCAGCGAGACGCTCTTCTGCTCGAGCTCTATCACGAAACCTTCGGTCCGAGCCTGGAGCTCACGGCCCGGTGCCCACATTGCCAGGAACAGCTGGAAGTCGATCTCTCGGTCGACGACCTGCGAGCCGGAGCCGAGCCGAACGGGCCCCAGGAGGCCGGCGGTGAGCTGCAGCTGCACGACCTCACTCTGCGATTCCGAGCCCCTACCAGCCTCGACCTGGCAACCATTCCTCCCTCCAGCACCCCGCAGGAGGCCCGGCTGGATCTGCTGGAACGTTGCCTGGTGGCCGCCCACCGCAGCCGCGAGGAAATCTCTTTCGAGCAGCTGTCGGACACGGAGCTCGAAGCGCTCGAAGCGGCCGTGGCAGAAACCGACCCCCTCGGCGAGATCCTCGTCGAGGTCGAGTGCCCGGAGTGTGAGCTCGGCTGGCGAGCCCTTCTCGACGTCGGTGGGTGCTTCTGGCATCGCCTCGCCGCTGTTTCGCGCCGAGTGCCGTACGAGGTCCATTCCCTGGCTTCCGCCTACGGCTGGGCCGAAAGGGACCTCCTCGCCATGGCTCCCGAACGAAGACGCCTGTACCTGGAGATGATCGGAGCATGAGCACCTTCTTCGATCGCCTGATTTCCAGGTCCCGAGGCGAGCTGCCGACGCTCGAGCCCCGGTCTCGACAACCCTTCGAGTCAGGGCTCAGGGAAACTGTCGGGGCGCCCTCGGAAGAGCTCATCGGGGCTCGACCCCTCGCGGCTCCTCGGACCTCGGCCGACCAGGCCCACGAACAGCCTCGCCAGCGCCCCGGCTCAACCGGATCCCTCGAGCCGTCGAGGCCCTCGCGCACCGTTCCGCCGACGGCCGAGCGGAACGCGGGACCCCCGAGGCAGACCCTCTCCTCCGGAGCTCCCGACTCTTCGGTCCGCCTTCTCGACCCGGCACCGGCGACCGATCGCCCTCCGACCCGGAGCCAGGATGGCGAACGGCTGGACGTGCGCGAGCGGCTGCCTTCCGTCCGCCCCACCTCGGATTCGACCAGCGAAACCCAGACTCCCCGACGAGCGACAGCCGCGGACGAGAGTCCGGAGGGCCGCCCGAGGCTCGTCGAGCCGGCTCTCCCGCGAAAGGCAGCCGCGCGCGACCTCCCTCCATTCCGTACCGAAACGGGCTCGGACGCTCCTGTCGCAGGCCCGGCGGCCGCAAAAGAAAGCTCGGAGGGCCGGGCAGAGCGGATGGAACGAGCCCTCCTACGAGAGACCCCCGATCGCGGGGCTTCTCGACTGCGATCGCCGGAGATACGAGCGCTTCGGCCGGAGACGAACGAAGGCAGCGGAGACCGTGTAGATCGAACGATCGGGGGCCTGCAACCTCTGCGAGAACGCGCCTCCGGGCCTCCGGGCAACCCAACTCCCATCGAGAGCTCGATCTCGGTGACCATCGGACGCATCGAGGTACGAGCCAGCCCGCCGACCGACCGACCGGGAGCTCGCAGCCCGCGGGTGGGTCCGAAACGTGGGCTCTCCGACTACCTGGCCGAACGCAACGAGGCCCGGAGACGATGAGCAACTTCCTCGCGGTCGCCACGGTCTCCGCCACCCTGCGGCGCCTCCTCCAGGCGGCCATCGGGCAGGACGTCAGCGGTGCCATCGTCACCACGGTTCGGCCCCCGGGATCCACGGGCTCACTCCCTCCGACCGGGGTCAATCTCTACCTCTACCAGGTCACGCCCAACCCGCAGCTGCGCAACAACGACCTGCCGACCCGCCGCTCCGACGGTTCCCTGGTCCAGCTGCCCGAGACCGCGATCGACCTGCACTACCTGCTGAGCTTCCATGGCGACGCCGGCCAGCTCGAGCCCGAGCGTCTGCTCGGCTCCACGCTCCGCACGCTGCATGCCTGGCCGCTGGTGACCCGTGAGCAGATCGAAGACACCCTCGCCGACCCATCGTACGGATTCCTCGCCGGCTCGGACCTGGCGGAGCAGGTCGAGCGGGTCCGGATCGTGCCCCTGGGGCTCGATCTCGCCGAGCTCGGGCAGCTGTGGAATGGTGTCTTCAACGAAACCGAGCATTACCTTTCGGTGGCCTACCGAGCATCCGTGGTGCTGCTCACCGATGTGGCGGAAACGCCGAAGCCGGCTCTGCCCGTCCGCCGACGGCAGTTCCTGGTGCTGCCGATTCGCACCCCGGACGTCGATTCCGTGACCGATGTCGACGACCCTCTGCAACCGGTCGCGGTGGGCTCGACCGTAGAGATCACCGGGCAGCGCTTGCGCGGCGCGAAGACGGTCGTACGGATCGCCGAACAGGCCTTCGAGCCCGAGATCGACGACCTCACCGACACCGCCATTCGATTCACCCTCGAAGAGCCCCTGCTCTCTACCGCGCTGCTGCGGGCCGGGGTCCAGGCCGTGCAGGTGATCCACCCCTACCAGATCGGCACCCCGCCGGAAGACCGCGGCGGGGCGGAATCGAGCCCCGCACCGCTGGTGATCGTTCCCCGCCTCGACAGCGTCCAGGCGGGAAACATCCAGGAAACCGGCAGCGACCTGGCCAGTGCCGACATCACGCTGGCGGTGGTGCCCCCGGTCGGGCCGCGCCAGCGGGTGAACCTGCTCTTGAGCTCCGTGCCGGGAACACCGATTCCCCAGGCCTACTCGATCGCCGCCCCGGCGCGGGCGAGCACTCTCTCGAGCCTGGTGATCCCGGTGGTCGACGTGGTCCAGGGCACCTACCTCGTGCGCCTGCAGGTCGATGGTGCCACCAGCGTGCTGTCTTTCGACGACGATCCGGAGAGCCCGACCTACGAGCAGTTCACCGGCCCCACGGTCGAGCTGATAGCGAGGGCAGGCCGGCGGACCCCTGCGACCGAGGACGAAGAGCCATGAGCTGGGCTCAGAACAACCGAGAACATCTCGAGGCTGCGCTCGCTCGCAACCGGTACTGGCTCTACCAGCTCGCGGCGCGGCGCGGATCGGAGGAATCCAACGCTCCGGCCGACACGATCGAGGCGCCCCCTCCCGAGGTGCCCGCGTCTTCCGAGCAACCCTCCGCGCTCGAGGTGCTCACCGACACTTTCGGGCTCTCCCCCTTCGAGCGCGATCTCCTGGTGCTGGTGGCCGCTTCGGAGCTCGATCTCGACTTCGGTGGGCTGGCCGCCGCGGCCCAGGGCGACCCGGATCGCCAATTCCCCAGCTTCGGCCTGGCTCTCCAGGCGCTTCCCGAGGCCCTCTGGAGCGCGTTCTCACAC